>NZ_JAQDPG010000031.1:0-746 GCF_027659535.1 Enterococcus malodoratus | reverse complement strand
GCGCCGATTGTAGTGAGGGGTTGCCCCTTGTGAGATTAGGACGTCGCCACGCGAACTTATGGGGGTTTAGCTCAGCTGGGAGAGCATCTGCCTTACAAGCAGAGGGTCAGCGGTTCGAACCCGTTAACCCCCATTTGAGCCGTTAGCTCAGTTGGTAGAGCATCTGACTTTTAATCAGAGGGTCACTGGTTCGAGCCCAGTACGGCTCATAAGTATATGCGGGTGTGGCGGAATTGGCAGACGCACTAGATTTAGGATCTAGCGCCTTACGGCGTGGGGGTTCAAGTCCCTTCACCCGCATTTCTATTTTTTTGTTTTTGTTGCCGGCTTAGCTCAGTTGGTAGAGCATCTGATTTGTAATCAGAGGGTCGAGGGTTCAAGTCCTTTAGCCGGCATCGTGCGGAAATAGCTCAGTGGTAGAGCACCACCTTGCCAAGGTGGGGGTCGCGGGTTCGAACCCCGTTTTCCGCTTTCCTGAAGACCAGGGTGGGAGAAACGCCGGGGTGGCGGAACTGGCAGACGCACAGGACTTAAAATCCTGCGGTGAGTGATCACCGTACCGGTTCGATTCCGGTCCTCGGCATTAAAACAACATACGCACCCGTAGCTCAATTGGATAGAGTACTTGACTACGAATCAAGGGGTTAGAGGTTCGAGTCCTCTCGGGTGCATATTTTTTTTATTTTCCGGGAAGTAGCTCAGCTTGGTAGAGTACTTGGTTTGGGACCAAGGTGTCGCAGGTTCGA
>NZ_JAQDPG010000030.1:0-818 GCF_027659535.1 Enterococcus malodoratus | reverse complement strand
CCTGTTGTCTTTCTAAATTCCTTATAATTCATTGTTCTTCCTCCTTAATTTCTTCCGTTTGTGTAACTAATCTTATTGCTTTTTTTCACCACAAAGTTGGATTTGTTTTGCCCCTGCATCAATCGTAATACTGGCTACGTTTTGCAACTCACTTTGTTTATATCCAGTATCTTGAAAACTTCTTTCGTAGTATTCGCTGATTGAAACCATCACATCCGCTTCTGGATTATGTTCCAAAAAACTAATCAGCTCTTTTGCTTTCATAAATAGACTCCTTTCTACTTTTCATTCATCCAATTATCAATAATTTTTCCATCAACCATTTTATAATCATCTGCTTTTCTCACATAAGGAGACATCACAAGAGCTGGTATGCCTAACTCTGATCTCTCCATGAATACGATTGTCTCTGCTCTTTTCGTAGCCATGCCTCTTGTTTGTAAATGAATTACTGCATCATTCGGCACATTTTCCAATGCACCTTTCAATTCTCCAACAGTCCAACTCATATAAATCAACCCTTTCAAAACTTCCGTGATAGTCCCAGTTTGCGGAGTTTTTTCTTATGTCCTAACCAATCCTCCGCCACTTTCTCAACGTCCCTTTTCTTCCATGCGCCTGACAACCTAAAAGGTCAAACCTCACTCCTGCACGGCTTGGTTTTCGCTTACGATTCCTATCTATCGTGTCTCTATGAATCACATGTTTGTCACCGTTAGAATCTTCCACGATAATTATGTTTTTGTAGGGTTGATCTAAATATTCGATTTCTTCACCCACGATAGACTCGCCGTAGATATTTACTGTATGCATGCTAA
>NZ_JAQDPG010000003.1:0-351911 GCF_027659535.1 Enterococcus malodoratus | reverse complement strand
ATGGACTTTCTTTTTTTCTACTCAAAAATTCTATTTACACAAAATATTTTACGCTATCTCTCTTGAGAATAATCTAAATAGGAGTAATTTTGAAAACATTTGTGTCCTTAAAATAAAGGGATTCAAATATGTAGCAAAATACGTCTTGCTAAAGAATAAATGGATAACAATATTAAAAATGTTAACTTGAGACGGTATTTAAAATTTTTCAAAAAAAAAGATATGAGGAAAACTTAATTTATGAAAATAGCAATAAGTACGATTACTGATTATGGTAATTATGGGAATAGATTACAAAATTATGCCCTTCAAAAAATTCTGGAGAAACATTTTGATGCAGAAGTATTAACTATAAAAAACTTAACTTGCATACCAAGGTTTAATAAAAAGGAAAGATTTATAAATGCCTTAAAAGATGGCTCTATACTAAAAAAGGTAGCAGGAAGGGTATTTACTACAAAGGATTCAAAAATTAGGAATGATTTAGATTATAGAAGAAGCATTGCATTTAAAGAATTTACCGAAGAATTTATAAAAGAGACCAGCGAGGTAAATCAAAATACAAAAGATTTTAGTTCTTTTTCGGTATATGACCTTTTTATTATCGGAAGTGACCAAGTATGGAATTATGATTTTGATCGTTTTTCTGAACTAGACTTTGTTCCTTATGCGTTAAGCAATCAGAAAGTAATTAGTTATGCGGCGAGCTTTGGAGTTAGTAAAATTCCAAGTGAAATGAAAAGTTGTTATATAAACGGGTTGAATAACTTAGATACAATTTCCGTTAGAGAACAATCAGGGCTTGAGATAGTAAAAGAACTGGTATCACGGGATGCTCAGGTTGTTTTAGATCCAACTATGCTTCTATCGATTAAGGACTGGGAGGTATTGATGGGAAAAAGTAAAATATCTTTAAAAGGTGAAAAATATATTCTTACTTATTTTTTGGGGAATCCCTCAGACGAAGAAAGATTATATATTAGGCAATATGCAGAACTAAATAAGTTAAAAATATATAATCTTGGCGATCCGAGCGATGATAAGTGCTGGGTCGCTGGTCCAATTGATTTTGTAAAACTTATTTATAATGCAGAAGCAGTTTTTACCGACTCTTTCCACGCCTGTATATTTTCAATTATTTTCGAGAAATATTTTGAAGTATTCGATAGAAACTCCAATCTAGAATCTATGAATTCTAGAATCGATACTTTATTGACTACATTCAATTTGAGTTATCAGAAACATGACTTCAATCAAACAAAAAGAAAGATCGATTATTATTCAGTTAACAAAATTCTGCAAAGGAAAAAAGAACTATCATTTGTTTTTTTGAGTGAACAGATAAAAAGAATTTAAAGAGGTGATAACTAGTGGAAAATTATTATACAGATGAAGTTAACGCACAGCTTGTTTTGGCGGGGTTAAAAAAAATGGGAGTTAAAAAAGTTGTAGCCTCAGCAGGGACTACAAATATTCCTATATTACAAAGCATACAATATGATTCATATTTTGAAGTATACTCTTCAGTTGACGAAAGGTCAGCAGCATATCTAGCTTGTGGTCTGTCTTTAGAATCTGGAGAACCTGTTGCACTATCTTGTACCGGAGCTACGGCGTCTAGAAATTACTTGTCAGGGTTAACAGAAGCCTTTTATAAAAAGCTCCCAATTGTTGCAATAACATCTACAAATGGTAATGACAAAATTGGAAATTTAATACCACAAAATATAGATAGAACTTCTATTCCTAATGATGTTGCCTCGATTTCTGTTCAGTTACCTATTGTAAAGGATGCCAATGATTATTGGTATTGTAAGTATTTAGTTAATAAAGCATTTTTAGAATTGAAGAAAAATGGTAGCGGTCCTATTCATATTAATTTACCCACATCATATAAAGGAACCTTTTCAACTAAGAATCTCCCTAAAATTGAGTTCGCTGATATTATAACTGAGAAACAAAAATTCCCTAAAATACCAGAAAATTATCGTATTGCAATATTTATTGGAAGTCATAAAAAATTTCAAGCATCAGAGAGTTTGGCTATTGAAAATTTTTGTAAAAAATATAGTAGTGTTGTCCTTTGTGATCATACAAGTAACTATAATGGTTATGGAAAAGTTACTAGTGCTATAGCTTGTCTAAATGCTAATAAGGAGAAGTCTATATATAATTCTTTGATTCCTGATTTAATTATTCATATCGGTGAAGTATCTGGCGATTACGCCACTTCTGATTTTTTAGGAAATTGTGAAGCTAAGGTTTGGAGAGTTTCTAATGATGGGGAATTGAAGGACACATTTAAGAAAATAGAATATATATTTCATTGTGAAGAGCAAGATTTTTTTAATCAAATGGTGAAGGAAGCTAAATCTATTCAGGAGAGTCTAACATATTTAGAAAAATGGCAAGAATATGTAAAGTTGTTAAGAAATGATATTGAGGGATTACCGTTTTCAAATATTTCAATAGCACAAGCTTTATCACAAAGACTTCCCAAAGATTCTAATATTCATTTTGGAATTTTAAACAGTTTACGAAGTAATAATTTTTTTGAATATGATTCATCGGTATCTACTAATTCTAATGTTGGAGGATTTGGTATTGATGGGTGTTTGTCCACAATAGTGGGTTCGTCGTTAGCTTCTCCTAAAAAAATGAATTTTATTGTTCTAGGTGACTTGGCCTTTTTTTATGATATGAATGTACTAGGAAATAAGCATATCAGAGAGAATCTTAGAATAATATTGATTAATAATGGCGGAGGGGGAGAATTTAAGAATTACTCACATATTGGCTCTAGATTTGGTGATAAGGCCGATGAGTTTATAGCTGCTGCGGACCATTTCGGAATAATAAATGGAAAAAGTAGTCCGGCTAAATGTTGGGTAGAGTCATTTGGTATGGATTATATTTCAGCTACTGATAGAAATGAGTTTAATCAAAAATTGCCATTATTTTTAGGTGATAGTGAAAAGATAATAGTTTTTGAATGCTTCACAAAGTTTCAAGATGACTCTGAGGCATTAAGAAAAATAAGCAATTTGGATAATAATTTGTTGTTAAGCGCGAAACTGAAAAACAATATAAAAAAACGACTATCCAGTGATGTAAAAAATAGATTAAAGGTTATAGGAAAAAAATAGAATGAAAAAGAAGGCACTTTTATTGGGAGGAACTGGTGCTATGGGGATTTACGTAGTTCCAGAGTTATTTAAAAAAGAGTATGAGATTTTTGTCACAACTAGGAAAAAAAGGAAGAGCGATAACTCAGGTTTACATTACCTACTAGGAAATGCTCATGATAAAATATTTTTGGAACAGTTATTGCAACGAAAATGGGACGTTATTATTGATTTCATGGTTTATACCACGGAAGAGTTTAAATTGAGAGCATCAGATTTATTAGAGGGAACGTATCACTATATCTTCGTGTCTTCATATAGAGTTTTTGCAAACAGTGAAACACCAATTGTCGAAAAATCTCCCAAGCTTCTTGATGTAGTAAAGGATAAAGACTATCTTGAAACAGATGAATACGGTCTTTCTAAAGCAAGACAGGAAAGTATCTTGGTTAACTCTTCTTATAAAAATTGGACCATTATTAGACCGTCAATTACCTATTCTAAGGAACGTTTTCAATTAGCTACTTTGGAAGCAGATTCGATAATATTTAGAGCTCAGTTAGGGATTCCAGTACCCGTGAGTGAGAAAATATTGACTAAAAGGACCACGATGACTTGGGCCGGAGATGTGGCAAAAATGATAGTTGGGTTAGTAAATAGAGCAGAAGTGTTTCAGGAGGACTATAACGTAGTAACAAGCGAGTCTGTAATTTGGAAAGATGTTGCTCAAATATACACTGAATTTACAAATTTAAAAATATGTAAAATTAATCACTCGAACTATATAAAAATTGTGGGAAATTATTATCAAATAGAGTATGATCGCATGTTCAATAGAATTATGGACAATTCGAAAATATTAAAAATTAATGGAATGAGGCAAACTGACCTGACTCCTTTGAGAAAAGGATTATCCGAAGAAGTAAAAAATATTACTGATAAAGAAAAAGTATTTCAAGATATTAATTATGTAACACATGCAAAAATGGATCGAATTACACACTCTAGAATTCCTCTGAAAGGAGCCTCACTTAAAAATAGATGTAAATACTTATTAAGCTATTTAGAAATAAAAAAACAGTAGGGGTTATTATAGCAATGGCACAAAATAAATACAAAAGATTAGCTGGAAATTCCATATTGTTTGCAGTAGGAAATTTGGGTAGTAAACTAATTTCTTTTTTTATGTTACCTTTGTATACTTGGAAATTGACCCAAAGTGATTTTGGGATTTCAGACTTGGTATTGTCTACCCTCTCTCTTTTACTTCCCATCATTTCTTTAAGCGTTTATGATGCAGTATTAAGATTTTCATTAGACAGAAATAAAGACATTAAAGAAGTTTTTAGTAATAGTATGTTCATTAGTATGATTGGAGTAGTTATAATGATTTTCTCTATTCCATTATTTAAAATATGTAATGTAGATTATAGTATCTATATCATATCCATACTAATTGCTCAGTCCTTTCAAATGCTTTTTTCGCAATATGCTAAAGCAATTGACAAAATAAATATCTTCGCAGTGAATGGTATAATACTCTCATTTCTAACGGCAGGATTGAACATTTTATTCCTAGTTATTTTCAATTTCGGAATTCATGGGTATCTATTGTCTGTTCTGGTTGCCACTATAATCTCGGATATTGGACTTTGGATAGTTTTGGCATTACATAAGAATATCGATGTAAAAAAAATAAGTAAAAAGGGTTCTAAAGAACTTTTAAAATATAGTATACCTCTTATCCCTAATGGTATAGCTTGGTGGATTACAAACACTGTCAGTAGGTACTTCATTTTATTCTTTTTGAATACGGCAGCGAATGGAATATTTGCAGTAGCCAATAAAATACCGTCTTTATTAAATATTTTAAATACTATTTTTTTTCAGGCATGGCAACTTTCGGCTATAGAAGAGTTCAACTCTGAAGATAGTAGTAATTTCTATTCAAAAATTTTCTCATTATATTCGAAATTTTTATTTATAGGTATGAGCGGAATTTTATTAATATTAAAACCTTTGATGAACTTATTAGTGTCTAAAGAATACTTTATTTCTTGGAAATTTGTGCCATTTTTGTTATTGACAGTTATATATTCAAGTTTTTCAAGTTTTCTGGGTCATTATTATGCGGCTTCAAAGCAAACTATGAAAGTTTTTACTACTACTGTTTTAGGTTCAGTGATAAGTATTTTAGGTAATATAGTACTTATTCCGATGATTGGTCTTAACGGCGCAGGAATTAGTTCATCAATTAGTTTTTTCATAATTTGGTTAATTCGGTTGAAGGATACAAAAAGGTTTGTCAAAACAAGTATCGATGTACCTAATCTTGTTAAGAATCATTTGTTCATTTTTATTCAAATTGCTGGTCTGTATTTATTGAATGGAATAGGACTAGGTATATGGGAAATATCATGTTTAATTATTGTACTTATTGTTAATCGAGAATTGATATTCACTCTTTTCCAAATGCTTTTCCATAGAAAAACAATATGACCTTTTATAATTCTTATGAAGGGATGAATTGAATAAATATAAAGTATGGTTATCCAAAACCCATTCATTACAAAATTATTAGTATGCAGGTCATAGTGATTGAGTGAACTATGTTGATAAAACTATATAGCTCAATATTCAAGTAAGCTAGTTGATTTTATGGACAGTTAAAGAAACCAAATAAATCGCTCCAAAAAAAATCTATTATCATTACTAGCAATTCTACTAGCAATCATCCTAGTAATAGTCGGCGTTGGAGCAAAGATGTACCATGACGTAAAATCCACAGCGAACAACGCATACGAGTCTGTGGATCATAAGGATGAGTCGGATAAGCGCAAAGTGAATCTATCTGAACAAGAGCCCTTCAGTGTTTTACTTTTAGGAGTGGATACGGGTGCGCTTGGGCGCACTGAGCAAGGGCGATCGGATACGATGATGGTGGCGACGGTGAATCCGGTATCGGATGAGGCGTTGCTGGCTAGTTTGCCTCGTGATACTTATGCGGAGATTGTTGGTCATAATACGCAGGATAAGATCAATCATGCGTATGCGTTTGGTGGAGCGGCGATGTCGATGGATACGGTGGCAAAGCTGCTGGATATTCCGATCAATCATTACATTACCATCAATATGCAGGGTATTGAGACTTTGGTGGATGCGGTCGATGGGATTGAGGTCAATAATCCATTTGAGTTTACATATGAAGATAAAATATTTCCTAAAGGTAAGCAGGAATTGAATGGTGATGATGCGCTGAAATATTCTCGGATGCGTTATGATGATCCGGAGGGGGATTATGGTCGGCAGGGGCGACAGCGGCAAATTATTACTGGTGTGGCAAAGAAGGTTTTGAGTACAAAGGGTCTGACGAACTATTCATCGATTTTGAAGACGGTGGGTAAGAACGTGAAGACTGATCTGACCTTTACGGATATGCGCACTTTGATGGGAGATTATCGAGCAGCATTTGATCATATCAAATCGAATCAAATGAAGGGCACCGGCTTCATGCAGGATGGTCTCTCTTATCAGCGGATTGATCCGAGTGAGTTGGAACGGGTTCAAGATGAATTGAAAGCCCAACTGAAATAAGACTTAATCAAACCCAGAGGCCCCCCAACCTCTGGGTTTTCTTTAAGCTTTTCTAGCGAAGCGGCCTTTTTAATGAACCCTCATCAATGTTTCGTTATAATTATTTGCTATAAGGATATCGGGGAGGGGATCGAATGAAGAGAATCATCGCAGGGATTGTTTCTTTGCTGCTGAGCTATGGGATGGTCTATTATTTGGTCATGCCGACTTTGCAGAATTATCCTCGCTTGGATCGGATGGCGCAGCGGTTTGAATATACGGATGAGGCGTTGTGGTTATTTATCTTTTTGAGTCTGTGGCTGTTTTATTGGCAGTGGGAGCAGAAGCGGTTATGGAATATTTATCTGTATCTGTTTTATAGCTGCTACTTTCTATTATTGTTTATCATGCTCTTTACGAAAGCGCGGGCTTATCATTCATTCAATTTGAATCCTTTTGAATTGTATTTGAATAATGGCCAACAGATCATCGAATTGTTTTTGAATACGGCTTATTTCATTCCATTAGGCTGTTTGTACGGGCTGCGGGCGAAAAAGCTTGAGGCGGCAGTGATTGCGTTGATCACGATCATTGGGATTGAGACGATCCAATACGTCTTTTACATTGGGACTTTTGATATTTGGGATGTCATTACAAACTTTACGGGTTGTATGATCGGCTATTTCCTTTGTACGCAAATAAAAAGACGCATGGCATAAAGTGCATAATGTGAGACTGGAGAATTTTTCTCCGGTCTTTTTTTGTTATAAAAGTTATTTTTATATAATCAGTAATATTTTAATGATAAATAGCTCTGTTTTAATATTTATTTGTCGAATATCTATAAAAAGTTTGAATTATTAAATAAATAATAGTAAAATTAAATTACAATAGTCATATTTTAATTAATGAATTTTCTTTAAATGGTATAAAATGGCTTTTTTTGTAATGTGAATTCTTTTTCTGTCAAAAGAAACGAAGGAAATGAATAAATGGAAGGAGGACTTATCAAACAATGACGACTAAAAAATGGAATAAAGAGAAACTGATTTGTTTGCTTGTCGTTTTCTGTATTCTTCTATCCTTCTTGTTTCCAACTCTTTCATTAGGGACAACTAACGAGGAAACTTCTTCTTCTCAACCCTTAAGTGAAATGCTGAGCACGAATGACTTGTTGCCGACGATCGATTCACAATTGGATGAAGCGGCTGTCAGTAATGAATCAAGTGTGGCGAGCACAGAGCCGGAGTCCACCAGCGAGTCGAGTTCAGAGCAGTCTGAAAATGTTGTTCAGAATGAAGCGACCGTTAAAGAGGATCGTGCTTCTACTCAAAATATTTTGAATGCGGTGGTTGTGGAGGATTGGGAGCTATTCCGTGATAACAACGGAACTCGTGAATCGTTGACTGGTGATTCGAAGAGTCATGCTGTACCGAATCAGGCCTATAGTTTTTCTTTCGATTGGACGATTGCGGCTGACAAATTAGGTCGAAACCTGCTTCCAAATGATTATTTTATCTTAACTATTCCACAAAATGAGAATCACGATAGTGGGCACTGGTACGCGGTGCCTAGTGGATGGAGCACGGTTACGACTGATGATGGGGAGCACATTTATCGCTATCATATTGAAAATTCCGCCACAGAAAACACACAGGTGATCCGCGTTGAATTTTTAGAGGGGGTTGGAACCTCCCCTATTTACACGATTGACTCTACGTTGACCTTTCAAGGGTTTATGAACTATGTCACGAAAGCGAGTGTGCAAAATGTCTCCTTTGGTCAGGATGCGAGTGGAGGGGCCCTGACAAAGAGTATTACCTTCAATGAAATTGCGTTGAGTGCTGCGAACGGCTTCTCTTTTAAGTTTGGCTCTGCTGCGTCCAACAATTCGTTGAGGTGGGGTATTCAATTTAATGGGGCAGCCAATATTGAATTAGGCGGAGATCGAGTAGACTACGCGGTGAACGGCGGCGCGGGGAATAAGTATCAAGGGTTTTATACGGATAAGCCGGGGCGTGATGTCTGGCTTCCATGGGGAACCAATTATACGGATAATTCCGTGCAAATCGCTGGAAGTGAGGCCAGTGGTTATGTAGAAGATGTGCTGCCTGCGGGTGCGGATCTGACTTCGTTGACGATCGCGGGGTATATCCCGATTCCGATTGGTCTGACACAAGAAAATTATTCAAAGCAAGAAGGAGTATATCCTTCCTCAACAGCCGGTTTCCAATCCTATGTTTTAGCGGATTATGGGAATGGGCCGACATATCGTTCTGGTTCGGATAATAGTGAGATACAAAAGCCGAAAACGAGAACGGGTTTTACCCTTTTGACACAAGGCGCTGGTGAAACGAAGGCCCAATTTAAAACGCGAGTTAAATCAGCACCCTATCAATATGGAGTATACAAAGAAACTTCTGGGGTTTCCACGGTGATGATGCATTATGGATTGATGGATAAGACCAACAATGAACAGGAAAAAATCAGCGATTTAACAGACGGGGCCTATACAGGAAGAACGATCGTGAATCCTAAATCAGGTGTCAGTACCAACATTACGCAATTCGCCGCTAAAGCAGCGGATTATACGATCCGACGAGGCTATTATGCGGAAGAAGATCGCGAACTCTTGGAGAATTACTATTCGATAACGTATGGAGATTCCAATGTGATTGGCGGAAGAATTGCGGCATATAATATTTCCTTAACTGTCCGTTACCTGCCAGATACACCATCAGGAGCTATTCGAAATGAGGCGGCGATCTATACTCATAGTGCGCTGACCTTGAATCGTAAGGAACCTGAACCGATGCCGAAGCGAGATGGCGCGACTGCGAATCTGCAAAACCCTTACGGCAGTATCACCTTGAATACAAATCAGGCTTTGCTGCAAAAATTCGATGTCGAACGGGATGAGAATGATGCGTATATTCCGATCAATGGTGCAGAGTTCAAGTTGCAAATTAAAAATGGAACCAATTGGAACGACGTTAAAAAGAACGGCGAATTGCTAACCTTTAAAACTGATGGCATCCAATATTTCGAAGTAGAGAACGGCATCACTGTAGAGAAGACGGCCAACGGATTAGTGAAAGTTGATTTTGGTGCGCTGGGCTTAACAAATGGCACGTATCGTTTTGTCGAGACGAAGGCCGCGGCCGGCTACGATGAAGAAGAATCACCCAATTGGAATGGCACGGCTGTAGTGTCGGATTCCTTTGACATTCCATCTACAACCTCAAGAGGACCAACCGTGACGGTATGGAATAAAAAGCTTCCCCAAGCAAATTATACGGTAGAGCACTATGTTCAAAAGAGTGAAGGAAACACGGCGAAAGATAACTTTGAACTGAAACTGTCAGAAGAAAAGTCGGGTTATCTGGGACAAACAGTTGTTGGCGAGCCATCGATGGAGTTACTGAAGTCTTACGAATACGACGAAGATTTGTCAATCGCGTACGGCAAGATCACTGGAACCATAGCAGAAGATGGAAGCTTAACCTTGCAGCTCTACTACACTGTCGCGGCAGAAGTCCCCTTCACCTTGTATAAACAAGGGATGGACGGCGAAATGATGCCTTCGGTGGACTCAAATGGCAATCAGCTAGTGGATGAACAAGGACGAGAAATGAAAGTCGCCTTTGATGTTTATGAGTGGGATGGAAACTGGAGTACAAGTAATCCTTACAATCCTGGAAATGGACCGCAAGCCAAACCTGACGTATGGACAAAGGTTAATGATGCTCCAATCGCTACGGATGCTTTGGGAAGAATTCGTGTTCCTGAGATTACCAATCTAACGAAGTATTATGCAATTGTTGAAGTTGCTACTTATCCAGATTATGTCCTGCCATATAATAATCCACCAGCTAATTTGTCCACTTATCGAGAGGTTTATTGGGTCGTTCGAATGAGTGAAAAATCGATATTTTCTGCCCCGAGCTGGGCGAATGGAACAGAAGTTGATAAGCCAGATTTTGAGCTGCCTAGTGAGGCAAACGGCAATCGCTATATTTTGAAAAATAGAAAACCAGATATTTCGCTCTTTAAAGTTAATGAACAAGAAGAAGCAATGCCTTCAACCGATCAGCAAAAGGTCCAATTCGATATCTATCGCTGGAATTCTGACGGATACTTTAATGAGACTTATCCTTACAATTGGGGGCAGTGGACGAAAATAGCATCGAATGCTGCTACAGATAATCAAGGATACTTTGCGACCATCGGACAGACTGGTTTAAACGGCGGGGAGGACAAAAACTACGATTGGTATGCTGTTCGCGAAACAAGAACGTATAGCGGCTATCAACGAGCAGAGGGCTATTGGTTGATTAAGACAGCTTGGAACACAGCTACCCAACAATTCGAGATATTTGATGTGAAGTATAAGATCGTAGCAGGAAATGCAGCTGTGGACGGCGAAGACCCCGGCCACAAAATCAGCGATGATCGAACCAATATTTATTTTACCAACAAAGCCAAACCGATTTATTTCACGAAAGAAGATGCGAACCGTAATCCATTAGGCGGTGTTCACTTTTCTCTTTATAAAGTAAAAGATGGCGAGGCTGGAAGCAGCGGCAGTGAAGATCCTGAAGCATCGGATACCAAATGGGATATGGCTAATCCAATCGAGAAAATCAGTAGTGAGAATGCTTCGGATAAGGGGCGAGTAACATTTGAGAATTTGACGCGCGGGGATTATCTACTGGTGGAAACGAAAACACATCCGGGATATCAGCTGCCGTTGGGTTCGTGGATCGTTACAGTGAATTTTTATGGTGAGATCGAAACCATCAGAGGAAGAGGCGATCCGCTGCCACCCGCCTTTAGAGTGGACAATGGGAATTATTATTTACCTAATTATCTAAAGAATACGTTACCTAAAGCGGGCGGATACATGAGATTGTTCTTGGTTGTATTAGGCATTGTATTACTTGGCTCTGTGGTCATTCTTTTGCAGAATCGAAAAAATAAATCAACTTACGAGAAGGGGAAAGAAGATGAAAAATAAATTAAGTAAGATAGTAGCGGTACTATTGATGTTAGCGACAATGTTGGGAGGGGCTGTGACAGGGTTCGCGGCTGCACCAGATACTGGAAATTTGCACATTCATAAATATTGGGTCGATGATGAAAATCCTTATCCGACAGGGAAAGAAAACGATGGAACGGTCCAATCTGATATTACAAATCCGCCAGTTAGCGGTGTTGGTTTTGATGTATACAAGATTGGAGAGTTAGAGCTGATCGATGGCGTACCAGCAAGTGCTGCTGAAAAAGAGCAACATGCAGTTCCTCAAGGCGGCACTGGTTGGACATACAAAAAGAATGCTGGTGGCAAGCTCGAAGTTAGTGACGGTACAAAAATTTATACGTATGCTTTAGGTGCTAATGTGAATAATGGTAGCCAAGTAACGGATGCTAATGGCGAACTGATCTTTTCAAACCTGCCAAAGGGCTACTATTTTGTAGAAGAAAACCTCACCTACGACACGCCGAAAGTGGATGGTAAAGAAGTGAACATCACATCGAAGGTGAAACCATTTGTTGTTGCCGTTCCTATGACCGGGAAAGATGGCGAAAGCTGGTTGACTGATGTGCATGTCTATCCCAAAAATGAGGGATTAAATCCTGAGAAAAAACCAGAGGTACCATCAGTCAATGTCGGCGATGAAGTTAAATGGTCTGTAACCGCAAATATCCCAACGGACTTTAGCGATTACAAACGTTTCTCTATTGTCGATGAATTGGATGAAAAATTGAATTTTGTGGAAAACAGTGTGGAAGTATTTGGAACCGAAGCGAACGGAACGACCGTTGTTGAAACGTTGGCAAATCCAGCCGATTTTGGCGTTACCCATACACCAGCTAGTGGCCCAGATAAAGAAAAAATAATTATTGCGTTAACCCCCGAGGGAATTGCTAAACTAGCGGCTAATGTAGATGCGGTGAAAATCAGAATTGATTTTAAAACGACCGTTAACAAGAACATCAATGATGTGGAGAAAAATGAGGTTACTAATACAGCCACGATTGAATATGAAAATACCACGACTCCAGATGGAGAGATTAAAACACCGCCAACTGAAGTGAATACGGGTGAAGTAAGTATTAAGAAAAAGGATCAAGATGGCAACAATCTAAGTGGTGCTGAATTTAAACTTTATTACTTAGATGGCAGCGACAAATACTATATCTATAAAAATGCCTCTGATGAAATCAAGGCGTTCAAGGATGGCGATACAGTTCCGGGTGAGTATTCCCTTTATGAAGTTGAATCTGGTGACAACGGACTCGCTACTTTCTCCGGGTTACAAACACACAAGGCGGATGGATCAGCCATGGTGTACTACATCGAAGAAACTAAAGCACCAAGCGGATATAATCTGCTTCAAGATCCAGTAAAAGCATCTTTTGATGATGAAGATACAAATCACGTTGTAGTAAAAGATATCGTCAATAAGAAAGGCTTCACCCTGCCAAATACCGGTGGAGTCGGCACCTTACTGCTAGTTGTTTTCGGGATTGTCCTGATCGGGCTGGCGATCATTTTAACGATGAACAAAAAGAAGAAAACGGTCTAAATAAAGCTAAAGCCGAGCAGCCCTCGGCTTTTTCTATACATAGAAAGGGGGCAAACAATGAAACGGATCATATTGATCGTTCTGCTATTAATTTCGGGGATCGGGATCATTGCTTACCCTTTTATCGGGAATTACCTGAATCAGAAAAACGCGACGCAAGTAATGGATAATTACCAAAAAGCGGCAGATAAACTTACCCCTGAACAAATCGCAGAGCTTTTTCAACACGCTCAGATTTATAATGAAAACCTGTTGGGACAACCGGCGCACGACCCGTTTATGCCGGGTTCGGGGATCGTGATGCCGGATAATTATTATCGTGTCCTCAATGTTGATGGGACGATGGGGCAGATTGAGGTTCCTAGTATTGGGGTGAACTTGCCGATTTATCATGGGACAAAGGATCAGGTCTTACGAAAAGCGGCGGGGCATTTGGAAGGTTCGGCCTTACCGATTGGAGGAGAGGGTACGCACACGGTGCTGACTTCCCATACTGGTTTGACCCAAGCAAAATTATTTACGGATTTGACTGAATTAAAAAAGGGCGATCATTTCTATATTCATGTGCTGGATCGGACGCTGGCGTATGAGGTGGACAAGATTTCCGTGATCGAGCCGGAACAGACAGAGCATTTGAAGGCAGTCAAAGGAAAGGACTACGCGACATTATTGACCTGTACGCCTTATGGAGTCAACTCTCATCGCTTGTTAGTACGGGGAAAACGAGTCGCTTATCAACCGCAGAAAACAGTGAAGAAGAAACGCATGACAAAGGAAAATCATCTAATGTTAAAAGCCGTACTGATTACTAGCGGAGTCATGCTACTGTTGATCCTATTTAATTATTGGCGGAATAAACAAAAAGAAAAAGCATCCTAAACAAAAAATTTGTCCTTAGACACTATTCATGTTAACTTACAATTAGTAAGTGAGGTGCGTGAAGATGGAATATCTTTATCAAGCAGGAAAACCGAATGGAAAGAAATTTATCTTGCTGCATGGGACAGGCGGCGATGAAACGTCTTTAATAGAATTGGCGAAATTTTTGGATGCAGATAGTACGATCCTGTCTTTTCGCGGCACGATTGAAGAAGAGGGAATGAATCGTTTCTTTAAACGGAACGGCTTGAATCAGTTTGATTTTGAAAGTTTAGAAAAAGAAACCGATCATTTGCTGGAAGCAATTAATGAAATCAGCGCAGAAAAAGCGATTGCGTTAGAGGATTGGATCTTAGTAGGCTACTCAAACGGAGCCAATATTGCGGCGCATATGTTGTTGGAGCGTGAAACGGCATTAGCTGAAGGAATCTTTTTCCATCCAATGTCGCTAGAAGTTCATACTCAATCATTTAATTTATCAGATAAAAGAATTTGGGTTTCTTACGGCGGGGCGAAAGATCCGATCGTCAGCGATGACTCTTTTGCGGAATTAGTCGCGGCCTTTCGCGATCGCAGTGGAGAAGTCACAGTAGTCGAAACCAATTACGGTCACCAATTGACCATGGATGAAGTTCAAAGTGCCCGCGAGTGGTTGAAAGGGTAGTGACAGTATTTTCGGATGTGGTAAAATGAGTCGAAGGGGTGGCATGATGACAGACTCATTTGATTACAAAGGCTTGACCTTGAAGCTGACAGACTTATCGTTCAATGATGACGAATTACAAAAATTATTGACCTTTGAAGGCGCGATTACTCATGAACGTTTGAAGGGCTTCAATTTTCATTATTATCTGATGCCAGAATATGACCTGAACGGTTTACTGGCAAAGCTTGGCGATGCTGAGCGTAAGGCAAAACGAATATATTACATCACAGGACAGCTAGTCTCCAGTGATTTGAAAGACATGACAGTGAATGGCTATTATATGCCGACCAACTGGGGCTTCATGCATGTAGATAACCAGAAATAAGAGGTGGAAGAGAAATCTTTCAGCTCTTTTTTTGTGCTCATATTTTGATTTGAATAGTGAATCACCTCCCTTCCGGATTGAGAGGTTGGTCCACTTTTAGAAAAGGGCAGAATTAACGCTTTGATACATCATTCAATAAGGGTCGTCCTTGTTTTTACCTTTCTTTCCCAAGAGGCGGGCGAGTGTTCGTTTAAATCCACGCCCATTTCTTTGTGCTGGCTGAGACTGAGGTCGTGACATTTTATCTGAACTGCTAGTCACCAAATTATTCTTTGGTTCAGCAGGAGTTTTAGCAAGTTGTGAAGCTGGCAGGGTTATAGTAGGGAAAATAGCAGAATTGTTTTCCTTTGTTGCCACAGATTGTTCTAGGTGTTTCATTAATAGACTAGGATTAGCTGTTTTTATTTCTTTGGTTTCTTTAGGCAGCCGTTTGTCTTCGTCACTTGGATCGTTTTTTACATCAAAGATTTCTGTTTCGGTGGTTGTTACGATCTTTGCGGTAACAACGGAAGCGAATTGTTTTACACCATTCTGTTCAAAAATATCTAAGCTGGTCAAAAGTTGGCACGCGTCTTTGATTGCATCTGCAGGCAGATCGGCATTCACGCCCTTGTAGGTCCAGTCGTGCTCGTAACCAAGTTCATTCTTAAATGTCGCGACTAAATCATTTTTCATTTTTTTACGGTCCCTTTCGTTTTTTTCTGCAAGAATAATAGGTCATCTATCAAGGTTCGTTGGTTTCATCAGGACGGGCGATAGAAAATAAGGAATGGAAAACGGATAAAACCTTTTCGCCAAAGCTTCTTATGGTGAATAATCTTAAGCGTAAAGAGCGCCATTCCGGGGCCATAAAGTAATCCTGAAAATAATAGAAGAAGCGTTTCATGGTGCGGGTCGCCTTGGTATTCATGAAAATATCTCGGACAAGATCTCTTAAAATATCGGCGAACTCTTCCGCCCCAAGTTGGTATCTCACGCGTAATGCCAAAATGTATTTGATTGTTAAGCTGCTATTTTGTGTCCGTTGATAAAATTGAGTGATGCGATTTTCCAGTGTTTTTGGTTTTAGATTGAACAATTGTCGATTCGTTAAAAGCTGTTCATTCATGGATGCTCTCCTCCGTGTTCATTTATTTTGTTCCGGCCGATGACTAAAAGATAGCGGATTTCAAAAAATAAAGCGAACCGCAATTTCGATCTCAACCGTTCAATTTCGAACATTTAGGGCTTGGAAACGTTGAGTTATCGTTTTAGATGTTCGAAGTTGGACAGTCAAAATCGAAGTTGGTCTTTGACTTGAGGTGTCGTAAAGAAGTACAATAAAAGTTTTTTGTTTTGATGTCTAATCGAAAAAAAATGGATTGAATGAAGGGCAGAGCGAGAACATCTAATCGCAGTAAAAGGACTCTAATGGTACATTACACACGTTATGTGATAGAATGCTAACGGACGTAATACAGCTAGGAGATAGGCTTATGTATACAAAAGAAGTTTTCAATAATAAGATGAACAGCTGGATCAATATCGATGCAGAAAATGAAGACGAATTGAAAAATCTATATCGTGATTATGGGATCGACAGTGAATTCGTCGATTACTCGTTGGACCGTAACGAACGGGCTCATTTAGATTATGATAAGGTGACGGATGTATTGCTGCTGATCTTCAATGCGCCGAATCGCCGCAAGATCGATAACCATTATGAAACAGTACCGATGACCTTCATCGTCGTGAATCGGACATTGATTACGGTAACAAATCAGCAGAGTAAATATTTGTATTTTGAGATCAAAAATTATTTGGAGAAAAATCCCAACAGCACGTTGTTTGAGCTGCTATTTGGCAGTCTCTTTATTATTTCAGATCAGTATTTTCCCTTTGTTGAAGGGATGGATCGCGATCGCAAGCGGATCAGCAACTTGCTGAAGGATAAGACTACGAAGCAGAATTTATTACTATTGTCGGATTTAGAGACCGGGATCGTTTATTTCGTCACGGCTTCTCGGCAAAATGTATTATTGGTGCAGCAGATCAAGAGTCACGGCATCTATCGCCGATTGAGTGATCAGGAGAAGGAAAGCCTGGATGATGTATTGATCGAAGCTCAGCAATTAGTTGAAATGACGCAACTGTCTTCGCAGATTTTGCAGCAGTTGTCAGGAACATACAATAATGTCTTGAACAATAATCTGAATGATACGATGCGAGTTTTGACGGTATTGTCTGTTTTACTGACGATTCCGACGATTGTTTCTGGTTTTTTTGGAATGAACGTGCCGTTGCCGTTGGAACACAATGCTTCCGGTTGGATCATCACGATCGTGATCAGCCTGCTTTTATGGTTTGGCTTGTCTTATGTATTGCGAAGATTGATGAAATAGGCTAGAGAAAAACTTTATATAAAAACAAAGCTAGGGAGACCATTGGTCTTCCTAGCTTTTTGCGGTTTCATCGAGGAGTGGTTTTGAGCATTTTTTCATATACAATTTGCGGATTAAGTTCAGTAAATGCTCCCAAGCCTCGTCATTGTTCAATGAATCAAAGTAAAAGATCTGTATTTCCTCAGTTGTTGATTCCTCCAGCGAATCCGTCACCACGATATCCGCTGCTGAATAATCATCCGTGACAAAGATATTTTCCGAATTAAAGAGGGCTTTTAAGCGATTTTTTATGACATAAGTAGCGATAAAATCTTTATTCATCTGTAAGTAGAGTTTGATTTTTGTCTGTTTTTCAGAAGTAGACAGGGCGTAAAGCAGACTGCTGGCGTAAGCAGCTTGGCGCGGATCATCGATCAGGCTTTTCATCTTTTGACGAATGGAGGAAATATAGTCATTGGTAGTGTCTAAATGAAAGGCCGATCTAGGAATATAAAGATCAAGAAATGTTTCAAAACGGTCTCCAAGTAAGGCGAACAGCGTATTGAACAAGACTAAATAATACCGATAGAGATGAGCGCTATCTTCTGAGATTGGATACTTTGAAACAGACAAAAAGGCCTGAAAAAGCTCATTGGAAAAACGGCAAAAATAGGTATCAGATTGACTGTACAATCTCCCTAATTCGACCTTTTCCCGATATGGAATCGAATCAGAGGTAAAAATGTGCTGGACAAAATTGAAGTATAACAGCTCTTGCCGATAGTACGCTTCGGGAATTTCCCCATAGCCACCAGCGTGCAATACATAAGCTCCGTCATAATGAGACACCATTAATTCAATCACTTCTTCTATCGCAGGATCACTCTTCAAGTTTAAAAAACGCTGATGCTCATAACGTGACCGCAGCAGTTGATGCAGCAGATAGAGTGAGTTGCGTTTCGTATTTGAGATCGTATGGGAAAACTTGATGATTTCCTCGGGAATGTTTTCTCGAATTTGGGCTTTGGTGACATCTTTATACGGCCATTCGAGGCTTTGATAGCTGTCCTGCAGCAGGATATATGAAAAGAGCCGCAGCTCCAGTTCGTTTCCGGTAAGTGAGTAGTGATCGTTGTCGATGAGGATCTTGATTTTATAGCGTTTGAGAAACCCGCTTAGTTGGACGGTAAGTTTTGCAAGATAGGCCTCAGAGATGAATAAGGTATTCAAAAGGTCATCTTTACTAATGGTGACTTTGGTGATCAAAAGGACACAGAAATTGAAAATCACTTGGCTCTTCAGTAGGGAAAGTTTCAGCGCATAGGCATTCTTAACAGCGTCTTGCTGGTATTCAGGATGAATCGAGATTACCCCATGGCGGCTGGAAACAAGAAAGTTAGTCAGCAGGAACTCGTCCTCCATCAATTCATTAATTCTTTTCAGATCCTCTTTGACCGTGCGTTTTGGAATCTCCAGCCGTTCAGAAAGTTCTGCTAAGGAAGTTTGTTCCTTTCGAATGATGTAAAAGAGCAGATTCAATTTTCGCAGAATTACGTTTTTGATCATCTTCGTTGTCACCTCTGTTATTTTTACAGTTTGTGTATAGTCATGTACATGAATTGTATTTGAAATAGGGGGAGTGCCATTGATACTATAACACACATGATAAACATTTATAAAACAGTAAGTCTTGGATATATCCTAAGTTTTATTCGAATTTTACTGGTTCAGTGAAACATACCTTTTTTGCGATACGAAAAAAAATAGGTGTTGTTTTAAAATGAAAAAATTCGTCAAAATCCTTGATCCTGATTCATGTTTGTCTTTGTTTGACGGCCATGTATTCTCGATACTCGATCAATTAGCCAAATCAACAGCAATTAAATAGGTGATAAAGGAGGCATACGTATGAAGAACCTTACGAGAATCATTTTCGTTGCATTGCTCACAGTGACTTTAAGTGGAAAGACGGCTGCGGCCGCTGAAAAAGAGGAAAAGTTTGAGACAAATGGCCAAACAAGTTTTTATGGAACCTATGAATATGACACCAGTGAAGAAAAAGTCGAGCACGAACCCGTCTCAGATGGGAAGAGTAACGGAAACACTTCTCCAGCAAAGGAAGCAAAAAACGCTTCATCATCTGGACACGCACTTTTACCTAAAACGGGAGAGGCCGGTGCTCCAGAGTATCTCTACATAGGATTATTCTTATGTGGAGCAGTCATTTATCTTGTCCGACACACTAAAAGAAAAGAGGAAATTTTAGAATGAAAAAAGCAATTGCCTTAACCACGACAGCAATATTATTGAGCCTGACACTGAATATAGCGGGAGCATCCGCTGCAGAAGTTTTTCCTAAGGATTACAACACAGAAGGAACGATTACTTTTGAAGCTGGTGATGAAGGCGTGACGCCGCCGGTTGACCCGGAAAATCCAGATCCGACAAATCCAGTTGATCCTACTGACCCCCCCGGACCAGGAACAGGCGGTGCGTTGTCGATCGATTACGGTTCAAAATTCAAGTTTGGTACGCAAAAAATCTCGACTGCAGATAAGATTTATTATGCTGCCTCTGATGAAATGAATGACGGATCAAAAAAGCCGACTTATGTTCAAATAACCGACAGAAGAGGGACGTTAGAAGGCTGGAAAATGAATATCGCTCAACCTGAACAGTTCAAAACGGCTGGAGGAGAAGAATTAGTCGGAGCTCAGTTGAAGTTTACGAAAGGTCAAGTGGCCTCGTCTGTCGATCAAAAATATAAACCAACGACGGTGAGTTCTGAAGTGGTATTCACCCCTGGTCAAAGTGATGTTTTAGCTGTAAATGCAAAAGCAGGAACGGGAGTCGGCACCTGGGTGTATCGTTTTGGGGCAACGGCTGATGAGAATAAAGATGCTGTTCAGCTTTCTGTTCCCGGCGAATCAGTGAAGTTGGCGCAGCAATATTCAACAAAATTAGTGTGGACCTTGGCAAATACACCAGACAATAATTAAGGGTCAGGAGCAGAAAAATGAAAAAAAGACTAGTAGAGGCGTTTGTTGTCGGTGTTACATTGGTTGGTTTTTCTTCTGCGGCTGCTGCGAAAGAAGCGAAGGAATACTACTCTAGCGGCGAAATAGAATTTGTTCCTTCGTCAGATCCAACTGATCCAGTTGACCCAGAAGACCCAGACCCAGAAAATCCTGTTCAGCCAATCGATCCAACTGATCCGAATGGCCCCAATCCAGGCACGCAAGGACCGCTGTCGATTGATTATGCCTCCAGCTTTGATTTTGGCAAAAATCGGATTTCAAATAAGGACCAAGTCCATTTTGCGAGAGCACAAAAATATCAAACCGGCCATGAAGACAGTCCAAACTATGTTCAAATTTCAGACAATCGAGGAACCAACGAAGGCTGGACATTGACTGTGGAACAGCCGGAACAATTAACGGCTGCTACTTCGACTAAAAATGATGTTTTAACCGGAGCACAAATCTCATTATCGGCTCCAACAGTCACTAGCAATTCATCAAGTGATACGAAGCCAATTGCTGCCGATAACCTAGCTCTTATTCCTGGGAATGCTGTCGTAGTAACCTCTGCAAAAGCAGGAACGGGCAGTGGGCTATGGCTTACTTCTTGGGGAGCAGTAGAAGAAATGGAAGAACCGACCGAAGATGGAGGCATGAAAAAGGCCAATGTGACCAAAGCAGTGTCATTGTCCATTCCGGGCGCTACCCCGAAAGATGCCGTAAAGTACCAAACAAAACTGCTTTGGGCGCTGACCGATGTACCAGGAAACTAACTGATAGAGGTAAAAGAGATGGCAAAAAAGAAAATACTGATCCTTATAACAAGTGGATTATTAAGCATGACTAGCTTTTCGATCATTAGTGAGGCAACGACTGTTTCCTCTACAAAATTACAGACAAGCGCTTCACAAAGTACAGAACAATCGCAAACAGAAGAGACTTCAGAAAGTACCGCAGTATCTGAAAGCTCCGCGGTGAAGGATACGGATACGAGTGATCTGCCAGAAACTGCTGCTTCTGTTGACGATTTGCCGCAATCTGGAAGGATAGTGAAACGATCGGCCGCTCCTTTTGCTGCGGATTTGCCACAAGATCCGAACATCATCCCGATTGATAAGGTTTTTCAGAATCCGATCGGCAACAGTACGAGTATCTTGGAAGATGGCAAGCTGCTTCAATTGAACCCAGCGCAAAAATCACAAAAAGGGGCGATCTGGTCTAAAAAGCCGATTAGTTTACTGTCTGATTTTACTTTTAAGAGTTATCTGTATTTAGGTGATCAGCGAGGGAGTGCGGGTGATGGGATGACCTTCACTTTGACCAATGATCCGCGAATGGAGAACGATGCGACTCAAGTTATCGGTTCTTCGGGGATGGGCATAGGTGCTTACTCGACCAAATCAGGCGAACCCTATATAAGAAATGGGCTGTCGATCGAGTTTGACACGTATAAAAATCAAGGTTCTTCAGACCGAATGGACAGAGAGATCAGCGGTGATAACAGCGGGCATGGACATGTAGCGTTTGTCACGCCCAAAGAGAATAACAATAATTATGACAATGAGCACACCGGGGTAACAGTTGCTCCCACTTACCTATCCGATGGAACGTGGCGCATGTTGACAGTTCATTGGAATGCCGGCATTAAGCAATTGAGCTATGATTTAGAAGGGATCGGTTCCTCGTCACATGAGGTCACTGATCTTAATGCGAAGTTTGGTGGGACGACAGTTTATTGGGGATTTACTTCATCAACAGGCGGAAAATATCAAGAGAACGCCTTGGCAATGACCCAAATCCCTTCCAGTGTAAAATCTACAGCCGCACTAAGTGTCAATGACACTGGGTTCGAAACGGAGGCAGAGGCGAATAAGGAAGACATCGTCACGCTAAAAAATACCCTGCACATCGATAATGATTTGAAGAGTCATCGTGACTTTGCGGATGAACACCAGCCGCAGATGAGTATCAACATTCCTTCAGAATTAGCTTATGAACAGGGTTCCTTAAAGATTGACGGTATCCAAGCATCTGATAAGGACATTATTGTGGCAGGAACACGAATCACCTTAGATCTGACCGATTATTTAGTGTTGGAAAAAGACATGGTGATCGAACTAAAAACCAAATTACAAGATTCCACACCTGAAAAGCGCCTAGCCATGAACTTCGAATACCTCGAAAACGGGGCGCTGCTGCAAAAATCAAACGAGATGGCCGTTAAGATCGCCAAACCCAAAGAAAAGACCATTACGGTTTTTTATCAAGATGCAGCAACCAATCAAGAGGTCGCTCCTTCAAAGCAGCTTACGGGTAAAATAGGCGATCATTATAAAGAAACACCTCCTGCCGTAGCCGGCTTTGTTTTCAAAAATGACTCAGGGAATGCGGAAGGAACCTTTTCCGAAACGACCCAAGATATTTATTTCTATTTCCGACCAGGTGAGCTCTATTTCATGGAGGCACCAAAGCAAATCGTGTTTGGTTCCCATAAAATTTCAACTACGGCACTGGTAAAATTCGGGACAGCTACTGAGGGCTTGCGGATCATGGATGAGCGCGCAACGAATAAATGGCAAGTTCAGCTAAAACAAACGCAGCCCTTGACTGACGGAACGGTAGTAATGCCTGATGTTTTGTCGTTTGTGACGGATAGTCAGTCGGATACAATCAGCGATGCGGCGATAACTATTTCTGAAGGCGATCAAAAGGGGGAAACGGATTTAAGCGGACTATTAGATGCTGGTCAACAACGCGGAATCAAGATCACCGTGCCTGTTGAGTATCAGCGCTTGGGTACTTTTAAAGGTGCCTTGTCTTGGACGTTGACCGATGTACCAGGGAATTAGCAAATTTAGAAACAACTGATTTTGCTCATAAATAGAAGAGGAGAGCTTTGTTTGAAAGGATTTAAAACAATCGGGATGATATTGTTTATGCTGTTTGGGTCGCTTATGCTGGATTCTTTTGTCGGGATCGCCAGTGAATTTAATTTTGCGGTGACGCCACTGCCATCAGAACATCAAATCGATAAAGAAAAAACGTATTTTGATTTACTGCTCGCTCCAAGTCAAACGACTGAATTAAAGGCAACACTTAGAAATGATACCGAAAAAGAAGTGAAGGTCGACGTTTCTGTTAACAATGCGACAACGAATTCAAATGTGATTGTTGAGTATGGCGAGAATGCCCTAAACAAGGATAAAAGTTTGGCATACGATCTAAAGGAGCACGTGCATTATCCTGAATCAGTTGTTTTGAAACCAAAGAGTGAACAAACGGTTCCGTTCAGAGTTGATATGCCGAATAAGTCCTTTGACGGAGTCATCGCCGGCGGCATTACGTTTAAAGAGGAACCGGCGACAGAAGAAAAAACGACCAAAAGCACTCAAGGATTATCGATTGAAAACGATTATTCCTACGTCGTCGCTTTATTGATGCGTCAAAATCAAAAGAAAGTCGTACCGAATTTGGTTTTGCACGAAGTGAAACCGAGTCAGATCAATGCACGGAATGTCATTTTAGCGGATCTTCAAAATGATCAAAAAACGTATATCAATCAAGTTGCACTATCTGCTAAGGTGACAAAAAAAGGCAGTGACAAGGTGCTTTATCAGGAAGAAAAAGAACATCTGCAGATCGCTCCAAACTCAAGTTTTTCTCTGCCAGTTTCGTTGAAAAAACAAGCACTAAAGCCTGGAGTCTACCACATGTCATTGTCTGTTTCCGGCAATAAGGATGGCAGCGACCCCGCCAAGTTTGAAAATCATTGGACGTTTGAACGTGATTTTCGGATTGATGGCGATACCGCAAAAGAATTGAATGAAAAGGATGTTACCTTAAAACCAGACTACACTTGGTTATACATTCTGATCGGATTTTTCCTGTTACTAGCTAGTGTACTGATCATTCTATTTATTCGAAGAAAAAAGCAGGCAGACACCGAATAACTATTATACGATTGATCAGACGTTGAATTCAAAAAAAGCTTCCGGTGCTCTTTTGCAAGAGTAAGCCGGAAGCCTTTTTCGTTTCTTTAGTAAAATCTAGTTTAAATTCGCTTGGAAAAATTCAGTCATTTTATCAAAGGGAATAATGGTCGTCTGATCATATAGATCCGTATGCGAAGCTCCGGGAATGATCAACAATTCCTTATTATCTCCAGTCAGTTTTTTGAAGGCATCCTGACTAAAGTAGAGAGAATGAGCTTTTTCGCCATGAATCATCAAGACGGAGCTGCGAATCTCATTGCTGTATTGCAAAATCGGCATGTTGATAAAGGACAGCGATGAGGTGACGTTCCAGCCATCGTTAGAGTTTAACGAGCGGGAATGATAGCCGCGATCCGTCTTGTAATACGCATGATAATCTTTTACAAATTGAGGAGCATCATCAGGAAGAGGATCAACTACGCCACCAGCACGCGCGTAGTGGCCATTCTTGTAATCTTCTGTCCGCTGTGCATTTAATGTTTCTTTTAAGTCAAAACGAGCATTTTCATCGAGTGCGTCAAAATAACCTTGGGCATTCACGCGAGACATATCATACATTGTAGCGGTAACTGTGGCTTTGATTCGAGTATCAATCGCTGCCGCATTCAAGGCCATTCCGCCCCAGCCGCAGATTCCAATAATCCCGATTTTTGTTGGATCAACCTGTCCGTGCACTGATAAAAAGTCAACAGCCGCTTGAAAATCCTCGGTATTGATATCGGGAGAAGCTACATTGCGCGGAGTACCGCCGCTTTCTCCAGTAAAGGATGGATCAAAGGCGAGTGTCAAAAAGCCTCTTTCCGCCATTGTTTGCGCATATAATCCAGAAGATTGTTCCTTATCGGCGCCGAAAGGTCCGCTTACAGCAATTGCGGGTAATTTTCCAGCGACCTCTTTTGGGGTATATAAGTCCGCTGCTAAAGTAATTCCATAGCGGTTGTGAAAAGTTACTTTTTGATGATTGACCTTTTCGCTTTGTGGGAAGACCTTGTCCCATTCTTTTGTTAGTATAAGTTCTTTTTCCATCTTTGTTCGCTCCTTCTTACTATTAATAATTGACAAGTTGTAGTGATCCTATTAGTATGTTAATACCTAAACCTGACTTTAGGTCAAGGGATAATGTCAAAAAAAGTGAGGGAAGTTTATGTATACTATTGGTCAAGTATCACAAATGTTTGGTTTACCAGTCTCTACATTGCGGTATTACGATAATGAAGGTCTGTTTCCAGAGATTCAGCGCGTATCTGGAATTCGAAAATTTTCAGAGAATGAGCTAGAGGCGTTGCGGGTGATTGATTGTTTAAAAAAATCTGGTTTAGAGATCAAAGATATCAAACAGTTCATGGAGTGGAGCAAACAAGGAAGCGAAACCTTTCAAACACGCAAAGAACTTTTTGAAAACCAAAAAAGCGTGGTTGAAGAAGAAATAGCCAAGCTGAATAAAGTATTGAGCATGATTCAATATAAATGCTGGTACTATGATGAAGCTATCAAGGATGGCAGTGAAGACAGTGTACAAGCAAAAACGCCAAATGAATTGCCAGCCGATATAAAAATGCATTACGAACTCTCTCATTGATGATTCTATCAAGGACAATAGCTTGAAGCGAAGCGGGAATTTAAAAAGGCATGATTTCGATAAAAGTAGAAATCATGTCTTTTTTGTGTTTTTGATTTACCAAAGATTTTTATAAGAAAAAATATTTTTGGTAAAAGGTCTACGACGAGTACAGAAGGTGCTACTTTAGGTAAGAGATTAGTGCAACAGGATTACTGGCAACAGTCGTTTATTTCGCTATTATTCCTATTGGTTTTAGAAAAAAACACTGTATTTCCTATAGAATATGGACTTTTTGCACTAGAGTAAGTGCAATCATTTCATATTGTTGCAGGGAAAACTAATCACTATAGTTAAACGTATAAGGAGAGGGCATTATGCAACAACTAACGAAAAGACAGATTCAGGTCTTACTTCAATTTCTTGAGAATTCAGAACCAGTGACTACGAAGGAAGTAGCTGACCAGCAAAATGTAAGCGTGCGCACCATTAAATATGATCTGGACAGCATTCGTTTGTGGCTTCAGGAACGAAACCAAGATTTGACCAGTAAGAGAAGTCAGGGGGTTTGGTTAAAGCTAAGCGACTCAGAACGGATCAAGCTGAAGAGTGAACTGATGGATGTTGACCGTTTAGAACTCTTTGCCGATCAAACGCTGCGACTAGATCGTTTGAGTATTCATCTGATGCTCACGAATCAGGCCATTACTTCATTTGAGTTGGCAGAACGCTTGATGGTCAGCAAGGACACGATCATTAATGACTTGGAGGTTCTAGAAAAACAACTGACAGCACAAAAGATGACACTGGAGCGGTTGCCCCGCAAAGGCTTTTTGATCACAGGCCCTGAACATCAGATTCGTCTGCTGATCGAAGAGGTTTTACAAAAAGATCTGACTGATTATGACATCTACAAGATCATGGAGCTGCTCTTGCAAAGTGAGAAACAAGAAGGCTATGAATTGTATTCAGCTAAAGGGACGGCTTTTCAAGAGGTTTTCAACCAAGTCATCGCGGATATGCGGCAGTTGTTGAAGCAGATTGATACGGCGGAACTAAATTATGCCGAATTGCTGAATATGTTGATTCGGGTCGCGATTGCTACGGTGCGTTTGCAAAACGAATACACGATCGGTCGCTACCAGTTGTTGAATGATCCAAAAGAGCAAAGGGAACTCTCTTACTTATTGATGCAGCAAGTTTTTGCTCATTATCATCTGCCGTTGTTTGAAGATGAATACCGCTACATTTACAGCGACACCTTTGAGAACGATCCGCAACAAGATGTGATGGCATTAACGGAAAATTTGATCCACAAGGTAAGCAAAAAGATCAACTATTCCTTTTCCAACGATCCGCAATTGCTGACCAATCTCTATGCGCATTTGTCGATGCGGTTATCTCGCAAACAGAAATTTGTGAATGAGTACAATCCTTTCAAAGACGATATCAAAGCTAAATATCCTGAGCTGTTCGACGCGATCGAAACGGTTGTACGACGAGAAATTCACGGCAAAAGTCTGCTGATCAATGATTCGTTTGTCGCCTATATCGCTTTGCACTTTCTTGTATCTTACGAGAAGGCGGCAGATTTAAGAAGCGTTCGGGCCGTCTATGTCTGCTCTACCGGTCTAGGCGTGACCAGTCTGATCAAGCAGAAAATTTCGGAGGAACTTTCGAATATCGAGATTGCGGCTTTTGCGTCGGTATTGAATGCGAAAGAAATCATTAAGCAAAAAGAACCGGAATTGGTCATCAGTATTTTTCCAATAGAAGGAATGGATTGTGAGTTTATCAAAGTTCATCCATTGCCGACAAAACAAGATTTGGAAAAGATTCAGCAGGCGGTCAAAAAAATCTTAAGTCAGTCGCCGCAAAAGGGCAGCAAAAAATTGAGGTTGGAACCTGCTGGAAATCGAACATCGCTGGAAGATTTCAGCAAAGAGCTGATTTTACAGGCGTATACGATTTATGAAAAATTATTGCTTCTATTTGAAGATCAGCTGAATCAGGAATACCGCGAAGCTTTCTTATTGCATGTATTTCTAATGGTTCATCGCATTACGTTTGATCAGCAATACATGATGGAAGGAACTAAGACGGATGAGGCACAAGCCGAGTCTGATTTAAGAAACAACCAGATAGAGCAACTATTTACTGAACATAATTTAGCCGTTAATCAATCAGAGATCAATGCACTGTTTGCTTACGTCAAAGGAAATCAGTAGTAAGAAAAAATGTCCGCTCAACATTCCACGGCTATAAAAAAGTCGGGAATAGTTAGTTGAAGCAGACAAGAGGAGGAAGTGAATGACCGTGACTGGAGAGGCGCTACAAATAATTTCAACGAGTGAACACCAAGGGGAATTACAAGAATTGATTGATTGGCTGAAAGGCGAACTCGCGGCCGTAAAGATCGAACCAACTGAGCTGCAATGGACCATTTTGATCAATCACTTAAACGAAATGCTGAAACGTTCGAAAGAGCAGGAGAAGATTCCTGAAGTTGATCCAGAAATGTTCAGTGAAGTCTCACAAGAAGCGCTCGACCTAGCTGAAGGTGTTGTGAAAAGGATCAGCGATTTATCGCAAGACGAGATGTATGTGTTATCGATTCATTTTGAAACAGCTAAACAAAATTAAACTTAGGGGGAAAAATAAATGATCACAGTAGTAATTGCAGACCGCATGGGTAAAGGACAAAACGTAGCAAAAGGTGTAGAAGCAGCAGGCGGCAGAGCGGTAGTGGTACCAGGAATGGGCGCGGATATGCGTTTAGGTGATGTCATGCAGCAGGAAAATGCGGATATGGGCATTTCATTTTGCGGAAGCGGCGGTGCTGGAGCGTTAACAGCTTCAACCAAATATGGCTACCCAGAACGTCATGGGATGCGCTCAATTGAAGAAGGCTTAACCGCGATCAATGATGGCAAAACAGTATTAGGCTTTGGTTTCATGGATCAGGAAGAATTAGGCAAACGACTGACCGAAGCTTTTGAAAAGAAACATGCAGCGAATTATGGAGATGAGTAGATGAGTATTCAAGAGTGCCAACAAGTCATCGTGACGGTGGAAGGCAAAGGCGATTCGAAACAACATGCTTTTGCAAGTGCGCTAGGCCAGATTCAAAAGAAAATGATGCAGGAATCTGAAGTGATTTTACGAATTGAACCAATCGAAGTTAATGTGATCGAAGCCAAACAAAAGACATACAAAGAACGTTTTCTGTTTTTCTTCTTTCCTAGAAATAAAACAACTTATCACGTGGAGTTGGAAGTGACGGTTAATGTGACGACACTTCAAGTTGATGAAGTCGCGTTTACTCAAGAAATGACGGATGATCCTGAGGGAATTCAGATTCCTGTCATTTCAAAAAAAATATGAATGTAGAAGGGGAGTAATGAAGTGGAGTTTACAGTTATTTTAATAAAATCAATTATTATTGGCGGCTTGCTCGGTTTTTCTGCCTCGATGGGAGCGGCACGAATGTTCCATGCTCCGAGTACGCAAGGGTTGGGTGCCTTTCGTACTTTAGGTGAGATGAATGCCTGTATGGGAGATCCAGCATCGCATTTCTCATTCGGGCTAGGATTTTTCTTCAATGCGTGGGCTTCAACAGTTGGCGCAGGAGCATTTACACAGGATGTCACACATCGAATCATTCCAAACTGGGCAGCTTCGGTCTTATTAGCGAAAAATAAAAATGTTTCAGAAACGATGCATGATCCTAGAAAAATGGGCTTTGTAGGTGCCGTTATCGGTGCGATCGTGGTAGCTTTTCTAAACTCAACAGCCGCTGCGATTCCAGCAGCATTGCAAGTAACTGCTGTAGCCGTTTTGGTTCCAGCGGCAACAACATTAATCAATATCGTAATGCCGGTCATTTTCTGGTTGGCAGCATTAGACGCAGGCAAACGTACAGGATTCTGGGGCACACTATTTGGCGGAATCGCGCAATTGATCATGGGAAATGCAGTACCTGGTGTTGTATTGGGTATCTTGATCGGTAAAGGTGTCGATGAAATCGGCTGGTCTAAAGTAACGAAGATGATGATGGGTGCGATCATTTTGCTATTCGTCCTAAGCGGCTTCTTCCGCGGATTCGATCTGCAAGTATTGGAAAGCTTCAAGATGCAAGCACCAAACTGGTTAGAAAATATCCATAAAATGCTTGGTTTGAATTAAAAAAAGGTTGTTAGGGTAGATCAAATAGATAAAACAGAATGTTATACGTGGTGAGAATAAAACTTACTTTTTCATTGAAAAAAAGTAAATGCATCAATATGAAGTAGGATGTCAGTTCTGCTTTTCGTAGTAGGTAAAGTGTATAAATGAGAACAGGATTCTACAGGATATATAAATTAAGCAGTTTAGCAGAATGTTATACGGATGAAAATAAAACTCATTTTTGAAAAAAATGAATACCATAATATGAAGTAGGAGGGAAACAAATGGATAACACAGAAGAGTTGGAAAAGGAACAAGTAGCGCTTTCTGAAGAGAAAAAAGCGAAGAGTTTCTGGTATGCTGATTGGGCGTTTCCTATTACAGTGGGAATCATGTCCGCGGCGGTATTTGCTGGAACACATATGTATGTTACTCATGGCGTAGGTGCTTTTAATGAAGTTTCAATCGTAGCGATGTTGAAAGCAGGTTTAGACGGGGGTTCTTACGGAGCGGCAGCGGCGTTTGGAGCGAGTTTCTTGTTTGCTCGGATTTTAGAAGGTTCGTTAGTCGGGATTCTTGATTTAGGCGGATCAATCTTAACGGGTATCGGGATCGGCGTTCCTGCGATCTTCTTGAGTATGGGAATTCGCGCACCAATCGATAACTTTGCATTGTCATTGATGACGGGTGCTGTTTTAGGATTGTTAGTCGGCGGTGTGATTATTCTGATTCGGAAATTTACGATCAACCAAGCCAATTCAACGTTTGGTGCAGATGTAATGATGGGTGCCGGAAACTCTTCCGGTCGTTTCTTAGGACCATTGATCATCTTGAGTGCTTGTGGTGCGTCGATTCCTATCGGTATTGGGGCGACTTTAGGCGCATTAGGCTTCTATGCTTGGAAAAAACCGATTGCCGGTGGTGCAATCCTTGGTGCGATGGTACTTGGGACGATCTTCCCGGTAGCACTCCAGTAGAAAGAAGGCTAAAGGATGTTTGATTTATTAATCAAAAATGGAAAGCTTATTAATGAAGAAAAAGTTGAAGTTGCGATCAAAGATGGCGTGATTTTGAATGTGGATACGGTTATCGAATCATCGGCAAAAGAAGTATTCGATTTAGCAGGGGAACATTATTTGTCGGCGGGTTGGATCGATGATCATGTACATTGCTATGAAAAAATGACCCTTTATTATGATTTTCCTGACGAAATCGGCGTGACTAAAGGTGTGACAACAGTCATAGATGCAGGTACGACCGGAGCAGAAAATATTAGTGATTTTTATGAATTGACCAAGGGGGTTAAAACCAATGTCTATGCATTAGTCAATATTTCTAAGTGGGGCATTGTTGAACAAGACGAATTGGCTGATTTGACAAAGATTCAGGCGAAGCTAGTCCGTGATCGTCTAGCAGAACTTCCACAATTTATCGTTGGAATCAAAGCTCGGATGAGTAAAACAGTCGTAGGTGAGAACGGCATTACACCATTAGAGTTAGCGAAGGATATCCAACGTGAAAATGGCGGTCTGCCATTGATGATTCACATTGGTTCGGCACCGCCAGAGCTGCAGGAAGTTTTAGCGCTTTTAGCTGAGGGCGATGTTTTGACCCATTGTTTCAACGGCAAACCCAATGGCATTCTGGATAAGGACACGGATCGGATTAAAGATTTTGCGAAAGCGGCTTATGAAAAGGGAATCGTCTTCGATATTGGTCATGGCACGGACAGCTTTAACTTTCATGTGGCCGAAACGGCGCTAAAAGAAGGAATCAAAGCAACATCCATCAGTACCGATATTTATCACCGCAATCGTGAGAATGGACCTGTTTATGACTTAGCCACAACAATGGAAAAACTGAGAGTTGTCGGTTATTCATGGGAAGAGATTCTGGATAAGGTGACAGCGGTACCTGCAAAATATTTCCACCTAGAGAAGAAGGGGCGTTTGGCGGCAGGTTTTGACGCTGACCTTACGATTTTTGATCTAGCAGAGGGTGAAAAAACACTGACAGATTCAAATGGCTTCACACGGGTAACTAACGAATTGATCAAACCAGTGAAAACAATTATTGGAGGCGCCATGTATGACAACTAGCTATGACAAATTTGGCCTAAAAGAGGTAATCAATGCTTCAGGGAAAATGACGATTTTAGGCGTATCAAAAGTGTCAGAAAATGTTTTGGCGACCCAACGTTTCGGCGGCGAACATTTTTTTGAAATGAGCGAACTTTTTATCCAGACAGGCGCTTATTTAGCCAAACTATTAGAAGTAGAGGATGCTCAAATCGTTTCTTCAGCGTCAGCGGGCATCGCCCAATCTGTCGCCGCGATCATTGGCGAAGGTAGCATGTATCATGCTTTTCATCCATATACGGATCGCATCAAAAAACGAGAGATTATTTTGCCAAAGGGGCACAATGTCGATTACGGAACACCCGTTGAAGTCATGGTAAATTTGGGCGGAGGACAAGTTGTCGAGGCAGGCTATGCCAACGGCTGTTCACCTGAACAAATGGAGATGATGATCACTGAAAATACCGCGGCACTGCTTTATATCAAAAGCCATCATACCGTGCAAAAGAGCATGCTGACGGTGGCTGATGCGGCGGCTGTCGCTAAGAAATATCAGCTTCCCTTGATCGTGGATGCGGCAGCGGAGGAAGACCTTTATCAATACAGTAAAACTGGAGCCGATCTAGTTATCTACTCAGGTGCCAAAGCGATTGAAGGACCTAGTAGTGGTCTAGTAATCGGCAAAGGAAAATATATCGAGTGGATTCGGCTGCAAGGCAAAGGGATCGGCCGAGCGATGAAAATCGGCAAGGATAATATCTTAGGCTTCACTCAAGCTTTGGTTGATCATCTGCATTATGGCAGTGAGTCTGGGGATTCGATGAAGCAGCGTTTAGCGCCATTTATCGAGGAACTCAATAAAATCGAAGGCATTGAAGCCAAGGTCGTGCAGGATGGGGCCGGAAGAGATATCTATCGTGCTAGTGTAAAAGTGCAGAAGAAATCGGCAACAGATGTGATCGCGTCTCTAAAAGCGGAGAATCCGGCAATTTATACCCGCGAATATCAAGCTAACAACGGCATCATCGAATTTGATATTAGATCGGTGGATCAGCATGAACTGCACAGGATCATTGTTCGATTAAAGGAAATTATGCAAATCAATTAATTCAGAATAAGGAGCAAATGGATATGTCATTAACCCCAAACTATTATAAAGATCGAGTGTGTCTGAATGTCTTAGCAAACTCAGTTGAAAACGCTCGTGATTGCTATCAGGCAGCAGAAGGTCATGTCGTGCTAGGCGTATTGTCAAAGAATTACGACAGTGACAAAGCAGCAATTGAAGACATGAAAAAATATCAAGCGGCGACGGAGAATGCTTTATCTGTTGGGCTAGGTGCCGGCGATCCTAATCAGAGCCAAATGGTCTCGCGAATCTCAGGTAAGCTGCAGCCGCAGCATGTGAATCAAGTTTTCACCGGCGTAGGGACATCACGTGCGTTGCTTGGTCAAGAGGATACCGTAATCAACGGCTTAGTTTCACCTTGCGGAAAAGTTGGTTACGTCAACATCGCGACTGGTCCGTTAAGTTCTCAAACAGCGGAAGCCATTGTTCCAATCGAAACAGCGATTGCCTTGTTGAAAGATATGGGCGGAAGTTCCGTCAAGTATTTCCCAATGAAGGGGTTGGCGCATAAAGAAGAATACCAGGCAGTAGCAAAGGCCTGTGCAGAAAATGATTTCTTGTTGGAGCCGACTGGCGGTATTGATTTAGATAATTTTCAAGAGATCCTCAAAATCGCATTAGATGCCGGAGTGAAGAAAGTCATTCCTCATGTGTACAGCTCGATCATTGATTCAGAAACAGGGGACACACGACCGGAAGAGGTCAAAATACTATTAGATAAGGTAAAAAATCTTCTATAGAATATAGGGAGGAGCATGGCTGAGGTCATGCTCTTTTTGCTAGGTATATTAAGAGTAGAATCACGGATATAGCCGATAATTATTTGACAGCGCTTCAAAAATGTTGTAAGTTATAAGACAACTTGGGAGGTTGCGTTCTATTTGCACCTCAACGAGTTAAATGGCCGGAAGGGCAACAAATTTTTTTCGTTTGATTAGTGAAATAATGCACAAATAAATGGACTAGGAGGAAAAAAGATGATCGAAACTTTTGTATTTTCAAGTGAGAGTATTTTTTTACGGGAAGAAGATCAAATGAAGGTCCATCAATTGTTAGATTATTTGAAAAGTCGGAAACAGCAAATCGGAATCGTTTTCTATGATCAAGCAATGATGAATCAGATTTTGCTGGAACACCACTTAGCCGATTATTTAGATTTTTCTATCAATGGCGAGAAGACTGGAACGGTTCCTCGTGGACTCGTTGATTTTTTACAAGTTGAATTGGCTCATAAAAAGGTCAATTTTATCTCGAATTCTCTAGAGCAATTACGCGAGGCAAAAGAACTTGGATTCAAACCAATTTATCTTGCAGAGGATTGCGATAAGGAAGAAGCACCTTGCCAATCTTTTAGAGATTTTAACCAATTACACTTAGGCGTCATCGAAAACCGCTTTGAGAAATTAATGTAACAACCAATTAAATCTTTACCGAAGAGTCTTTGACAGTTTTTAAAAGAAAATTGTCGAAGGCTCTTTTTTTGTTATTTCGCAGGTTTTATTTGGGGTATAAATTGAGCGATAACAAAACGCTGTTCCCTTAAATTAGAGACGCTCAGAATAATCTAATAAAAAATCTAACATTTTTGGGTTATGAGCAATTAGAGTTGTCCCTGTTAGACTTCTAGTGAAAGCTTGATAAACTGAGTATTGACAATCTTTTGTCAACTGGTATAATCAAAAAATAAAATATTTTTCGAATATTCTGAATAAACTAACGACTATTCGTGGATTTTAAAATTAGAATCGGTAGTTATTTTTTAACCTTAATTTAAAAATACAAAGGTAGGGAGTTAATTATTTTATGGAGAAAGAACTGCTGCGGGTCGAAGAGCTTACGGTCAAATTTCGAACCTATAACGGAGAAGTAACTGCCGTAAATAATTTAGAGCTTCTATTAAATGAAAATGAAACCTTAGGGATCGTTGGAGAAAGCGGCAGCGGGAAGAGTGTGACCTCCTTGAGTATCATGGGTTTATTAGATGAAGCAACGAGTACGGTCACTGGAAAAGCGTTGTTCAAGGGAAACGATCTGGTTGCTATGAAGGAGAAGGAAAAGCAGCATTATCGCGGCAATCATTTAGCGATGATTTTTCAGGAGCCGATGACTTCTTTGAATCCGCTTCACAAATGCGGCAATCAAATCATTGAATCAATGCTGATCCATACAGATATCTCAAAAGCCGATGCTAAAGCAAAGGCGATCGAGCTGTTAAAGATTGTTGGTATACCAGCTCCAGAACAGCGGTTTAATGAGTATCCTCATCAGATGTCCGGCGGTATGCGGCAGCGGGTGATGATTGCGATGGCACTTGCCTGCGACCCGCAGCTTTTGATTGCGGATGAACCGACAACGGCACTGGACGTGACGATCCAAGCTCAAATTTTAGAAGTATTGAAAGAATTAAGAGATCGCCTGAAGATGGGAATCATTCTGATTACCCATGATTTAGGGGTTGTATCTGAAGTTTGCGATCGCGTGATTGTGATGTACACCGGAAAAGTAGTGGAACAAGGACTGATTCGTGAAATATTGGACAATCCTAAACACCCATATACAGAAGGATTGATTGCGGCGATCCCGAATATCAATGATCAAAAGGGTGAGCTCAGCAGTATTGATGGTATGGTCCCGCAATTGGATGAAATGCCAAAAGGATGCAGTTTTCATCCTAGGTGTCCTTATGCGATGGCTATCTGCAAAGAGAAACGGCCGGCGATTACAACGATTGAAAATGATCGTAAAGTTCGTTGTTTTAAGTATTCGACGGAAGAAGAGACCGAGGTGACGACGTAAATGATGACGCAAGAACCGATTATTCGAATGGAACACGTTAAACAATATTTTGACATTCGAGACAGCAAAGGAAAAAAAGGAACATTAAAGGCTGTGGATGATGTTTCGATCACCGTACACAAAGGCGAAACATTCGGGATTGTAGGCGAGAGCGGTTGTGGGAAAAGTACACTGGGGAAAACCATGCTGAATCTTGGCGCAGTGACTGGCGGCAACATTATTATCGACGGTCAAGATGTTACCGCCTTCAAAAGCCGGAAAGAAAAAGTAGCCTTTGGTTCAAAGGTTCAACTAGTCTTTCAAGATCCTTCCGCCTGCTTGAATCCACGAAATAAAATCAAGGATATCTTGGCAGAGCCTTTCCAGATTCATCATAAAAAAGAGATGAGCAAAGCGGAAATCGAAGCGGAGATTGATCGGTTACTGACGATGGTAGGCTTAGCCGCAAATTATAAACAGCGTTATCCCCATGAAATGTCGGGAGGCCAAAAACAACGGATCGGTATTGCACGAGCGTTGGCTCTAAAGCCGGACATCATTATTTGTGATGAACCTGTTTCGGCGTTGGATGTGTCGATTCAGGCACAGGTGATTAATCTGCTGGTGGAGCTGCAAAAACAGATGGATCTGACGTATCTATTTATTTCTCATGATTTAGGTGTTGTCTATCACTTATGCGATCGGATCGCCGTGATGTATTTAGGAAATATTGTGGAATTAGCGGATCGCGATGCTTTATATAATGACACCTTGCATCCTTATACGAAGGCACTAATTTCGGCGGCCCCTTCAATTGATAAGGAAAAAGTGGAACGAATCGTATTGACTGGAGACGTACCAAGTCCCGCGAATCCGCCTAAAGGCTGCAAGTTCCACACGCGTTGCCCGTTTGCGATGGAAAAATGCAAAACGGAAGTGCCAGAACTAATAGAAGTAAAGGACAATCACTTAGTGGCTTGTCATTTATGTAATAAAGAGGAATAACTAAGGAGGAGTACAGGGTATGAAAAAAAGAAAGATGTTGTGGAGCGTCATTTGTCTGATGATGTTGACACTAGCTGGTTGTGGCGGCGGTGGCGGCAGCACAGACGGGTCAAACGATGGTGGCGGCAGTGGTGATGGCGACAATACATTGGTAGTCGGGATGGCATCTGATTTGAAGACTTTGGATCCTCACCATGGCTATGAAGTTTACGGCAACATGGTGTATTACGCGATGTATGACTATTTGTATCGTTCTTATGATTCTTCAACACCTGAAGCGTCATTGGCTGAATCACACGAAATGGATGATGCGCAAAAAGTCCATACCTTCAAAATCAAAGAAGGCGTGAAATTCTCTAGCGGCAATGATTTGACTTCAAAAGATGTGAAGTTCAGTGTGATGCGGACGAAAAATCTGAAAAGTAATACCAGTCACCATACGGAAAATGTAGAAAATATCGAAACACCTGATGATTACACTGTGAAGTTCACATTAAAAGAACCAGATGCAGCGTTCTTAGTAAAATTGGCGAACAATTCATTTGCGATTCTGGATTCAGAAGTTGTCAAAGAACATGGTGGTACCGATGCAGAGGATGCGTCATCTAAAGATACTGCTGAAAAATGGTTGAACGCAAATTCAGCTGGTTCAGGAGCGTACGTTTTAGACAAATGGAAACAGAACGAAGAACTTAGTTTAACAAAAAACGATAAATACTGGGGCAAGGTAGCGAATGATAAAGTTATCTGCAAAGAAATCCCAGATGTGAACAACCAGATTCAAATGTTGAAACAAGGCGACATCGATATCGCATTGGGTATCGGCGTAGACAATGCTTCACAATTGAAGGATCAAGAAGGCGTGAAGATCAAAAACTATGTTGGCTCGACAACAACCTTCTTATTAATGAACCAAGATGAAAAAATAGGCGGACCAATGGCAAATCCAAAAGTTCAAGAAGCTGTTCGTAAAGCAATCAACTACGAAGAACTGTTGAAGATTTCAGGCGATAAAGCGGTGTTGCCATTAGATATCGTTCCGAAAGGATTTGTTGGCGGCCTAGAGAAAGAAAAAGATTATCAAGACCTTGATGAAGCGAAGAAATTAATGGAAGAGGCCGGTTATAAAGACGGCTTTGAAGTGAAATTTACCGTAGCGAACTTTGATACAGAGGGGATGTCATGGACAACCTTAGGGCAAAAAATCAAAGACGATTTAGAAAAAATCGGCATCAATGCCAAGATCGAAACTTCTGAAATCGGTGTCGTAATCGATTCATACCGTGAAGGAAAAGAAGCCTTCTTAATGATGCATTGGCATCCAGATTACATGGATATCAATAACCAATTAGTCTTCTTACCAGGCGACACAGTCGGCGAACGTGCGAAATGGATGGACACTTCAAACACGAAGATGGCTGAATTGAAACAAACGATCCAAACTGAATCGGACGAAACGAAGCGTAAAGAGGCATCGGAAGAATTGCAGAAACTGTTAGCAAACGATATGCCTTACGCGTTCTTAGTACAGCATCCAAAAGTATTAGCTTATCGCGACAACTTAAAAGGTGTTAACTACTACGAAGTACAAAAAATCAATTTCCAAGATGTCGGCATCAACTAACCAAAAGGCAAGGGGCAAAAGTATATGAGGAATATGGCTAGGTTTTTATTACGGCGCTTATTATTTGTCTGCTTTTTGATCATTGGGGTGACGTTCTTAGTATTCATGATCTCACATCTCGTTCCCAGTGATCCGATTGCATCAAATATGAGTCCAAATGCGATGAGCGATCCGGCAGCGGTGGCGGCTTATAGAGCGCGCTGGGGTCTGGACAAGCCGCTGATGGAACAATACTTTATCTATTTGAGCAACTTGCTGCGGGGAGATTTAGGGACTTCGATTCGCACCGGCAATCCTGTTATCAGTGATTTGAAACAGTTTTTCCCTGCGACTTTGGAACTGTCCGTCATGGCTATGCTGATCGCCGTTTTGTTCGGGATCACATTTGGGATCATCTCTGCGGTCTATCGCAACAAGCCGTTTGACTATCTAGTTCGTACTATCTCAATCAGCGGGGTCTCAATCCCCAACTTCTGGTTTGCGTTAGTCATGCTGCTGCTATTCTATTCCAAATGGCATCTCTTTCCGGGCGGTGGTCGAGTCAGTTCGCGAATCTCGGCACCCACAGGCGGAACAGGGCTCTATGTCCTAGACGCCTTAACGAGTGGGAATTGGGCGTTGTTCAATGATGCTTTATCGCATTTGATTTTGCCGGCGATCGTTCTAGGGTTCTTTACCATGGGACTGATTTCACGGCAGACCCGCTCGAATCTGTTGGAGGTCTCTTCGTTGGATTTTATTCGAACGGCAAAAGCGAAAGGATTGTCGCAACGGCAAATCGTTTTAAGACATGCGCTAGGAAATGCGTTGATTCCTGTGATTACGGTCATGGGAATGGGCTTTAGTAATTTATTAGGCGGTATGGTCTTTGTTGAAAAGATCTTTTCGTGGCCGGGAATTGGACAATACGCCTATCTTTCTGCAACGACGCTGGATTTCCCGGCAATTTGCGGTGTTTCATTATTGATTGCAATGGTCAACGTGATACTGAATCTCTTGATTGACATTCTTTACGGGGTCATCGATCCGAGAGTGAGGTATAGCTGATGAAACGATTACTAAAACAAAAAAATTTCTTATTCAAATTAGGACTCGTACTCTGTGGTCTTTGGGTGATCATAGCAGTGTTCGCACCGTTGATCGTACCAAGAAACCCATTGGCACAAGATATGATGGAACGATTTTTGTCACCGGGCTCAGCAGGACACTTACTGGGGACTGATGAATTAGGTCGAGATGTTTTCTCACGAGTTTTGATGGGGAGCCGTGTGTCGATTACAGCGGGATTAGTAACGGTCTGTATCACGATCGTCATCGGAACAATCTATGGTGGGATCGCCGGTTATGTCGGCGGGATCATTGATGATATAATGATGCGTTTCGCAGAATTGATTGCAGCGTTTCCGCCGCTGATTTTGGCGATGGTAATTGCAGCGGCATTAGGACCAAGTATTTTTAACTCTGTTTTGGCGATGACCATTATTTGGTGGCCCAACTATGCAAGGTTGATGCGAAGTCTTGTAATTACGTTGAAGGAGAACGAATACATCGTTGCCTCCAAAGTATTAGGAGCCAGTCATTTACGGATCTTGGTCAAGGAAATCGTCCCAAACGCATTGGGCTCACTGCTGGTTATGGCGACATTAGATATCGGAAATGCGATCGTAACATTCTCGGGGCTAAGCTTTTTAGGCTTAGGAACCCAACCGCCAACACCTGAATGGGGATCGATGGTATCCGATGGAGTCAATAATATGAATTATTGGTGGATATCCACCTTCCCAGGTATCGCGATCTTCTCTATGTCGATCGGCGCCAACTTTGTTGGAGATGGTCTGCGCGATTACCTCGATCCTAAAATCAAAAATAAATAAACGAAGAAGTCTGACTTATGAATTTCATAAGCTAGGCTTCTTTATTTTTATAAATCTTTTTAATAAAACGAAAAATTTAGTAGAATGGGATAGAAATGAAATACATAGGAGACTTGTGAGTTCGTTGTAATAAATAGTGTTTATAAATTATATATTCTTTTTCAAAAGAAATTATTTTAATAATGAAATATGATAAACTTATTATTGAATAACTGATAGTCATGTGAAAGAAAGAAGGTGGAGATTTTGGGTAGACATACAGATCCAAATGAAAAATCCAAAGGAAAATATGTCGTGATCGGCCTGGCGGGACTTCTATTGGCAGGCGGCCTTTATTTTGGGGTGACGCGCATTTTAAATAATCCAACAGAGAAGCCAAAAGAAACAGTCACCACTAAAAAAAGTCAAAAGGAACCAAAAAAGACGTCTGCGAGCACCAAGCAATCGACTAAAAAGAGTTCTGAGAAGAAAGTAAAAGCGAAAAAGACAACAGAGTCCTCTAAGAAGAAAAAGACAAAAGAATCTAGCACGAGTAAGAAACAGGCAAGTTCAAAGAAAAAAACAGCAGCAAAAACGAAAAAGAAAACCACCGGTAAGTTAGATGCTGCGAATTTAACTAAAAGTGCAGGTAAGGTTTATTATGGCGTTCACTATTTTAAGAATAAACAAGGTTTCTCCAGCGATAATTCTGAATCAACGATCGCAGCGAATGTCATCGAGCTGTTTATTATGGACTATGCCCTTGCACAAAAGGATGGCAGCGATCAAGTGATCCAAGATAAGAAATTGGGCGAATGGCTCAACCCAATGATTCAGCAAAATGACATCAATGCTACGAACGTTTTGATTGATCATTATGGGATGGATAAACTGAATGCTTACTTTAAAGATCAAGGCTATCCTGATACGCGGATCGAAAGTCGAATGGTCGACATCAATGTTCGAGGAACCGAAAAGAATAACTATACGTCGCTAAATGATTGTATGAAATTATTGAAAAAAATCTATGACGGCCGCGAAAAAGAACCGCAAAAAACAATGGTTGAGAGTTTAAAAGGACAAGTCATTCGTACAAAGATTCCTGAAAAACTGCCAAAGGATACTACCGTAGCGAATATCACTGGCGAGCAGCAGAATGTCGAAAATGACATTGGTCTTGTTTTGACTGAAGACAATCCTTTTGCGATTGTTGTACTGACCAATGAAGTATCTGATATCGTACAAACGAGAACCGCGATTGCAGACTTTAGTTTGGCTGCCAGTAAATTGAAATAGATGAAGAAGAACTTATCTGTAACAGGATGAGTTCTTTTTTTGCGAAAATAAATGGGAATAGGTGCCATAAAAAAATAATTGTGATTTTTATAACTATTAATATGCTAAAATAAATATATAAAAAAAGGGAATAATATTTTTAGTTGGTTTAAATAATGGGAAAAGGGGCGCTTTTAAAATGAAAATATGTCCGCGGTGCGGGGAAGAAAACAGTGATCGATCTCTATTTTGTGAACATTGTGGCTATGAATTTGCCAATGAAGAAACGTTGCCAAAAAGAAATCAGGGAGCCAATCTGCAAGAACCCAATCCTTCACCAAACTACACAGTAAGTCAAAAAAAATCCAGTCTTCCAAAATGGCCATTTATTATTGCTGGGGTAGCAGTATTGGCTGTTATTGCAGGTGTTGGTTTTGCGATGGCGGGTCGTTCGAATAATGAGGCGAATCTGCCAGCAACCACAGTATCGTCTAGCAAGGTCGATACAAGTAAATACGATGAGATTATTGCGGAGGCCAAAGAATTGACGATCAACGGCGAGTATAAGAAATCCAATCTTAAGTTAAGCCGAATTTCTGCCAGCGATCTAGGCAAAAGCGAATTTTCAGCGATTGCTGATGAAGTAGATGACCTGACGGATAAAAATGAAGAAGGCTTGAAGCAAGAGGAAGATAAGGAAGCTACTCAGAAGGCCCAAGAGAAGGATCGTCCTGCGGTAACGACTTCAGGAAATACCAGCGGTTTTAGCGGGGATTATGCAAAGTGGGCGAACACTTATTATTTCTATTATTCACAAACCAGCCAAAGACAGACTGCGCTGACGATTGGTGCAAATGGCAGTGTGACGCAGAAAAATGTGAATGGTACGCAATATTTTGGAAAAGCGACTATTACCAACGCCAGTGGGGATGTTCTAAGTTATGAAACGAATGAACAATATCCTTCTGATATGCCTGATACTAAATTAATCAATCCAAATGTTCAGATCACTGTGAAATGGGATGGCGGCGGCACTCAGATCTATTATGGCTATGTTTCTTATTCTTCTCGTTTAGCATTGACGGATGGTGTAGCCAAAAATGCTGGTGTCAACGAGGTCTGGATCTCTTAAAATCTTAAAAGAAAGAAGATGAACCTTTTGGGAAGACATTCCAGTCCGAAGCCAACGAGAAAAGCTAAGTATGGTTGGATCGTGCTACTGTTTGTTCTAATAGCTGGTTCTTCCTATTTAGTAGTGAATCAGTTTTTTGCGCAGCAACAAACCGTGCAGCCGAAAGTTGTTAAGAAAACCAATCCCAAAAAAATGAATACACCAGCGACTCTTGAAACAACTGAAACGGTTAGTACGAACAGCACTCAACAGTCAAGTGAGCCAGAACCGCAATTAGATTCTACTCAATTGCTGGCAAGTGCCGAACAAGTTTACTACGGTATTCACTATTTTAATGGCGATAAAGACTTTTCCAGCAACAATTCTGCTCCAACTATTTCCGCCAGTGTGATCAAGGTTTTTATTATGGACTACGCTTTTATGCAAGCAGATCCCAATGAGCAGATACAAGATAGAACATTAAATGATTGGGTCGTACCGATGATCCAACAAAGTGATAATAATGCTGCCAATGTGCTGATCGATTATTTTGGAATGGATAAGCTAAATGATTTTTTCCAAGCGCAGGGCTATCAGGACACGCGGCTGGAACGAAAAATGCTAGACAATGAAGCACGCAGTCAAGGTCAGGAAAACTATACTTCGTTGACGGATTGTATGACTTTTTTGAAGCAGCTTTATCAGCAGCAAGGAACCTATCCGCAATCAGCGATGCTTGAAATCATGCAGGGACAAACAATCCGTACCAAGATTCCTAGTAAATTGTCAGGAGACATTCTGGTGGCGAATAAAACGGGTGAACTGGATTATGTCGAAAATGATATCGGGCTGGTTCTATCAGAAACCAATCCGTTTGCGATCGTGGTATTGACACAAAACAGTAAAAATTCCGCGGAAACGCGACAAGCGATCGGTGACTTTGCGCTAGCAGCGACAAAAATAAAATAAGTGGACCATGCTTGAATAAAAAAATCGTTTTTGCTTTAGTCAACTAAAGCAAAAGCGATTTTTTTGTTAGAAATAGGTGTTAGAAACGAATAATTTAGTCATTTCCAATCGTTGAGAATGTGAAATTGTGATTACTTATAAAACTAACTGTAAAAACAAAAGATATTATTGTGAAAACTAATGCTGAATGAATTGTTGTTGGATAAGGATTATTCGCTTTATATTTGAAAGTGTTTTCAAAAAAATGTTGACAAAAACTATCAACGGTTATATATTTGATTTGTGAATAGAGCCAATGGTTCTTTTTTAGAACCAAAGGCTTTAAGAGAGGAGAGGGTTGTTTGATTGGTTTGCTAGTGGTTACTCATGGGGATTTAGGGAAGTCGTTGTTGGAATCCATTGCAATTATTGCTGGTGAAGTAAAGTGCTCCGCGTCGGTAGGTTTGTACCATGGAGATAGTCCGGTTCAATTGAGAGAGGAGATCCAAGGAAAAGTCGAGGCATTGGATACTGGAGAAGGGGTAATCGTCTTAGTCGATTTTTATGGAGGGACGCCTGGAAATGAAGTGATGAAGCTTTTAGTCACACATAAAATGAAAGTGCTTTCTGGTGTGAATATGGCAATGCTGCTGGAGATCGTAGTGAATCGCGAGTTTACCGAAGATTTGGAGGCATTGGCTCGAACAGCACTGCAAAGTGGTAAAGAAAGTATTCAAGATTTAAATGAAGTGTATAACAATTTGATAGCAAAGGCAGGAGAAGAAAAATGAGTATTGTACTAGCGAGAATTGATGACCGTCTGATCCATGGTCAGGTCATGACCTCATGGCTTAATTACACTGGGGCTAATCGAATTATTATTGTAGATGATGAAACGGCAAATGATACTTTTTTGAAGATGATCGTGACTTCTGTAGCACCTGCGAATATCAAAACAGAGGTTTTTGGTACCAATGACGGAGCCAATGCGATCAAGCAATTGACTGAAGCTGATAAAGTAATCATTTTGGCCAAATCTCCTGAGGTCTACGTTGCGTTGACAAATCAAGGAATCTCATTGGAAAAAATAAATATCGGCGGGATGGGTGCGAAAGAGGGTAGAACAAAATTTTATAAAAACATTTCAGCTTCTTCAGCTGAGAAAGAAAGCCTGAAAAAACTCGTTGATGTGGGAGCAGCGGTCACTATCCAAATCATTGCCGAAGACAAAGCGATTGATGTAGCGAAGTTATTGACTTAGGGAGGGGTATCAATGCAAATTTCTTTTATTCAAGCAATTTTAATTGGGGTTGTTTATTATCTTGGCGTAACAGGTACACCATGGCTTTCGTTGTTGGGAAGTATCTCTTTTATGCAAAAACCATTAGTCGCTGGAACGGTAGTCGGAATTATTTTAGGTGACCCGGTTCAAGGTGTAATCATTGGAGCAGCGATCCAGCTTCCTTATATCGCATTCATTTCAGCCGGCGGAACAGCACCTGTTGATCCGGGATTGGCCGGAACATTGGGAACCGCTTTGGCGATAGCTTCTGGCGCCGATCCAAAAACTGCAGTAACTTTAGCGATGCCGATCGGTTTGTTAGGAACAGTGATTTGGGTGGCTCATATGACGATTGATGTCTTTTTCGTTCATATGGCGGATAAAGCAGCCGAAGAAGGCAATCTTGATCGAATCAACTTTTTACATGTCGTTCCACCGCAAATCATTCTTTTTCTGATCAGTGTCATTCCAGTCACGTTTGCCGCCTACTACGGTGCAGGCGCGGTTACGAGTATTCTCGGGTACTTGGAGGGAACTCCGCTGCATGTGCTGCAAGTAATCGGCGGATTGCTGCCAGCGCTGGGAATCGCGATGAATCTGCGTTCGATTAATCGACCGAATACGATGCTATTTTTCATTTTAGGATTTGTCATGTCGATCTATATGGGGTTGGATGTCATTGTTATTGCTGTTTTAGGTGCGATCATTGCTTATCTTTATACGATCACGCCTAGAAATGAAATTGGCGGGTTGAGTTAGGAGGAGAAGAGATGGAACAATCATTAGAAAATGAGATTCAAAAGCCAAAAAAAGAATTATCCAAAAGAGATGTAACCAGGTCCTTTTGGCGTTGGACATTCTTCAGTCATGCCAATTACAATTACGAACGCCTAGAAGCTACCGGCTTGGTTCATTCACTGAGTCCGATTATTAAAAAGCTGTACGCAGATGATCCGGAAGAGTATCGAAATGCCTTGAAACGACATATGGCGTTCTTTAATACAGAACCACATTTTGGCGGAATCATTTGCGGCATGGTTATTGCGATGGAAGAAGATCGGGCAAATGGCGCACCGATTACAGATGATGCGATTAATGGGATAAAAACCGGTTTGATGGGTCCTTTTGCTGGGATTGGGGACACGTTGTGGCAAGGGACATTAACACCGATCCTGTTAGCTTTTGGTGTCAGTCTTGGTTCTGACGGGAACCTGATGGGGCCAGTCGTTTACGGGTTGTTGATGTTCGGCATCATGTTCTCATTGGCATACTTTGTTTGGATGCAGGGATACAAAATGGGGAAAGCCGGGATTGAAAAAATCTTGAGCAGTAATATTCTACAGTATTTGATCACAGGCGCATCAGCGATGGGAGCAATTGTTTTGGGGGCCTTGACCGCCAATTTTGTTTCTGTTTCCTCGCCATTCGTAATCAAGGTAGGTGCGGTGAAATTAGGCCTGCAGGAAGATATTTTGGATAAATTGTTCAAGGGTATTCTGCCGCTGGGGATTACATTACTGACATTGTATCTTTTGAAAAATAGAAAAATGAAATCAACCAGAGTCATGCTGATTCTAGTGGCTATTGGTGTATTGTTTGGGGCACTCAATATATTTTAGACAACTGTTAGGAGAGGAGACAGAAAATGAAAACGGCCGTTTTTTATGGAATAAAGGATTTAAGAATTGAGGAATGTCCCTTGCCGGAGGTTTCAGAAAATAAAATTCTGATCAAAATCGATGCCTGTGCTATTTGTACGTGGGAGCAAAGAGTCTACACAGGTATTAAGGAAGTCGACTATCCATTCATTGGCGGTCATGAGATCGCTGCTGAAATCGTCGCATTAGGAAATAAAATTGATAAGACAAAATGGCAAGTCGGCAATAAGGTGGTCTTTGGAACGAATCTCGCCTGCGGGGATTGCGATTTTTGTAAAAGTGGTGAAGAACAAAATTGTTTGGATTTTGATCACAGTAAACACTTGGAAGGACTTCCGCATAAAGGAATGGGCGGATTGTCTGAGTATATGCTGGTAGAGCCGAAGCACCTCTTTCATTACTTTGGAGTAACTGCTGAGGAAGCAGCCTTAACTGAGCCTCTGTCTTGTGTGGTCCATAGTTGTGAGACAGCGGATATCCAGTATGGCGATTTAGTTGTCGTTATTGGCTGCGGCATTATGGGACTATTACATGTGGCTTTGTCAGTGAAAAGCGGTGCGCGAGTGGTCGCCTGCGATCTAAATCCAGAGCGTTTGGATTTGGCTAAGAAAATTGGTGCTCATTATGTGGTGGATTCTTCTAAAGAAGATCTTTCAACGCGAATCAAAGAAGTTAGTCAGAATCTCGGCGCGAATGTCGTTTTTGATACTACGCCTATTCACAGTGTTGCGGAAGAATCGATCGAACTGGTTTCGAATACCGGAAAAGTGATTCTTTATTCTTCCTTTTATCCTGATGAGCCAGTCAGCTTTAGTCCAGATAAACTGCATAAAGGTGGCTACTCCATTTGCGGTACGGCCAATTCGAATAGTCGAGATTTTATTCGGGCAGCGCGAATGATCAGTGAGCGGGTAATAGATATGCGTCCGTTTATCAGTGAAGTTGTTTCCTTCGATGATGTTTTAGCAGGCTTTGAATCTGCTATTAAAGGGGATAAATATCGCGTAGTCGTAAAATTCTAGTTAATAAGGCAAAAAGTAACGTTGGCAACTATAGTAAGGTAGGTAGTTGTATAAAAAATCAGTTATAATCAATAGTGAAAATCCATTTGATTTCATAATTATTTATTATGTAGCTACCTGTCTGTTTTGATAGAAATCTTTGATGATCTCCCTATCCAAGACAAGACGAGTGAAGGGGGACTATTACGTGGAAGAGTTTATTCCAAAGTACAAAAAAATAAGTGATGATATTCAAAATTTAGCTAAGGTGTTGAGCGGACAAGGAAAACCGCTTCCCAGTGAACGAAAGTTGTCTGAAAGTTTTAATGTAAGCAGAACAACGATCAAACGCGCTTTAGAATCATTGGAAAGACAAGGCATCGTTACTTATATTGAAGGAAAAGGATTTATTATTCCTGATCGAGATGTAAAGATCGTTTCCAGTATGCATATCTCTGGTTTTTATGAAGATATTGTTTCACGAAAAAAGAAAATCAGTTCGAAGGTTTTGAAGAAAAACGTGATTCAAGCCGATGAAAAATTGAGTAAAGAACTCAAAATAGCTGAAAATGATTACGTTTTCTATCTTTTGCGCTTGCGGAGTGTAGATGGAACCGTTTATTCATTGTCTGAAAGCTTTATTCCTATCGGCCGCTGCCCAGAGATTGGTTCTTTCGATTTGACGGACAAATCTCTTTGGAAGGTGCTAAACCAATTTGGAATATATCCAGAGATCGTCAGTCAGCGGGTGAGCGCCCGAATGGCTAATTACTCGGAAATCGAATATCTAAACATTTCCAATCCGGCAGTGGTCATGGTCGTTAATAATATGGCCTACTGGGAGGATAAACCGATCGAGCTTTCCTATGTATATACCGATGTCTTCTCAACAAATCTTGAATATCGTTTTAGTAAATAAAACGAGGAGGAAGATTCATGTTAGTGACATTAAGTGAACTTTTAAAGGATGCGAAAGAAGGTCAATACGCGGTTGGAGCCTTTAATGTACCAAATCTTGAAGCGATTCGAGGCGTGATTCAAGCGGCGGAGGAGCTGAATTCTCCAGTAATTTTGCAGCATGCGGAGGTACATGAAAATTTGATCGGCTTGGAAGAAATTGGTCCGATCATGCTTCAATATGCCAGAGCAGCGAAAGTTCCCGTGGCGGTGCATTTAGATCATGGCGCAACCTTTGAGATGTGTGTCAAAGCGATCCGAATGGGTTTCACTTCTGTAATGTATGATGCATCAAGTAAAGAATATGAAGTCAATTTAGCAGAGAGCAAGGAGATCGTTAAGATTGCCCATGCGGCCGGAGTAAGTGTTGAGGCAGAATTAGGGCATATCTTCACTTCTGCTGTCGGCGGCGGAGAAGGCAGAGGCTCTGATTCTAGTGAGGATTATGAGGATTTGGAAGATGTCTACACAGACCCAGACTTAGCCAAGGCATTTGTCGAAGAAACTGGCGTCGATTGTTTGGCAATTGGCTTTGGAACGGTTCATGGTATTTATTTAAAAGAACCCAAGCTGGATCTCAATCGAATTTCGCAAATCAAGGAAAAAATTGATGTTCCTTTTGTGATGCACGGCGGGTCAGGTGTGTCAGAAGAGAATTACCGGATAGCGATTAAAAACGGTATCTGCAAGATCAACTATTATACGTATATGAATAAAGCTGCTGGTAAAGCAGTTCAAGAAGACATGAAAAATACTTCAGGAGACGCTGTTTTCTTCGATGAGCTTTCGTTGAGCGCGACAGCTGCAATGAAAGATAATGCAAAGGCTGCAATGAAAGTTTTTATGGCCCCATAGTCTTTCAATTCGAATAAAATAATGGAGGAGAACCGAATGGAGAAAGTTGCGGCATCGATCATGTGTGGGAATCAACTGGCATTGGGGCAGGAATTACAGGATCTGCAAGAAGCCGGGATTGATTGGCTGCATTGTGATGTGATGGATGGAGTGTATGTAAACAATTTGGCGATGGCTCCGTACGTGCTGGAACCAATTATTCAGACTGGTAAGTTCACGACAGATATTCATTTGGCCTGTGTTGAGCCAGAAAAATATATTGATATGTTTGCACCGTTGACTCCAGATTATCTTACCTTTCATATTGAAACGACTGAAGAACCAACTAAATTGTTGAAGAAGATCCATGAAAAGGGACTAAAAGCCGGAATCGCGGTAAATCCTGAGACACCGATCGAGATAATTTTTCCCTATTTAGATTCCATAGAGCTGATTCTTATCATGACAGTAAATCCCGGATTTGCCGGTCAGAAATTTCAATGGGCGGTAGTAGAAAAGCTTGAGCGGTTGAATCGCCAGCTTGAGTCGCGAAAGGTGAAACCGCTGATTGAAGTTGACGGCAACATCTATTCAGAGACAGCGGCCGCAATCAGTAAGATCGGTGCGAATATCTATGTGGTTGGAACATCTGCACTTTTCAATGATCGTGCTGGTTCATACAGAGAAAAGGTTGTCAGCTTTAACCAGAATTTACGTGAGAATTAATAGAAACCTAGTTGTTCCTACCTCAATAATTATTGAGGTAGGAATTTTTTTGTCTATACAGATTTTTTTGACCATGGTAACCTCTTATTATTGATATAAATCGGAATGCGACTGAAATGGAGAAATACAAATGACGAAAGAAGAATTTTTAACTAAAATAAAAGACGGCTTAATTGTCTCTTGCCAAGCCTTACCCGGTGAGCCACTATATACTGAGCATGGCGGAATCATGCCGCTATTGGCGTTAGCGGCCAAAGAAGGCGGTGCGGCAGCGATCCGTGCGAATTCGGTACGAGATATCCAAGAAATCAAAGGGGTGGTGGATCTGCCAATGATTGGATTGATCAAGAAACAATATCCGCCGGAAGAGCCGTTCATTACGGCTAGTATGCAAGAAGTGGACGAACTGACAGCAACAGGAGTAGAAGTTATTGCGTTAGATTGTACGTTCCGTAATCGTCATGACGGATTAACGGTCAATCAATTTATCCAACAGATCAAGGAAAAATATCCTGAGCAATTATTGATGGCAGATATCGCTACTTTTGAAGAAGGAATAAATGCTTATCAAGCAGGTGTTGATTTTGTCGGAACGACGTTAAGCGGCTATACCGTAGAAACTAAGGAGCGCAAAGGTCAGGGGCCTGATTTTGAATTGATCGAAAAATTAGTCGATGCCGAAGTGCCTGTTATTGCTGAAGGACAGATCTATACACCGGAGCAAGCGAAAAAAATCCAAGCTATGGGCGTGAAAGGGATCGTTGTAGGCGGTGCAATCACTCGACCAATGGAAATTACAGAACGTTTTGTAGAAAGATTGAAATCAAAAAATGATTAGTTGCACTAAATAGTCTAGAGTGGCAGAAGTGAAATCTGCCGTTCTAGACTATTTTTGTGAAAAAAACTGATTGTGGGATTGCATAAAGGGTTTAAATCGTTTATCATGAATACATAATTATATATATTCATGAAGTTTGGAGGTCTAGAAATAGTGAAAAGAAGCAAAGGATTTTCCGAAGAAGACAAGGTCAATTTAAGGAAGAAACTCTGTATTGCTTGCGAAAAAAGCTGGACTAAGTTCGGGTATCGAAAAACAACGATCGGCGAACTTACTAAGGAAACGGGGATTGCGACGGGATCTTTTTATCTTTTATTTGAAGACAAAGAGGAACTTTTTTTTGAAACGTTTATTTTTGTACAAGAACGACTACGAAATAATTGGATAGCGATATTGAAAAAGTCTCCGAACAAACAAGGATTTATCGAGGCCATGATTGCCTTATATCGAGAGTATCAGCAAGCACCTTTTTTATATGATTTCTCAAATCCAGATTTTTTGGCCTTGTTAAATCGCTTGAATGATGAGGAACGGGAAGAATTTACGAACAGCTCGTTGTCATTCTTTGAATATACGTTAGATTACACGAATCTCAAATTAGCGATACCCGAGCAGAAGGCTTTTGGAGTCCTAAGCAGTTTGCTTTATACAGTGACACTTACGAATACGGTTTATGACCAAGAGGAAGTATTTACTTTTATGCTAGAGACAATCAGTGACCAATTATTTACCGAAGAATAAACGAATGGAGGAAAAAAGATGTTTGATAGTTCAGCGAAGTATTTTGAAAAAATGGCGGAAGATATGGGGGTCTCCATAAAGATTCCGCGACCATCAAAGAGAAGTCTGCAGGCAAGTGCAAAAAGCAATACGGTGGTAGGCGTTGGTTTGATAGCCGGAGGCGTTCTATTATCAAGCAAAGCGATGTTCACGCTAGGCATTATTGGCCTTGCCGGAGCAACGGCATTACATTATCAGCTAAAGGATTAATGGAACTCAAACGCTAGGACAAATCCATGTTCTAGCGTCTTTTTTTGTTGAAAAAGACCGCAACATTGATGAAAAAAATCGCTCATTTCTCATTTATACTGGTTATTTGACCAAGTTTGGGAGAGGTGGATGAGGATGGATGTTTTAGCAGAAGAGCAAAAAGAATGGCAAGCGATTCGCAGCGAGATCGAGAAGAAAGAAACCAGTCTTGAACAAGAAATGATTCATTTTACAAAGGAGACAAAGCAATTTCATCAATATTTGGTCGATTATAAGGGTGAGATCGATCCACATGAGATGTTTATCAATTCTCGAGTTTTGGATCAGCAGCAATTAGCAGAATCGGTTAGCGGCAAACAATTGATACGACTGGAAAAGCAAAAAAAGAATCCGTATTTTACCCGTGTTGATTTTGTTTATGAAGGGGAGCAGACAGCGGAACGAATTTATGTCGGGCCATTTTCTTTTTCAACAAAGGAGCAAGGCCTGCTAATCTATGATTGGCGTGCCCCAATCGCTAGCATTTTCTATGATTATGACTTAGGGGAGGCTCATTTTGAGACTCCAGCTGGAACAGCATCAGGGGAGATCCAGCGAAAACGTCAGATCAAATTTAAAAACGGAACGATTGATTATGTTGTGGAATCTGATACCACGGTCTTTGATGAGGTTCTGCAAAATGAGCTTCGCCAGCAAAAAGGCGGTCAGATGTCCACTATCATCAGTACTATTCAAAAGGAGCAAAATCAGGTGATTCGAGATAGTGAGCTAGCCGAAAAAACAGAGGATGCGGCAAAGACGCAGCCAAGTTTGTCTACACCGGCAAAAGAGACGCCGACTGTTCCTAGCCAACAGCCAGCGGTACCTGGGACAACAACGGGTAGCAGCAAGGCTCCAAGCACTACTGTTGAGACTAAGCCAGCGACTGAGAGCAGCAGTGTTAAGCCTGTAGAAAAACCGAAAACAGAAACAACAACCAGCAGCGAGGGTGGAAAAGAAACGCCTTCTACAACAACCAGTACAGAGAAGGCCGAAGTAAAACCTTTAGATGTTGAAGTTTTTCCGCCAAATGAACCAACAAATACACATCCGGCAATCAATGTTTTGCCAACACAAAGTATCCGTAAAGGCGACAGCTTTGATCCGATGAAAGGTGTCAGTGCCACAGACAAAACGGATGGTGATATCACCGCAAAAATTACACATACAGGAACAGTAGATACAACTACAGCTGGAGAGTATTTACTCACTTATTCCGTAACAAATTCGCAAGGGAATACGGCAACTCAAAGCGTGATTATTCGTGTAGTTGAAGATAATATTGGGATGTATTCAATAGAGATCGCTGATTTTAGTTTGCCAAAGGGCAGTGATTACGTCCAAGCAATTCGTGATCGGATCGTGGTTAGAAAGCCAGACGGAACTCAAGTACCAACTGCAACGGCAAATATCGCAGTAGCTGGTCAGCATTCGACAGACAAACCTGGTAAGCTAGCGGTCGAAATCGCGGTTGTTTCAGAATACAATACAGTCACCAAAAAAATAGTAACGATTACTATTCTGGATACGAATGAAACGATTAGAATAGATGTTCAACCAACCCTGAGTCTTGAAGTAGGACAAGCGTTTGATCCGTATAGTTTTGCTCAGGCATATGTGATGAATTCAGCAGGCAAAGAGGAAAAATTGGCCAAAGCTAGTGCATCAGGCAGTGTAGGGGTCTGGGCTGATTCTAATGTAGACAATACAAAACCTGGGAACTATAAAGTTACTTATACAGCTTTGGCTGCGTCAGGCGCAACGATTACGCGAGTGATGGATGTGACTGTAAAAGAAAAATCAGAAAAACGCACACCAAAAATCCTAGTCGAAGACAAAGTTCTATATGTCGGCGATAAATTAAACGAAGACATGATCATGGAATGGGCTAAGACCGAAAATCCTGAAGACTCAATTGATGGATTCAAAGTTCTTAATGGAGAAATCAAGGTGAAGTTGGCGGATAATACTCTAGTAGAAACCGGCGAACATAAAATTGAGTTTTATGCGTCTACTCCAGAAGGGGAAGAAACAGCAAAGACAATCACTTTAACAGTGAAGAACAGAACTGCTGAAGAGCCTAAAGCAGATCCGAATAAAACAAATGATGAAACGAAAAATGTTTCAGGAACAACAACGACTAATAAAGCTTTGCCTACAAAAGTTACAACCCAAACTGGCAAGCAGCTGCCAAAAACCGGTGAACAAACCGGCAGCCTATTAGTATCTGTGATAGGTGGGGTAATGGTCCTATTAGCATTTGTTCTTAGAAAAGCTAAGCGAGAAAACTAGATCCTCCAAAGCCTTCCTCTTCTTTCGATTTGAAAAAGGGGAAGGCTTTTTTGCGTTTATTGGGAGAGGATTAGGCTTCGGACTTTTTTTGATTTCTGCGGCCGTGTTTGACAATCCATTCTTGGGCTTTGCTGCTGGGTATTTTTTGCCATTCGCTGATCAAATAATCCGCCTTTTCAGGGGCATCTTTGTAGAGATCATTAAGATTATTTCCAACACTTTTTTGCACAAATTTTTCCGGATCATCCTTTAGGTTCGTCAGAATGATGGCGTAACGATCAAATTCTTCAAGGGCAACGAAAATTTTTTCTGACCAAGGCAAACGCGTTCGAACACCTTCGCAGGCAAGTCTGCGAACATGCACATTATCTTCTTGGCTCCAGCGAATCAATTCATCCATCACTTCTTGCGGATGCTCTTTCAATAAGGGTCGAATCGCATATTCACCAGTAAAACGCTTTGTTAGTTCCTTTAAAAAATCTAATGAGACTTGCCAGTTTTCATTACCGTGTCGTTCTACATAACGGCCAATCGGCCAAAGCCACCAGCCAAAACTGAACATTCCCGTGGATTGTTCAAGTTCGGGGCCGAGAATTTTACAAAAGGCTTGGATATTTTCAGAATAGTTCTCGCTTAGGTTTTTCTCTAATGCGTCGACAATAAAATCAAAGCGAGCAAATAATTCTTTATCTTCCAAGTTGCCGATCAGCTCGTTAGAAAAAATGGTCGCAGGGAAATCAGGGATTGCTTGAGTTAATTTTTCTGAAAGGTCCAAAATGTATTGATCGTTGTAATGATCTTTATGTTTCAAATGTATCCGCCTCCAATCGAGTCTTTATTTCGATGATACCATAGATTCACTTTCGTTTTTTTAATTGGTCAATATCTTCCAAGCAGGCTGACGTTGGACTTGCTACAATTAGAACAAGAAAGGGGGAACGGCTATGAATCAGAAAATTATTTGCTATGACGAAGATTTGGGCGTAGAGGCCTATTCATTCACTGGCGTATCGCAAAACTTTCCGAATCATTTTCATGACTATTATGTGGTTGGTCTGATCGAAGAAGGCGAGCGAAGAATGATCGTGAATAACCAAGAGTATACACTTGAACCAGGAGATTTATTGACGTTCAATCCTTACGACAATCATAGCTGCGAAGGAATCAATGGCAGTCGATTGACTTATCGATGCATCAATCTTAAAAAGGAAATTTTTCTACCCTTTTCAGGAACAGAATTTCCTCGATTTTTGTCACCGATGCAGGCTCAAACCGATTTGGCTGAAGATTTTCAACAGCTGCATTGCGCAATCAGGAACGAGAGCGAAGCTGAAGCCAAGGAAACGCTGTTTATCTTGTTTATTGAGGAGCTGCTTCAGAAATATTCACAGGAAACAAATCTAGCAGCGGTGAACGACAAAGAACCGATTACGATGATTTGTGAATACTTGGAGACGCACTACGATCAAAAAATTACGTTGGACCAGCTTTGTCAGCTCGTTCATTTAAACAAGCATTCGCTGGTTCGCCAGTTTACACGAGAAAAGGGAATTACCCCTTATCGTTATCTGGAAACTTATCGGATCGTCAAAGCGAAAGAATTATTGGAACAAGGCTGCAGTTTGATTGAAATAGCGGACCGAACGGGCTTTTCTGACCAAAGTCATTTTACAAATTATTTTAGTCGTTTCATTGGTTTGACCCCTAATCAGTATCGCAGAATTTTTGTTAGAGGAAATGAGGAATAAGATGTCAGTCAACGAGTTGAAATGTGTCATGGTGGTAGATGAAACGATGCCGTTGGGAATTATTGCTAATAGTACGGCAGTCATGGGGGTAACGATCGGGAAACTTTTTCCCGAAGTCGTTGGTCAAGATGTAATTGATCAAAGCGGGTATCAGCATCAGGGGATCATAGAATTTCCAATTCCAATCCTAAAGGGCAATCGAGATTTTTTACGAAACATGCGGGGACGATTGTATGAACCAAATTTTGAACAGGTGACGGTCGTTGACTTTTTCGATGTCGCGCAAGGTTGTAAAACCTACAACGAATACATCGACAAAATGACCAAGGTTCCTGAATCGGCAATCGATTATTTTGGACTCACGCTATTTGGCAATAAGAAGCAGGTTAATAAATTGACGGGCAGCTTGCCTTTGCTGCGATAAAACACTCAAACAGAATCATTAGTTCATTTTCATGCTTTTTTCAGTAACTAGTGGTATTTTAGACAAGATGATTTATTTATCCAACATTTTATAGTTGGAATAAATCGATAAAATGAACTAGAAATGTGGAGTGTTCTAATGAGTATTGAAATAATATCGAAGGTTCTTTCGATCATTGTATTAAATTTGATATTAAGCGGGGATAATGCGGTGGTAATTGCACTGGCAACAAGAAAATTACCAGCGGCCTCACAGAATAAGGCGATTGTGATCGGGACTGCCGGTGCGGTCGTATTGCGAATTCTTTTGATGTTGATTGCTGTGGAATTATTGACTGTACCTTATGTGAAAATTATCGGGAGTATCCTTTTATTTTATATCGCCTATGATTTGTTGAAATCCAATGGGGAAGAAGCGAATGTCAAAAGTGAAACAACACTTTTATCAGCAGTTCGCACGATTATTATTGCCGATCTGGTCATGAGCTTGGATAATGTTTTAGCGATTGCCGGTGTGGCGGATGGACACTTTATGTTGGCGGTTTTAGGCCTGATTATTAGTATTCCTATCGTAATTTTTGGCAGTCAGATTATCTTAAAATTAATGGATCGTTTCCCTTGGCTGATTTGGATCGGTGCTCTATTGATTGCTTACACAGCAGGATCAATGCTAGTGGAGGATAATTTTATCGCCCATATTTTACACGGCTTAAGTCATGGTCATATCATTTCCCTTGCTTCTTGTGTCTTGTTGGCAGGGATGTATTTCCTATTTAATCGCAAAAAATCTTAATTGAATATTTTAAAGTTGGCAGAACTGTTGCAAATCAATTGCAGCGGTTCTTTTTATTTACTAAAAACTTCCTATTTGTTGTTTTGGTTCAGAGTCAACTTAGTATCGAGACTGTTAGTTAGGAGTGCATCAACGGACAGTTATATACAAAAAATTCAAAAGAACCAGGACTGAAATGATAATTTGAAAACAACGACGGCGGAAACTCAGGTATACTAAAGAAAACGCTAACAAAGGAGAGGCAGATGAATATAGCTATATGTGATGATGATCATCGAATGAGTGGTCAGGTGGAAGAATTAGTTGATCAAGTCTTCCATGGAGAGACAGGTAAATACAACACAGAGGTTTTCTTTTCAGGAGATGCTTTGTTAGACTTCTTAGAACAACAGCCCAACTTTTTTCATATGTATCTTTTAGATATCGAGATGGCAGGGACAGATGGGTTAAAAACGGCTGCGCAAATTCGAGAAACAGATTCAGATGCGGTGATTATTTTTATGACGAGCCATTCGGAATTAATGTCAGAAGCTTTTGAAGTATTGGCATTTCAATTTATTGTCAAACCCTTTGAAACTGAGAAGGCTTTAGGTATTTTGTCTTCAGCGGTTCGTTATTTACAGAAGCGTAAAGGGGTCTTCCAGTTCGTGGCACAAAAGAAGATTTATACCTTTTTTTTATCTCAAATTAGTTACATAGAGAGCTCTGGTCGAAAAATCTTTTTACATACGACCGAAGGAGAAACCTATGAGTATTATGGAACCCTGAAGGATGCACGTGAACAAGTACAGGGAATCCTTTTCGCCCAGATTCATAATTCGATTATCATTAATCTTGAATACTTGAACACGGTAGAAAGCAATTCAGTTTATTTAAAAGCTGGTGAAAAACTGCCGATTAGTAAAAAATTTCATGCTTCCTTCCATCAGCAATTTCAACAGTTTGTCTTATCACGCTAAAGAGAGGAATACTAATGGCATTTTTAGAAAATTTTGTTCCAGTTACAATTTTATGTACATTAAATTCGGGTTTATTATTTTCCAGCTTCTTTCCAGTGAAGTCATGGGTTCCAAAACGCGCTCTTTTTTTACTAATTTATTTAGCGGTTATTCCTTTTTACTTTATTAATATTTTTGCGAATAATCCGGATGCAGGAAATTTACGACCTGTTCTCAACTTGTTTAGCACACTGTTCTTTATGATTTGTGTTCAATTTTTCTTTAAAGGGAGAGGGTATCAAAAGTGTTTGGTTGCTATCTTGTTTATTGTATTTACAGTCATCAGTGAAGGCGTTTTAGCATTCTTGGCGCGGATAGTTTTCCCCATCGATAATATGTTGAATCTCATTGTTGAGAGTGGAGTTGGGAACCGAATTGCGATGCTGATCAATTTTCTCTTGATCTTTTCTTTCTGGTCGGTGAGAAAGAAAAGAGATATCTCGATCCAGCGGAATTTCTCGATTATTCAGTTATTGATTGCGTCTATTTGCAGCCTATCCTTAGGAATATTAGTCATTAGTGTGATGAGCACGAATCAATTTTTGACTAAGGATTATTTTTTAATGGGAAGTTTCATCTTATTGCTGGGATTGTTCTATCTGGGTTTCGAGATGTCAGATAATCTATACAAAAAGAATCAGGAATACCAATTACAAGAGCAGCGGCATGAGTTATTAGAGGAGTATTATCAACAGGTCGAAAAGCATCAACAAGAGGTTCGAAAAATAAAGCATGACTTGAAGAATCAATTGTATTCGATTGTCGGTTACTTGGATATGAATAATGAGCAAACCGCGAATCAGCAAATTAATGATTTGATTCAACAGCTAGATTCAAGTGAATTGCCTTCATTTACTCAGCATACTGGAGTAAATGCTTTACTGCGTCTTCATTATCAATTAATCAAGCAAGCGGGGATTACTTGTGAGTTCGAAATCAAATGCCCAGAAACAATGAACTTTTCCGATGCAGATTTGTCTTCTTTGATCGGAAATATTTTAGATAATGCCCGGGAAGCCTGTGAGCAATGTCAAAAGCGAAAATATATTCAATTAAAAATGATCTATTTTAATCATTCATTGGTCGTTTCCTGTGAGAACAGCACAGAGGGGAGAGTCACGTCCTTAACGACTCGAAAACAAGATTCGGCTAATCATGGAATTGGTATGAAATCGATTCGAGAAATCGTCGAAAACCATCATGGTCGGTTAAATTATGAAAGCGATGATTATTCATTTAAACTATCATTCAACTTGTTTGAGCAAACATGACGAGAAACCTAAGCAAACATGACAAGCTGCTAAAAACCTCCATTTAAAATGCTAAATTATGAGTGTAGCAAAGAGAAACAAACAACTAATTGGAGGAATGAAAAATGGAAAACAGAATCGTAGAATTGGAGAATTTCAAATTAGTCGGCGTGAAAATGGGGTCCACAAACGAAAACCAGCAAGGGATGAAAGATTGCGAAGCCTTCTGGAATAGTTTTATTTCGGGAAATAAGCAGGAGGCAGTTGCCCCGTTGATTGATCGGGAACCGTTTGGTGTGATCGGCGCGAGTTTCTATAATGTTGATCCCGAAGATAGTAAAAAATTTGATTACTATATCGCTGCGGCCACGACTGCTGAAGCACCTGAAGGGATGGAAGAAGTAGAAGTACCTGCGAATACTTGGGCTGTTTTCCCATGCACAGGCAAAACGGCTGGAATGACTCAAGTCGAGATCGTCACAAAATGGGGACCTGAGTCAGAAGAATTCGAGCTGTTGAATACAGGCTACATGACAGGCGAAATGTCATCCGGCGGACCGGATTTAGAGGTCTATACGCAAGGTGAAAACATGGAGATTTGGGTACCGGTTAAAAGAAAATAAAACGAGTTAGACAACGTTCAAGATCTTTATGATTTTGAACGTTTTTTTGTAGAAAATCAAATAATTCTTTAAAAAGATTAGCTCAAAACCCATTTATATTCTAATTTCTAATCTGTTTGAATATTTGCATTGGAATGAGAACGATTCTCTTTTGGAAGCCTTGCGGGGACATTTTGCCTTCGTTATACTGTAGCTAGATATTGTAAATGCTTACACAAACTTTACGGATGTCATATGAGGACATCAATGAAAAAATTGATTGAAACGCATCAGGAGGTGGAAATAATGTTTAGACGATGACTTTGAGTGCCAGAAAACTTAGAGGTTCTAAGCGCGTCAACCAAATATTTTTCCTCCTCGGATACGTTTAAATAGCTACTTATCCAGGAGCAGGCCTTTTTTGGTGTGCTCTTTTCTGTTGAGGAGAAATACTGAATTGCTGTGTCTAATACGTACATTATTATGCTTAGCAAAATTACCTGTGGTTCAAAAGAAATACCTCAAAATGAGAAAGGGATGGATAATGTGGAATTAAAAACAAGTTTACCAGAGATTTTTGATGATTTTGGCGAGGCCAGAAGACAAGGCTTTTTAGCGGTTAAAGATATTAAAGAACAAGGCAAACCAGTCGTAGGTGTGTATTGTACCTTTATGCCGGAGGAATTGGTATTAGCTGGCGGTGCGATCCAAATCAGTCTGTGTTCAACTTCAGATGAAACGATTCCCGATGCAGAGGAAGATTTGCCGCGGAATCTTTGCCCACTGATTAAATCGAGTTATGGTTTCGGCAAGACCGATAAATGCCCGTATTTTTATTTTTCCGATTTAGTGGTTGGAGAAACGACTTGTGATGGAAAGAAAAAAATGTATGAGTATATGGAGGAATTCAAAGATACGTATTTGATGCATCTGCCTCATACGAGAGATAGCGAAGCCAGCAAAAAGCTTTGGTACAGCGAGATGGTCCGTTTCAAAGAAAAGCTGGAAGACTTCTTGGGAGTGGAAATTACTGATGAGAAAATCCACGAGGCGATCGTGTTGAAAAATCGTGAGCGTCAAGCGAAACAAAATTTCTATCGTCTCGGTCAATTAAATCCGCCCGCAATCAGCGGACAAGAAATTTTCAAAGTTATGTACGGTTCGCAATATAAATTCGACAAAGAAGAAGTTATCCAAATGCTGGAAGAAACGACAGCGAAGGTCAAACAGCAATATGAGGCCGGCGAACGGTTGGATGCTAAGCCGCGGATCTTAGTAACTGGTTCACCAATGGGCGGTGTTACAGAAAAGGTTATTCGTGCGATCGAAGAAAATGGCGGATTAGTGGTTGCTTATGAAAACTGTACAGTGGCTAAAGCAGTTGAACGTTTAGTTGATGAAAACGAAGAAGATGTTTATCAGGCATTGACGGATAAATACATTAACATCGGTTGTGCCTGTATGTCGAACAACCAGCCGCGAAAAGATTTGCTTAGCCAAATGATCGACGACTATCAAGTAGATGGCGTGATCGATATGGTCCTGCAAAATTGTATTCCATTTTCAGTCGAATCGTTAAAAATCAAACGCTTCTTGAATGAAGAGAAACATATTCCATACATGTATTTGGAGACAGATTATTCAACTTCAGATATCGAACAAATCAACACCCGCGTAACCGCGTTTATCGAAATGTTAGAGGAAGAGGCTGTATGTACACAATAGGTTTAGATTCTGGTTCTACGACTACAAAGGGTGTGCTTTTTTCAAACGAAGAGTTCATCGATAAATATTTGATCCCGACCGCTGGAAATCCCAAAGGTGCTATGATGGATGTTGTTGATTATTTTAAACGAAGTTATGTGCTGAATGATTTGAAGCTTGTGACGACCGGTTATGGCAGGAAGCTGCTGCCTGCCGATTTGGTGGTTACAGAGATTACTTGTCACGGCAAGGGGGCGGAATACCTCCATCCCGGAGTGAAACAAGTGATTGATATCGGCGGTCAAGACTGCAAAACAATTCAGCTAAATGGCAAAGGCAACGTGGTGGAATTCAGTATGAATGATCGGTGTGCCGCGGGAACCGGACGTTTTGTCGAAGTTATGATGCGAACCTTAGGTGAAGATATTTCGGATTTGGATCAATTTGTTCAGAGTGCAAAACCAGTTACGATCAATAGTATGTGTACGGTTTTTGCCGAATCAGAAGTTATTGGTTTAATTTCAAAGGGAGAGGATCGAGAAGATATTGCATTAGGTGTCTTACACTCGATAGCACAACGGATCAGCAGTCAATACTCCAAACTAAGACCTGTTCGCGGAGAAGAAGTGCTCTTTACAGGTGGCCTTTCGAAAAGTACTATCTTTGCAAAAGTCCTAGAACAATATGTAGCAGCACCAGTAAGGCGAGATGAGTTGTCTCAATATGCCGGAGCGATTGGAGCGGCACAGATTGGCTTAAAAAAATTAAGATGAGTAAAAGGATGTGGCTAAAAACAGCCGCATCCTTTTTGTTTGTCCTGTCTAGCTATTTTCTCGACTTTTGGTCGATGAATTTTCAAAAAATGAAGCGAATTGTCTAATAGCAATACTAAGTGCCGGCAGGTAAAGGAAGAACAGGGAAAGCCGCTGCCAAAAGCCGCGCGTAGAAGAAAGGAATCTGCCGATCAGCGGCAAGTAATACGCCGCAAATAGAATCAAGGCAATAATCGAACCAATTAGACAGATAGAGTAGAAAATCGCCGTGGCTCTTTGTTGTTTGAGTGCTGCCTGATAGGCCAACAATAATGGGACAAACATCATTGCCACCATGGAGCATCCTGAAAAAGCAGCGTGCAAAAAATAGGCTGGACTAAAGAAACTGGCCGAATCGCTGATTTTTACTAACCCAGTGAGAATGCAGTCGCCAAAACCATAGAGTGCAATGGCCCCCGCCAAGATTTTTGCTAAACGTTTTGATTCTGACTGAAAAAAACTGTATACGCCAAAACTCGATAAAACAAACAAAGTACCAGTAACGATCGAGCCGCGATTAAAATATGTTTGAACAGGGCTGGTTGCTTCACCAAGTTGACTAATGATCATCGTTGCTTGATCAAAACCAGGATAGAAACGTCCTAAATAATAAGGCAATGAAAAGTCACCGACAACTGCGAGAATTAAAAATAGCGGGGAAAGTTTCTTCAAAAAAGTCATCGAATGCTCCTTACGAAAGTTTTCTTTATGATACTGTATTTTTGTTTAAAACACGAGAAATAAGGGGAAGTCAGTCTTTTTCATTTTCTTTCCCGCATTGAAAAATTTTGATTTCAAATTGACTCGCTAGTCATTGACCGACGAGTCAAAAGAGAGTATTCTCACGGTATAGAGATATGGTAAGGAGATAAGTTCTATTACTGGTTGGACCGTGAAGACAAGTTGTTGCAGTTTCGCGATTGAGAAATTTAACCATTCAAAATAGGGGTGAAATTGATGGGAAATCAAGTTGTGTCATTGAGTAAGGTGGAAAAAAAGTTTGGCAAGTTTCAGGCGTTGAAAGATGTTACTTTCGATGTGAATAAGGGCGAGGTTTTAGGTTTTATTGGACCAAATGGTTCAGGAAAATCTACGACGATTCGAATTCTGCTAGGCATGTTGAAAAAATCTGGTGGACAAGCAACGATCTTTGGCAAAGATGTTTGGAAAGATGATACCGAGATTCATAAAGATATTTCTTATGTACCCGGCGATGTCTATCTTTGGCCGAATTTGACTGGGGGCGAGATTATTGACTTGCTCTTACGATTGAATGGTCAGAAGCGTACGAAGAAGACAGAAGATTTGATTGAAAAATTTCAGTTGGACCCAAAGAAAAAAGCGCGAACATATTCGAAGGGGAACCGTCAAAAAATTGCTTTAGTGGCAGCCTTGTCCCAAGAAGCCGAGTTGTACATTTTTGATGAACCGACTTCTGGATTAGATCCCTTAAATGAGAAATCATTTCAAGAAGAAGTCATGAAATTAAAAGAAGCCGGTAAAAGTATTCTGCTCTCCAGTCATATTTTATCCGAAGTTGAAAAGATGTGTGACCGGATCGCAATTATTCGAGAAGGTGAAATCATTGAGACAGGCGACTTGACTTCAATGCGTCACTTAACGCGGATGGAGATTACGGTAGAAACCAAAATGCCGCTAGATGGAGTGGAACAGTTGCCGGGCGTGCACAAAGTTGATTTTTCTGAGGAAGTACACCAGCAAGCGGTACTTTCTGTTGATCGGGAACAGATGACTCAAATTATGAACTTTTTGGCGGAAAAACAAATCGTTAATCTGACCTCTACACCGCCAACGTTAGAAGATTTATTTATGCGTTATTATGAAAAACAAGGGGCTGATTCTCATGAAGGGTAGCGGAGCAAAAACGGGTTATTTGCTAAGAGCCAACCTGAAGCAAAATCGGATCAAGCATCTTGTTTGGATCGCTATTTTAGTGGGACTATTTGCTTCAGCAGCTACTAAATTCAATGTTTTGTTTGGCACCCAGACAGATATTAATGCGATCGTTGAAACGTTAAAAACACCAGCGATGGTCTCGCTTTTTGGCGAATTTTCGGCAACGAAACCCTACACGACGGCTAATGTTTTCGCCTCGGAAATGTTAGTTTTCATGGGGATGTTTATGGTCTTTATGAATATCTCATTGGCCATCTCAAACACTCGGGCTGAAGAAGACTCAGGATTATTGGAAATGATTCGGTCGCGGACAGTTGGACGCTTGGCACCAACTTACGCAACGGCGCTGGAAATTCTTTTGATCAATGGATTGATGGGCCTTTTATACGTCGTCAGTCTGATTGCTGCGGAGCTGAATGGGGCAACGATGCGAGGCGATATTCTGATGGGTGTCAGTATCGCAAGCATAGGGATCATGTTTGGTTTTATCAGTTTATTGATAGCGCAGTTGGCGAATAATTCTCGCAGTGCTAATTTCATGAGTTACGGTTTGTATGGTTTCTTTTATATCGTTCGGATGATGACAGATGTCAGTGATCCGAAATGGACGTGGCTTTCACCAGTAGGCTGGATTCAAAAAACGGCAATCTATACGGATGATCATTGGTTGCCTGTTGTGATGATGCTGGGTTTTGGAGTGATCTGCCTAGCGATTGCAATCAAGATTGTTGGCACACGCGATATTGGCAGCGGCGTTTTAAGTACACGTAATGGTCATGGGAAAGCCGGGAAATTATTGTCTTCGCCGATAGGATTGGTTTTATCGATTGAGCGCAATAGTATTGTTGGCTGGATTTTTGGCGGTTTTATTTTAGGTGCTGCTTATGGTTCAGTTTTCAGTACAATTGGAGATATCATCGGATCGAATCCGACCTATCGAAAAATTCTCGGTGTGACACAAATCAATGCGGCCAATCGGGAATTGATTTTAAACTTCCTGAATATGTTGGCTTTATTTTTCGTAGCGATCGCAGCTATCAGCGGTATTTTGATCATCTTCCGGTTGAAAGCCGATGATAAAAAAGGCTATTTGGAAATCCTTCATTCAAAAAGTATTTCTAAGACGCGTTTGGCTTTGAGCTATTTTAGTGTAGGAATCCTTGTTAGTGTAGTCGTGTTTGCGATAACTTTAGCCGGAGCATTCTTTGTTGGAAACAGCACGTTAGCGAATCCAATCGCGATGAAGTACTTTTGGGAAACTATGTTGGGATTTTTACCAGCTGTCCTATTTTTTGTTGGAGTTGCAATTTTCCTAACAGGAGCATTGCCAAAATTGACCAATGTTCTGTGGGTTTATTTAGCGGCCAGTATTTTAGTAAAAATGTTTGGACCATTATTGAATCTCTCGGATGATGTGGCGAATATTTCACCTTTAGGCTGGGTTGGAAAAGTACCGACTGAAAAGTTAGATGTTACTGTGACGCTTCTCTTATTTGCTGTATTTCTCATTTTGACGATTATCGGTATAGTAGGCTACAATAAGCGGGACTTGGAGTGATTGGATGAAAGAAGTAGTTAAGGATCCGCAAAAAGAAAAAAATATTTTAGCGACCAGTGCCAAACTATTTGGTCAATCTGGTTATCGTGAAACAAAAACTGATCAGATTGCTGAAGAAGCAGGAGTATCAAAAGGGTTGCTGTTTCACTATTATGGGAATAAAGGTGGTTTGTATCAAGCGACATATGTGTATACATCGGAGTTTTTCTATCAGCGAATGGATTATTCAGTTTGGACCAATGCCTCTGACCTGTTGGAAATGGTGGTTGATGCGACGAAATACAAGATCGAGTTGCAGTTAAAATACCCAACCGAATTCGATTTTCTGATGAAAGCCTACACTGAGATGCCGCTATTACCAGAACCATTGCGCGAATCTATGATGGAACGACTTAATGCGGATGTTACTCGTAATATGACTTTGACGGATGAAGTGATCGGAAAGCTTCCACTGCGAGCCGATGTTCAAGAAAGCGATGTTCTTGAAACGATTTATGCGATCTTAAATAGTGAGACAGCAAAAATTCAACAGGAGTTGTCTCAGCACCCTGAATGGAAAACGATCGAGGACTTGATGCCGACAATCGAACGTTTGAAGCGGAAGCTCAAAATTCTTGAATACGGCTTTGTTGAACAATAAAAAAAATCTGCCTCTTCATATGGAGGCAGATTTTTTTCGTTTGCAGGATTAAAATACGGAAAAAATAGTCATCATGAACAATCCTTCTTCTACTAAAGCGCCGAAGAAAAGAATTAGACTATCGACAAATAATACACTCATATTGGCTCCGAACATTACGGCCAATTTTTCTAATTTATCTTCAATTTTTTTCTCTTTAAAATAAACATAAAAAAGATAAAAATTAACTAGTGCAATTAAGATGGTTGAGAGGATAATAGCAATCTTCATAAGTAGACCCCTTCACTTGAATAAAAGTAATCGGTTTTCTATTAGTCATTATACTCTTCAAAAGAAATAATTAAAGGAAAGAATAAAAAAGAAACTGGCCTTTCATTTTTAAAGATAGTTTTAAAGTAAGAAGACTTTTTCTGCTAATAAATAAAATGGACTGACATCCGACTGTGGCTCCGCTATACTAAACTTAATAAGTTTACGAAGGGAGGCCGAAGCGATGAACTTTGCCGCATCAGATTTTGAATATTATGAGCGCACGATCAAGATCATGTACCAAAATTATTATTGGAGACGAATCGTGATCAGCGGGATTGCATTATTGATCATCATTGCGTATAGCGGGATTTTTCAAGAAAATTTGTTTTTGAACATTTTATTGATGGTGTTGATAGCCGGCGTAGGGGTCTATCTTTTTTTAGAGAAGCAAAAGTTTCCAGAAGTCTATCAAGCCTTTCTTGAAGAAAATCAGCCAGAGGTACAAATACATAAAATCCAAGAGGAAGAGTATAGCTACAATGTCATAGACGACGATGAGAAAGTTCGGATCAATAAGAATGGCGTGCGCAACTTGCCTTCCAATAACAAACAATACACGATGATGGTTGGTTTTTCCAAAGCCTTCTTCTCTCGAGAACCATTACAAATCGTCTATTACGATATGCTTGATCTTACTTACGAAGAAAGCTTCCGGTTAAAACGCAATGGCTACAGTTCGATGCCGCGTTTTTTACGCCGCTTTACTTTGAGTAATTTAAAAGCAAGCGCTGGAAATGCCGTTAGTTTTATCTTTGGGAATATTTTTATCCTGTTTATTCTATTTCGGTTATTGCGTTATTTATGGTCCTTTTTACGGATGTTCTTCTAATAATACTGGATGGGGATCACTTGAGAAATTTTTCTTGAGTGATTTTTTTATTTGTTTTCCGTGGTAAACTATTTTTGAAATCGTTTTATTGATTGCTGAAGGAGGAAAGAAATTGATCAAAACAATTGTTGTTGGACCACGTGGAAAGATGGGGCGTTTGATCACGCAGATCGCAGCTGATAGTGAAGACCTGGAGTTAGTTGCCGGGGTTGGTCCAAGAGGGAGAGATTATATCGGACAAGATTTAGGCCAAATAACCATGCTTGGTCGTGATCTTGGGGTGCCGGTTGTGGATGATTTGTCTAAAGTGATCGAAGCCTGTGATGTTATCATCGATTTTTCCACAAAGGAAATGGGACTGGAAGTTTTAGAGTTAGCAAAAGAATATGAAAAAGCTCTAGTCTGTGGAACGACTGGATTCAATTCTGTGGAAAAAGATTTGTTCCGGCAAGCTGGCGAGACGATTCCGATGTTGTATGCCGCAAATACTTCCAAGCTGGTAAATGTTATGAACAAGTTATTGCAGCTGGCGACAGCGGCGATCGGAGAAGAGACAGATATCGAAATCGTAGAAATGCATGATCGCTGGAAAAAAGATGCACCAAGTGGTACGGCAAAAGAGATGGGCGAGTTGATTGCTCACGAATTAGGAACAGAGTTGTCCGATACAGAAGTCTATGGTCGTGAAGGTACGGGTGAACGAAAACCTGGAACGATTGGGTATCACTCTATTCGTATGGGAGATACGCCAAGTAGTCATACTGTTCTTTTTGGCGGTTTCGGTGAACGTCTAGAAATCAGCCATCATTCGACAGATTGGCGTGGTTTTGCTCAAGGAGCCTGTGATTGTGCATCTTTCTTGGCTAAACAATCAGCGGGCTATTATTCGGTCGCTGATGTATTAAAATTTTAGAGCAGAAGTACGTTATTTTTCGATGAATGTCGGATCAATTGAAAATGGGATTGCTTAACTGTATTTTCGAATGATCAATGAACTAAATGTAGTTATTTTAAATTTTTATGGGAATTTATTGATTGACTTCTCATTTTGTAAATGCTAAATTGAATCCAATCATTTAAGGAGGTCAGGACTCATGGCAAACAACATTGCGAAACGTAATTTTCAAACAGTTCAATCAGCATGTTGTTGTATGGTGCAAAAAAGCAGCATACTACTTTGTCATGTCTATTAACTGTTCTGAACTCGTTTAAAAAGAGGAAACTTCTAATTTTTTGACGAATCCAAGAGGTGCAGCTTTAATAGCTTGCACCTCTTTTTTTGTACCTAAAATTCGAGATAGGGGGAACCGGCATGTGTTGTTGCTTAATCGATGAACGCAAAAAAACTTACTAACAGGAGGAACTATTATGCATTTATCAACCAAATTGATCCACGGAGGAATCAGTGAAGATCCATTGACAGGAGCGGTCAGCGTGCCAATCTATCAAACGTCGACTTATCGGCAAAAAAAATTAGGACAGCCAGGAGAGTTTGAGTATTCTCGTTCGGGCAACCCGACTCGCTTAGCTTTAGAGGAATTGATCGCTGAACTTGAAGGCGGCGTGAAAGGATTTGCCTTTGGGTCTGGTTTAGCTGCGATTCATACGATCTTGTCATTATTCCAACCGGGGGATCATTTGATTTTAGGCGACGATGTTTATGGCGGAACTTTCCGTTTATTGGAAAAGGTGTTCAAGCCGTTAGGTCTAAGCTACACAATGGTAGACAGTCGAGAACTATCGCAACTTGAGGGCGCATTAACCGATCATACCAAAGCTCTTTACTTGGAATCACCCAGCAATCCTTTATTAAAAATTATTGATTTGGAAAAGAGTGCGGCTTGGGCAAAAGAGCACGACTTAATAACAATTGTAGACAACACCTTTGCCACACCTTATTTGCAACAACCATTGGCATTAGGTGCAGATATTGTGGTGCATAGCGGCACCAAATATTTAGGCGGTCACAGTGATTTAGTTGCTGGTTTGGCGACGACGAATAATCAAGAGCTTGCCGAAAGAATCGGATTTTATCAAAACTCAGTTGGTGGAGTCTTAGGGCCGCAAGATAGCTGGCTGCTGCAACGGGGGATCAAAACATTAGCGGTACGAATGGAAGCACATCAAAAAAATGCGGAAATAATCGCCAACTTTTTAGTAAACCATTCTGCTGTAGCTAAAGTTTACTATCCAGGTTTAACGGATCATCCTGGTCATGAAATCGCTGCGAAACAAATGCGCGGATTCGGCGGTATGGTGGCCTTTGAATTAGTTGATGAAAGTAAAGTTGCCAATTTTGTTGAATCACTGGACGTCATCACTCTGGCAGAAAGCTTAGGAGGCGTCGAAAGTTTGATCGAAGTACCAGCAGTCATGACTCACGCATCAATTCCAAAAGAAAAAAGAGAAATATCTGGAATTAGAGATGGGCTGATTCGTTTGTCTGTCGGCATCGAAGACATAACTGATTTACAAGACGATCTAGAGCGGGCTTTCAGCGTGCTTAATGAAGAAAGATAGTTCTTTAATAATTATAAGATACCTAGAAGGGAAATGAAGAAAATGAAAAAATCACTAATTGCAGTTGCTAGTCTATTAGCCGTCGGGGTCCTTTTTTTGGCGGGATGCCAGTCAAAAGACAGCGGCGAAGCAAGTTCGAAAAATGTTTTGCGAGTCGGGACAGAAGGAACCTATTCACCGTTTTCATTCCGCGATGAAAATGACAAACTAACTGGTTATGATGTCGATGTTGCAAAAGCCGTTGCCAAGAAGATCGATTATAAAGTTAAATTTGTAGAAGCACCTTGGGATTCGATGTTGGCAGCATTTGATGCGAAAAAATCGGATGTAGTCTTCAACCAAGTAGCGATCACACCTGAACGTAAGGAAAAATATTTATTTAGCACACCGTACTCTGTGTCTCATCCTGCGTTGATTGTGAATAAGGATAATAACGAGATCAAAGATTTTTCTGACTTAAAGGGAAAAACCTCTGCCCAATCATTGACCAGCAACTATGCCCAAATGGCAGAAGATAATGGGGCAAAGATTTCGAGTGTGGATGGTTTTAGTAAAGCGGTGGAACTAGTCAGTGATAATCGTGCGGATGCTACGCTGAATGACGATGTGACTTATTACGATTACTTAAATCAAAAGCCCGATGCTCCGATCAAGATCGTGAAAACTTCAGATGAAGCGACAGAAGTTGCCGCGATGTTCCACAAAGGTGATGAGGAATTGGCAGAGAAAGTCAATAAGGCTATCAAAGAGCTAAAAGATGATGGCACCTTGACGAAACTGTCAGAAAAGTATTTTAAAAAGGATATTTCTAAGTAAAGGGAAGGAGTAAGTGAGATGGAACGAACGATTGATATTATTCAAAGCTCAGCGCTGCCGTTATTTTGGGCATTGTTAAAAATGACGATTCCTTTGACTTTGATCTCTTTTGCTTTGGGGATGGTCTTGGCATTAATCACTGCCTTAGCCCGAATTTCAAAAAATCGCCTTTTAAACGGAATTTTCTTCCTATATGTTTGGATCTTTCGGGGAACTCCGCTATTGGTTCAATTGTTCATCGTCTTCTTTGGGCTTCCTTCAGTTGGAATTCAAATGGACGCATGGACGGCCGCGATTTTAACCTTTTCACTAAATACCGGCGCGTATGCTTCTGAAAACATTCGTTCCGCCTTACTAGCGATTCCGCAAGGTCAATATGAATCAGCGGCATCCTTAGGTATGAGCCGCTGGCAGATTTTGTCCAGGATTATCGCGCCGCAAGCTTTTAAGATCGCTTTGCCGCCTTTATCCAACAGTTTTGTTAGTCTCGTTAAGGACACATCTTTAGCAGCTAGTATCACGATTGTTGAGATCTTCATGACAGCACAAAGGATTGCAGCAAGGACCTATGAACCATTGCTGCTTTATAGTATGGTTGCCGTTTATTATCTGGTCTTTTGTACCTTCTTGAATTATTTACAATCCGTACTTGAAAAACGGATGGTCTATTAGGGGGGGAAGAACGATGTTAACAATCGAGAAATTGAATAAAAGTTTTGATAACAACCAAGTTTTAAAAGAGATAAATTTGACTTTTCAACCGGGCGAGACGACCGTCATCTTAGGTCCTTCAGGCTCAGGTAAGAGCACGTTACTACGTGCGATTGATCTATTAGAAACACCTGATAGTGGAACGATCAAAATAGATCAAGAGCAGCTTTCTTTTCCACAAAAATTGTCCTTTCGTCAATTAAAAGAATATCGGGGTCATTTCAGTATCGTTTTTCAGGCATACAACCTTTTTCCCCACTTGACGGTGATCCAAAACGTCATGGAAGGTCCAACGCAGGTGAAGAAAGTTTCGAAGGAGCAGGCGCGTGAACAGGCAGAAAAATTATTGACAACGGTCGGTTTGTTGGATAAAGCCAAGGAACGTCCGAAACAATTATCTGGTGGACAAATGCAGCGAGTAGCGATCGCACGGGCTCTGGCAATGGAGCCGGAGTTTATGCTCTATGATGAACCAACGAGCGCTTTAGATCCAGAGCTGGCACAGGAAGTGTTGCAAGTAATCAAAGAATTAGCTGAATCGGGCAATGGGCAGATTGTTGTGACCCATCATTTGGAATTTGCCCGCAAAGTTGCAGATCGCATCGTTTTCCTAGAGGATGGAGAAGTTACTTTTGATGGTAGCAGTCAAGCTTTCTTTGAAAGTGATAATTTGCGAATTCAGCGATATTTGCAGCAATTTTTATAAAAAGCAAGAGGCAGTGCCCGGTTGGCACTGCCTCTTTTAGTGTTTAACATTTATTCAATTGTGCTTTTGTTTTTGGTTCTTGAATTTTGACTAAAATCAATTTAGTGATTTCCATCAAGAGAACCGCTGAAGCAGCTAAAGCAAGAGCTAAGCCGATTTCCTTCAAAGCAAAAGCTGCTGGAATAGCAAAGACTTCACGCAACCCTGGCAGTAAAGTAAGACTGAATAGTCCGGCACAGACAAGGATCGCAAGCAAGACCATTTTATTGGAGAACAAACCAACTTGCAGTGACGTTTGAGTATTTGAACGAGCAGCAAAGGTTTGCAATGTCCGACTTAAAATTAGAGTAGAGAAGGCCATCGCAACACCCATTTCAGCTGATTGCTGGTTTCCAATCCATTGAGCAGTAATTACAGCTAAAGCAATTAAGATCCCTCTATAGGTCACAGAGATCAATGTTTTACCAGTAAAAATTCCACTGTTTGGATCACGCGGCTGACGTTTCATAATTGTCGGTTCGGCCTTTTCCATACCCAGCGCAATTGCTGGCAGTGAGTCATTGACCAAGTTGATAAAGAGCAGCTGTAAAGCCGTGAAAGGATTCGCCCAGCCGATTACTAAAGCAAAGATAATGGCGATAATCGCCCCTAAGTTTCCGGCAAAAAGATAAGCGACGGCCTTTTTGATATTATCAAAAACATTTCGTCCAACTTCGACTGCTTTAATGATTGAAGCAAAGTTATCGTCAGTCAAGACCATTGCGGCAGCATCTTTCGCTACATCGGTTCCAGTTCCCATCGCGATCCCGATATCTGCTTGTTTTAAAGCTGGAGCATCATTGACACCGTCACCAGTCATGGCAGAGATTTTTCCTTTTTCCTGCCAAGCACGGACGATCCGAATTTTGTTTTCGGGGGAGACACGAGCATAAACAGTGATCTGCTCCAATTGATTCGCTAGTTCAGATTCACTTAACTGATCCAGTTCAACACCAGTTAGTGCAAGGTCGCCTTGCTGGAAGATGCCGATTTCTTTTGCAATCGCAACAGCCGTTGTCTTGTGGTCGCCGGTGATCATCACTGTTTGGATACCTGCAGAGTTTGCATCAGCGACTGCTTGGAAAACTTCTTCACGAGGCGGATCAATCATCGCTAACAAACCAACTAGGATAAGTTGTTCTTCATCAGCTAGTGTTAATGAATCTGTCGAAACTTCTTTATAAGCAAAAGCTAAAACACGCAATGCGCGTTCAGAGAAGGCTTCGTTTTGTTTTTGGAAACGAGCTTTAAGTTCTGGCGTAAAATCAACAACTTGACCATCAAGTAAAACTTTCGAGCTGCGTTCAAAAACGATATCCGGACCACCTTTGGTAACCATAATTTTTTGCTGGTCGATCGTGTGGAGTGTTGACATCAATTTACGATCTGAATCAAACGGCAGTTCCGCTTCACGGGGATACTTTTTCCGCAGTTCGCGATACGATTGATTTTGCTTCTCGCTGTAGTCAATCAGCGCGATTTCGGTTGGGTCACCCAATTTTGTTCCGTCCTCACTAATCGTTGCATCATTGGCCAAAACGCTGATCTCGATCAAGCGTTGTTCATCTGCTTGCCATTGTTTCGGATCATTTGAAAATTCTCCGCTTTGTCCATCAGCCAAGAAATGATCGACGACAGTCATTTTATTTTGGGTCAGCGTTCCTGTTTTATCAGTACAAATGATACTAGTTGAACCTAATGTTTCTACCGCTGGCAGTTTGCGAATGATCGCATGCTGTTTTGCCATTTTTTTCGTTCCTAATGAAAGGACGATCGTGACAATCGATTGCAAAGCTTCTGGAATCGCAGCTACTGCTACGGCAACAGCAAACATAAAGGCGTTGACAATATCTTGCGTCATATCCGTTGAACCATCTAAGAAAACACGAAGCAATTGAACGCCTAGGATAACTAACGATAGAACTAAGATCGCAATACTTAGTTTTTTACTGAAAGAATCTAAGCCGCGTTGCAGCGGCGTTTTTTGTTCCGTCGTTGATTCCAATAGACCAGCAACTTGACCGATTTCCGTTTCACTCCCAGTGGCAGTGACCAAGAACTTTCCACGACCATAAGTGACGATTGTTCCGCTAAAAACCATATTGAGACGATCCCCGATCGGAACATCGGTGCTTAATGTCGTGATTTCTTTTTCAGCTGGAGTGGATTCACCAGTTAACATTCCTTCATCGACTTTTAACGAACCTGCTTCAAGTAATCGACCATCAGCCGGCACGTAATCACCAGCTTCTAGAATGACGATATCGCCGGCTACGATATCTTTAGCAGGAATACTTTGCTCCTGTCCTCCTCGAAGAACGCTGGCATCTGGCGCTGATAGTTTTTTCAATGCATCTAAGGAACCTTCTGCTTTTTTCGTTTGAATCACACTAACGACCGAGTTCAGCAAAAGTACGGCGAAGATGACGATCGATTCAACATGAGCGCCCATGATCATCTGGACGACAGCTACGATTAGCAAGACAATCACCATCGCGTCTTTAAACGTTTCTAGGAAGAGTGTCAGCGAAGATTTTTTCTTCGCTTCCTTTAATTGATTCGGACCGTTTTCTTGCAGCCGCTGCTGCGCCTCTGTTTGACTAAGACCTTCAGGTGCAGTGGTTAAGTCTTTCATTAATTCATCTGTTTCTTGTTGATACACGTGTTTTGTCAATTTATATCCTCCAATGATTTTTATTTACTAGACTCGGCAATTTTTCTGGTTCAAGAAGTAGAACTGACAAAAAAAGAGACCTAAGGCAAGTAGTTAAACTTGTCTTAGGTCTCACCATTTCATACGATACCAGAAAACCATTGCTGGTTAACTTACTGTTGATATCACAACAACAAAGTTGCCGGTTACTCCCCTAAGGAGTTATTAATATGGTTAAATCCTAACGGAAATCGTTTCTGAATGCAAGAAAAATGCTGGGCGTACAAATGAAAGTCATCATTTAAGCGAACAAACGGCTTGTTAATCATCATTTTGCAAAGTTATTTAATTTTTATTAAGGAACTATTTTCCAGCAACGATTGTTTTGATTGTACTTTCGTCTAATCCTTTTAAAACTTGGATCAGCATTTCCCGTGCGGCATCAAAATCAGCAATACTGAACATGGTTTGATGAGTGTGGATGTAACGACCGCAAACACCGATTACCGTACTTGGAATACCTTCGTTAGCAGTATGAGCTGCGCCAGCATCTGTTCCGCCTTTGGAAACAAAGTATTGGTAAGGAATGTTATGGGTCTCCGCGGTATCTAATAGATATTCCCTTAAACGAGGGAGCAAAATCATTCCAGGATCTTGGATGCGCAAGAGGGTGCCTTCACCTAAATGGCCGAAAGTTCCATTCGTTGTCACTAAATCATCAGCGGCCGAACAATCTACCGCAAAGAATAAATCTGGCTGGAATTTTGTAACAGCAGGTTTGGCTCCACGCAAACCAACTTCTTCTTGAACGTTAGCGCCGGCAATCAAGGTGTAATCTAATGTTTCCTTTTTTAATGCCTCTAGCGCTTCTAATACCACAGTACAACCATAGCGGTTATCCCAAGCTTTACTGATAATATTTTTGCCATTTGCAGTTTTGACTGTTTCGGTTTGAGGAACGATCGTATCTCCCGGAAGAACACCATAAGCTAATGCTTCATCCTTCGATTCAAAGCCGGCATCAAAAAGAATGTCTTCAACTTTAACTTGTCCTTGTCCAGTTGTTCCCCGCAATAGATGTGGAGGGACAGAGGAGGAGATACACGGATAGTTGCCTTTGCCAGTTTTTAAAGTAAAGCGTTGAGCTGAAACGACATACGGATTCCAACCGCCTAAAGGGACTACTTTGAATAATCCGCGAGGGGTAATCTCTGTCAGCATGAAGCCGACTTCATCCATATGGGCTGCCACCATCACGCGCGGTTTATTTTCGTCAGCTTGACGCAAACCAAAGATACCGCCTAAGCCATCTTGTTGAACCTCATCGACTAATGGAGTGATCGCGTTACGCATATAACTGCGAATGTCTTCCTCGAAACCGCTGGTTCCTTGCAGCTCTGTTAATTCTTTGATTCGTTGAAATGTTTTTTCTTCCATCAAAATTCCCCCTCAAATGTTAAAATCCGTTCTCATTATAAGCCTTTGGTACATGAAAATAAATCAATTCATAATCGAGAAACTGCTGATTGCTTTTTTGCTGCTTATCGTCAAAATTTTTCTTGGTAATCTCTGCCAATTGATTTGAAGAGAAGTCATCCGCAAAGTATTCTTGAAAAAAATCACGGCTAATCTCTTCAGTTTTTGTGTATGCAAATCGTTTCGTCCAATAGGGAATATGTTCTTCGTTTAAAAATGCTTTATAGCGTTCATTTAATAACAACTCTGGATTTTTTTCTTCATAAGAGGAGAAGAGCTGGTCTTCATCTTTTACAACTCGCAGCAGCAAGCACCAATCATTGCTAGCTCGGCAAAAATCTATAAAATCAGTTTTGGTTTGCAAGGCAGGATTCATCGCAGAAAAAATCAGCTCATAGCATTGTTTGTTTTGTCTCAGAAAATTTTCCTGAGTTTGCTGGATCAACTGAACATTTTCGTCCGATTTTGCAGCAGCAATCTTCAGCATTTCTTCGGAGATATCTACTAAATCATATTTTCCAGCGTATTTCTGTAATACAGTTAAATAACGACCAGATCCCCCTGCAAGATCTAAGAAAGTTTGACAGGGCAGGATTTTTTCTGTCAGCAGAAAATCTCGCAGCTCTTCCGCGATCGGAAAAGAAGATTCTTGTTGAATGTTTTCATACTCTTCAGCGAAATCATTCCAAAACATTTTAAGGTCTTCTAAAAAATCAGACATAAAAACCTACTTTCTAAGCATCAATTGTCTTCAGTATACACCTCAAAAAAATAAATTTGAAATGGATGAAACACGGCAAAAATATTCAGAAAAATGAAGGAATGTCAAAAAATATGCTTTACTTCATGGATAACATATGTAATACTTCGAAGTAATTGAGAACGATTCTCAATCTCGGTTAAATGAATAGTAACTCAGTAGTTTAGGTTCGTGGTGGTTAGGAGAAAAACAATTTTTATTCTAGATCGGAAATATACACGGAACCTAGTTTACCATTAATAAGGAGGAAATTATGGAAAAGTCGAATGTTGGTTATTTGTTTCGATTGGCTGGAAAATCGAGTTTGCTTTTATTAGCGTCAGCAATTTTTAGTATTATTTCGGGCATCATGGATTTTGTTCCATTAGTGATGTTGTATCGTGTCTTGCTGTTTTTATTTGGTGATCAGCCTAATATGGATTTAGCGATGCGTTATGGCATGTATGCGGGAGTAGCGATTATTGTAAAATTTTTGACGATGATGGTCAGCGGGGCACTGTCTCATATCGGTGCGTTTAATACGCTGTATGAAATTCGCAGTCGTCTGAGTGCCCATATTGCCACTCTTCACTTGGGTTTTTTTACTAAGACGACTTCGGGAAAATTAAAGAAGACAATTATTGAAGATACTGAACGCATTGAAACGATGCTGGCTCACCAAGTGCCGGATTTGGCTAAAGCGATCACAGTTCCATTGCTAATGTTTATCTATCTCTGCACGTTGAGTATCCCTTTAGCGTTGTGTCTATTATTGCCAATCGTGATTGGCGCGGTCATCCTGATGATCGGGATGCGCTCAAGCAGTAAATACATGGGCTGGTACCAAAAATTAGTCGGTCAGTTAAATTCTTCGATCATGCAGTTTATTAATGGTATGAACGTGATGAAATCATTTAACGTTACGGCCAAGGGGTTCAAGCAATATTCATCGACTGTTGAAGAATATCACAAGATGTGGACGGAATGTACAAAAATGCAGGCTTGGCCTTATGGGATGTTTTTGATTTTGATCGAATCAGGTTTGCTATTTAGTTTTCCGGCTGGCGGCTGGCTCTATTTAAAAGGGGCAGTTGATTTGCCGACCTTTTTATTTTTCTTAATTATGAGCATCGTGTTTCTTTCTTCGTTGAAAAGTTTAAGCGGATTTGCGATGGCGATCTCACAAATTTTGACTGGAACAGAGAAAATCAAAGATATCATGGATTTGCCGCAACAGGATTTCGGGTCGCACTCAGAACAGTTGAATGAGGTCAAAATCACCTTTGACCATGTTCATTTTTCTTATGAGGAAGATGACGTATTGCACGATGTTTCGCTGGAGGTGCCAGCCAACAGTCTGACTGCTTTTGTTGGGGTATCTGGTTCGGGGAAATCAACGATGGCACAGTTGGTACCACGTTTTTGGGATATTCAGCAAGGTCAGATCTTATTGAATGATCAACCAGTAGAAAGTTTTAGTGAAGAATCATTAATGCAGGCGATCAGCTTTGTCTTTCAAGATGCCTTTATGCTGAGTGATACGATCCGTACAAATATCGCCGTAGGAAAAGAGCAGGTGACTGACGCAGAAATTCATGAAGCAGCTAAAGCGGCACAGATCCATGAGTTTATTATGAGTTTGCCAGATGGTTACGATACAGTCATGGGGGAAGCCGGGATTAAAATGTCAGGCGGCGAAAAACAACGCGTCTGTATTGCTCGTGCGATCTTGAAAGATGCTCCCGTAGTTATCTTTGATGAGGCAACCAGCTTTACTGATATTGAAAATGAACGGAAAATTCAGTTAGCCTTGAACAAATTGCTGCAAAATAAAACGACGATCATGATCGCTCATCGCTTAAATACGATCAAACATGCTGATCAAATTTGTGTCTTTGATCAAGGTCGCGTGGTCGAACGAGGCACACATGATGACTTACTGCGCCACAACGGAAGCTACGCTAAATTGTGGAAGATTTATACAGAAAAATAAGGAGGAAACTTATGACTAGTGTGATTAGAAATATACGGGCGGTGATTGGTGAAAAGATCAAGCTGCTCTATACACCAATCTTGTTAGCGGTACTAGATGCTTTTCTGAATATGCTCTTTTATTCGGTGATGATTTTGAGTATCGTTACTTTGATCAAGAATCAGTTTACGGAAAGTTTCTTTTTCCGCGGTATTGCAGTTTTGGCGGTTGTTTTTATTTTCAGGACATTATTGGCTCGCTATAGTTTTGCCTCATTACAATTGAATGGTTCGATGATCGCGACTGATTTGCGTTTGCGCTTGGCTGAACATGTTCGAGGATTAAACTCCGGCTACTTTAATCAAAACAGTGTTGGAAAGTTGACGAGTTATTTTTCGACGGATATTGCTGATTTTGAACAAGTTCTGACTCATCACTTGACCGACTTTGTTAAAGCCTTGTTTAGTGTATCAGTCTGTATGATTGCTGCGGTAGTGATTGATTTTCGTTTTGCGGGCGTGATGGTTGTCATGATCTTAGTAGCTTTACCTTTAATGATTAAGGGCGGATCTGTTGGGCACACTATCGCACCAGAACATCGAGTAAGGATCAATGCGGTGATCTCACGGGTCGTGGAATATATCAATGGAATCAAAACGTTCCGATTGTATCGCTTGACCGGTACGAAGTTTGAACGATTGGATCAATCATTTAATGAATTAAAAAAATCATCTATTCGGGTGGAACTCTCAATGATGCCGTATGTGATGATCTTTTCAACGATCGTGTCCTTTATGATTCCAGTCGCGTTGATCTGGGGAACCAATTTATTGATTCAGGGCAATTCGACGCCGGAACAATATATCGCTGTTTTGATGTTGAGTGTCTCGACTTCTAGTCAATTAATGACAATTGGAATGCTGTATCCTGAATTGAAATATCTGTCCAAATCGGCAGATAATTTGCGGCAAATTTTTGAAACGCAGCCATTGCCTTATACTAAAGATGCTTTTATCGGAGCCGATCATGAAATTACTTTTGAGCATGTTTCTTTCAGCTACGAAAATGGTGTGAGTGTTTTAAATGATTTATCTTTTACTGTCGAGGATGGGAAAACCACTGCTTTAGTGGGACCCTCGGGTTCAGGGAAATCGACAGTCATTAGTTTGATTTCGCGTTTCTGGGATGTTGATAATGGAGAGATCCGAATGGGAAATGAAAAGCTTCGGGACATTCGACCAGATGCATTGACTGAAGAAATCACTTGTGTTTTCCAAGATGTTTATCTGTTTAATGATACGATCTTAAACAATATTCGTATGGCCAAACCAAGTGCGACGATGGAGGAAGTGACTCAAGCATCTCGTCTGGCAAACTGTCATGAATTCATCATGCAGATGGAAAATGGTTATGACACTTTAGTCGGTGAGGGTGGATCTACACTTTCTGGCGGGGAGAAACAGCGGGTTTCAATAGCCCGTGCATTACTGAAAGATGCACCGGTAGTCTTGTTGGATGAGTCAACCTCAAGTCTCGATGTCGACAATGAAAAAGAAATCAATCATGCGTTGGATCATTTAATGGCTGAAAAGACGGTAGTCGTAATCGCTCATCGTTTAGATACGATCATTAATGCTGATCAAATCATTGTTCTTGATGAGGGAAGTGTGCGAGAAAAAGGAAATCACCAAGAATTGTGTCGCCAACAAGGGTGGTATGCACAGATGATTAAAGAACAGGAAGTTGCCAAAACTTGGGTGATCGGCGAGACGTCCGAAACTAAGGATATATTGGAAGATGCTAGATAGACTAAAGCCGTTGTTGAAATCCTGAACGATTTCAACAACGGCTTTTTTATTAGTTTCTTTAGTACAATTGTTTTTGCTTTTCGCGTTTGGCGATCATCGGCAGGATCATCCCCAACAGAATCAAGACGATCGGAGTAACGATATTGGAAATCAATTGGAACATCCATGAGCTAGGATCGGCGGCGTAATCAACTTTCGGCAGCATTCCCAAAATACATGCGAGAATAGTAAAAGCAAAACACCAGAAACCAACAAAGAAACCAAGTTTTGGATTCTTTATGAATTTGTATTCTGAATGAAATTTTTTGTATTGGGCATTCAACATCATATAGGCAAAGAAAACCCAAATATAGCGCATCGGCATTACAATTGAATTTAGATTCGTCAGCCATTGAACCAAGATACTCATGCTCTTGATCCCGAAGATAGGCAGAATGATGATAATGCTAACAAGAATCCCAGTCAATAAGTAGCCGTTGATCAATGTCCCGTTTTTATTTTTCTTGCGTAACCATTGAGGAACATATTCGGGATCAGCATCTGAGAGCAAGATTTTCAAAGGTGCATCAATGGAGAAGGCCAACGCCGAAGATTGTACGGCTGTTTGAGCCAGGCCATAAATGATCATCAAAATATTACCGACACCTAAATGATTGCCCAAAATTTGGAAGGCGCTGTAAGCACCATTCGCCATCAAATCATCTGGAATGTTATTACTGTCAAACAACATTCCCATTGCAACGGACCCAAGGACGGCGCTGATGCCAATCATAGTTGCCATGAAGATCATTGCTTTAGGAAAATTTTTAGTTGGTCGATCAATTGAGTTTACATACGGAGAAATTTTTTCGGCACCGCCGACGGCAAAGACCAGCATGGAGATGGTAGCAAAATAACTGAGATTGAAATCGGGAATATACGTTTTGAGACTGCCCATATCCGGTGTAGCGACCGTAAAAGAGGGATCAATAAAGGGGACAGCAACGGCTAAAATAATAAATAGAATCGACATGACAAGCATACCTGAACCCGCGACACTTCCGATAACTTTCAGGGTAGTCAATCCTTTTGTCGAAAGAAATAAAAAGATCAAAAAGATGATTAACGAGATAATAGCGACAATCTGTACACTCATATCGGTAGCGACTCTACCATTCCCTTTGAAGACCCAACCAAGAGCAATTAAAACCGATTGCGGTTTTTGTGCGAGATAAGTAATATGAACGACCCAATAAGTCCATGCAGCATAGTAAGCAACTTTTCTTTTTCCGGTAGTTTCTTTGACCCAGGAACTGACACCGCCCGAACTTGTTTTGAAAGTAGAGCCTAGCTGCCCAACGATCAGCGCGTAAGGAACAAAATAGAGCAGCATGATCAAGATCCAAGAGACGACCACCGAAATTCCCTGCTGCGCATAATTGTTGACGACATTCCCGAACCCCCAAACCATACTAAAAGCAATCATCGAGACAGTGAACCAGCGGATCTTCTTATCAGCCATTTGTTTTTTTCTTCCCTTCTCTGTAAGTTAATGATTTCACATGGACGAATATATAGCGCTTACAATTCTTATTTAAGTATAGTGAAGAAGGTAATCAAAAGAATTTACTTTACAGATTTCTAATGTACTTTTTTTCAATTTTCATTTTCGTATCATTTTTGGCAAATTACCGAATCTGCTTTTTTTCTTTAGTAAGGCTGGTAGAATGGTGTGAGAACGAAAATCGTTACATTTTTTCGTTAGAAAGTTGGAATAGATAAAATGGGAGTGAAGCAGATGGACATCAGACAAAGTGAACGAGGGGCGCTAATGCCTTTTTTGGACAACGTCTTCAACCAACAACATGAAAAACAATTTGTTGATAATATGCCGGAATCAGTAGAACAGACATGGGCATTTGGTGCTTGGATTGAGGACCAATTAGCTGGGGGGATCGTCGGTAAACGGCAATATGACACATTGCATATCTCTTTGCTGGGCGTGGATGAGGCATATCAGAAATTCGGTGTCGGCTCCAAACTGATGCAGGCGATGGAAAAACATGCAGTACAAGAACAAGTAAAAACGATTACCTTGACGACAAAGGCGTATCAAGCATTGGGCTTTTATTTAAAACAAGGCTATGAAGTGTTTGGCGAATTGGAAGATGTTCCGATGGCAGGGACGACAAAGTATTATTTGGCAAAGAAAATAAGCAGATGAGGAAGAATTTCTTCATCTGCTTTTACTTTAGCTAAAAATAATAATATTGAATCACCATGATGATGATCAGAACTATTATCCCCGGCAAATAATTTGAGACTCGTATTTTGGTCAGCTTCATAACGTTTAAACCGATCGCTAAGATCATTAAACCACCGATGGCGCTGATTTCGTTCATCAAACTATCCAATAATTCTTTTGGCAAATAACGGACGATGATACTTGCAAAGATCGTAATCGCTCCTTGATAGATCAAAACTGGAAAGGCTGAGAAAAGAACGCCGATACCCAGCGAGGCCGTCAACATGATCGACATGAAACCATCCATTACAGCTTTTGTGAATAAGGTTTGATGGCTGCCGGAAACACCGCTTTCGATCGCTCCGATAATCCCCATAGACCCAATGACATAAATTAAGGTAGCTGTGACAAAGCCCTCAGCAAAATTACTATTGCCGCGAGCGAACCGGTTTTCTAAAAATAAACCCAAGCGAGTCATAGAGTCTTCGATTTTCAAAAACTCTCCGATCATTCCGCCAAGGCAAATACTAATAATAATGATAATGAACGAACTTGCCTGCAAGGACATCTGAAGGGCCAAGGCAATAACCCCCAAAGAAATTCCTTTTGTTACCGTATCTTTTGTTTGCTCTGTGATGTTCCGCAGAACCACACCAGAAAAACTCCCAACAATGATCGCGAGACAATTTACGATCGACCCCAACAACATAGCCTTCACCCGTTTCTATGATTTCGATTAAAATACAATGAAATGTTATTTAGACATCATCTTACCACGAGTAAATATTTTTTTGAATAGCAATACTAAAAGAAAAGACTGTAAGCATCATCCATAAAAAGGAGATGCTTACAGTCTGGCAGACAAAACGATTTTGTCCTTTTTCAATATTAACTGTTAGACGGCTTTTTCTCGTTCGCGTTTGGCAAGGGCAGGCATGATAAAACCTAAACCAATCAATACAACAATTCCGACAACATTGATGATCAATTCATGCCAGAATAAGCTTGAACCGTAAGCCGCGTCTTGCGGTAAAATACCGAATAAGGTGGCGATAATAGTAACGACCAAACACCAAGCACCAACGAAGACTGCCATTCGATCATTTTTGATAAAGATGTAATCTGATTGGAATTTCCGACTATCTAAACGAATTTTTATGAAGGCATAAAAGATCCAACAGGTTACACCTGGAGAAATGATCCCATTAAGGTTTAACAGCCAGTTAAAAATATCGTTCATTTCAGGTAAGAAAACACCTAATAATAAGATAAAAGCACTCAAGGCAGTTGTTAAAATGTAGCCATTGATCGGCAGACCATCATCATTCAACTTAGTTAATTTCTTCGGCATGAATTGTTTCCCCGTATCAGAAATCAGCATGCGAGTCATAGCGTCTAGTAAAACGGCAAGCAGCGCACACATATATATAATTTGAGTGACGGCGAAAACATACATCAACGTGTTACCTAAATGGAAGAATTCACCCAAACGTTGGAAGGCATAGTAAGAACCATTCATTTTTAAATTATTTGGCAGATGATGAGCGTTAAAGAAGACACCTAGTGAGAATGAGCCGAAGACAGTTAGGAAAATTGTCATGACCGTCAGCATAATCATAGCTTTCGGAAATTCTCGTTGCGGTTTACGCATCCGTGTCACAAAGGGGGCGACTAATTCTGCGCCATTGATAGCGTAAATCAGCAGTCCAATCGTCGTTAAATAATGGAGGTCAAACTTCGGTATGATCGCTCCCAGATTCATGGGCTGTGTCTCAATATGACCGTTCGGCATAAATAATGAAGCGAAGGTCATAAAGACAAATAAGATCGCCATGATGAACATTGCCCCGCCGCCTAATGTACTCAAAACCTCCAAAGATTTTTTAAAGTGGCGCTGCAAGAAAATAAAGGCTAAGAAAACACAGAAGGTCAACAATGCAAACATGGAATTGGACATCTTATCTTCCATTGAATCATTCCCGTTGATCAGCCAGCCGAAGCCGACAACAACAGCATTTGCAGTATCAACTACGTAGGGGATTGAGGCTGCCCAATAGGTCCAAGCAGTAAAATATCCTAAACGATCGCCGCTGGTTCCCCGAACCCACGAGGTTAGTCCGCCACCTTCATGATTAAAAACTGATCCCAATTGTCCAACCATTAAAGAGTAGGGAATCACATATAATAGCAGTAAAATTATCCAAGAAGTAATAACGCCTAATCCTTGATTGGCAAAGTTATAGATAATATCGTCAAAACCAATGACAGTAACAAACGACATCATGGCAAGTATCGGCCATGAGATAAAACTTTTCTTTTCCTCGATCATATAAGTTGCTCCTTTTAGATAGAATTATTCAGCCGAGCAGCCAATGATGGAGGCTTATTTCGATAGGTCACGAAGATCCCCTTCCTGTTCACAAAATACGATCTATCATCCCATAAAAAAATAAAATGCGCCAATAAAAACTGTTTTTCATCGTTAGTTTAGCATAAATAATTAGAAAGTTAGAATGCCAATCAGTAAAAGCTCTTTCTGTTCATTCCAGCTCTTTTTGGCTATACTAGATTTAGTAGAAAAGGAGGGCATTAAGTATGAATGAATTTTTTGCCGAAGAAGAAATGGAAAAATCGGAAGAAAAGAATCCGATGATGTTAAAATTATTGAAACAACGGACGATCCTGATTTATGGTGAAATCAATCAGGAGTTGGCGAAGACGGTGACAGAACAATTACTTTATTTGTCAGCAGCCAGTGATGAACCTATTACTATGTTTATCAACAGTCAAGGCGGTCACGTTGAATCCGGCGACACGATCCATGACATGATTCGCTTTATTAAACCAAAAGTAAAAATGATCGGAACAGGCTGGGTCGCAAGTGCGGGGATTACCATCTATCTAGCAGCAGATAAAAAAGACCGCTACAGTCTACCGAATACGCGCTACATGATCCATCAGCCAGCTGGCGGGGTTCAAGGTCAATCGACTGAGATTCAGATTGAGGCCAAAGAAATTTTACGTATGCGCAAACGTGTGAATAATTTGATCGCTAAAGCGACTGGTCATACATTGGAAGAAATTGAAAAAGATACTGACCGCAATTTCTGGTTATCGGCCGAAGAAGCAAAAGATTATGGAATTGTCGGAAAGATTATTGAATCCGACACAGGAATTAAATAAGAAGAATGTGAAAGGTTGGCGTAAGCCAACCTTTTTTTATATTTTAGAAGACAATTTGCTTTTTTTGAAGAAAAAGGAATAGACAAGAAAAAGTGAATCTGCTAAGGTTAGAAGAAAAATAAAATTTGATGTGAAAATTCTAAGGAGGAACAAATTTTGGGTGCTAAATTAAAAGAGTTAATGGGATTGCCTTCTTTACGTGAAGCTCAGTTAATGAGTGGGCAAAATTGCTTGAATCAGACGGTGACATCCTTAACCTTTCTGGATATCGCGAATATGGATGATTACGCTGCTTTGCTTGAGACAAATGAATACCACTCTGGTGAATTGGCACTGACTTCCTTTTTCAACATCAAAGATGACGTAGCGAAGCAATGTGAAACGATTCGCCGTTTACATAAAATGGGCGAACTGGGAATTATTCTTTATTACGTGGGAGTTGTCCTTCCAAGATTATCTTCCGAGGTTATTAAGACGGCGGAGGATTTAGATTTTGTGATTATTCAAATGCCGAAAAACCAAAATCAGATTCGCTATAGCGAAGTGATCGTGGAAGTGATGGCCGAAATTTTAAAAGAACGCTCGACAGAAAATCTTGTGAATGAGGTTTTAGAAAAAGCTTCATTATTACCAGAACACTTACGAACCGTTGAGGTGACGTTGAAGCTGCTCTCGGATCTGTTACGAACGAATATCATTTTGACGAATCCTGATAATGAAGTGATCAATCAGATCAAATGGCCGCGAAATTCTTCTGTAGATTTAGAACGCATATTGCGCCGGGTTGTTGTGGAGGATGGCGAACAAGTTCAAAAAAATGATTTTGCGATATTTTATAAAGAGCTCTACCACAAAGAGAACGGGGTATTGCGTTTTTATTTATTGAAAGAACATGATCTTTTGACCGAAGCTGAATGCGGCCAGTCCGTGGAATTATTGCAAGTTGCAATGAATTTGTGGGGAAAGAAGCATGGAGAAGTGAGCGAGTATGCGCTCGTACAGGCCATTTTAAATGATGAAAGTGAGAAAATGTATCGACTAGCCAATCATTTGAAGGTGGACGTCAAGGGGATCGAGTTGATGTGGCTGCTGCAAGTGAATGATTTGAGAGAAGAAAAGAAGCTGAAGCAAGACATCCTTGCCTATGCTTCAAAATTCTACAAGACCTGCGTAGCACAATTAATGGATGATCAATTGATTGTGCTGTTGGGAAATTATTGCCATACTGATTCTGAATTGGAACTGGGGGAAGCCTATCTGCAAACAAGTCCTTATCAAGACATGATCGACAGTATCGTTTTGTGCCCACGTTTACGGAACACGACCGAGGTACGAACGACGTATCAATTAGTGAACAAGGTTGCTTTGCAACTGCCTAAACTATTTCATGGGAAGAAGAGTTTTTCCATCAGTGAGATCCGTCAAGTCGTATGTGCGAGTAAATTGATTCAATCTGGTGAGGCTGAAGTCGAAGAGACATTGAGTGTATTGGCTCCAATCATGGACAGCAAAGAGCAGCTAATGACGTTGTGCAGTTTTTTATTGGATGCAGGGGCGGACTTTCAAGTTTGCAGCGAACAATTATTTATCCATAAAAATACGGTGAAATATCGGATTAAAAAGATCAGCGAAGCATTGGGCTATAATGTTATGCGTTTTTCAGAGAGTTACGAATGCTATCTGGCGTGTTTGACCTATCGTTTAATCAGTCTATAAAAGCCAAATGAAAAGCAGCTCGAATGACGAGCTGCTTTTTATAGTAACGTTAATAATTCATCAATATCTGCTTGTTTTGTTGCCCAACTGGTAGCGAAACGAACTACAGTATGTTCATCATCGTACTGCTCCCAGAAACTGAAGGCGACAGCTTCTTTCAATTCTTCCATTTGCTTATTTTCCAAGATAACGAACTGCTGGTTGGTAGGTGAATCCAGATAGAAACGGTATTTTTTTCCTACTAACCCTTTTTTCAAACGCATAGCCATATCGATCGCATGCTGACTGATTTTAAAATATAATTGATCAGTAAATAGGGTATCGAATTGAAGTCCCAAAAGCCGCCCCTTAGCCAGCAGCGCCCCCTGTTGTTTCATGTGAGCGATAAAAAATTCGGGTAAGTTGTTTTTGGTGAAGACGATTGCTTCTCCCAAAAAGGCCCCAACTTTAGTGCCGCCAATATAAAAGACATCACAGTATTCTGCAATCAGCGGCAGTGTCAAATCAGATTCAGGACTTGCTAGTCCATAGCCTAACCGAGCACCATCTAAAAAGAGTGGAATTTCATTTTCGCGGCATACCTCAGAAATATTTTTTAGTTCTTCTTTGGAGTAGAGTGTGCCGTATTCTGTTGGATAAGATAAGTAAACCATTCCTGGAAAGACCATGAACTCCCGATTATCATCTGCCCAAAATTGTTCGAGATATGCACGGATCTGTTGTGCAGAAATTTTACCATTCGTTTGCGGCAGGCTTAAAACCTTATGACCGGAAAACTCGATTGCTCCTGTTTCATGAGTAGTAATATGACCTGTTTCAGGAGCGATTACACCTTCAATTTTTTTCAATAAAGAAGCAATGACTAAAGCATTGGTCATCGTTCCGCCGGCGATAAAGAAGATATCGGCTTCGGGGCAGAGACAAGCTTGACGAATTTTTTCGATTGCTGAGGCAGAATATTTATCCCGACCGTAGCCGCTTAGCTTTTCCTCATTCGTTTCAATCATCCGCTGCAAGATTTTTTCATGTGCGCCTTCTAAATAATCACTTTCAAAATTTAGCATAAAGACTCCTTTCTTAATTATTTTCATTGTAGCAGATTAGCAGCGTACAAAAATAGCCAAAAAAACTTGTGAGCAAATTTTACTCACAAGTTTTTACTAATTAAATTTCAATGGTTTCTCCAACAGCCATAACTTTACCAATCGTATCTGGCAGTAGTTTAACAAATTCTTCAGGATCTTGTTTTATAACAGGAAAGGTATTGTAATGGATTGGTACGACTTGTTTGGCCTTTAAGCGTTTAGCTGCACTGGCTGCTTCATGTGGTCCCATCGTGAAATTATCCCCGATTGGCAAGAAGGCAATATCGATATCGAAGGCATCACCAAAGAGCGCCATGTCACCAAAGTTCGATGTATCGCCAGCATGATAGATTGTTTTTCCCTCCGCCTGTAAAATAAATCCAGCGGCTTCGCCCATGTAAAGCATCTGTCCATCGACTTCGTACCCTGAGCTATGTTGAGCATGAACCATCTTTACTCGGCCGAAAGGAAAATCAAATTTTCCGCCAATATTCATTCCGTGGGTCTTTTTCACACCGTTTCTTTCCGCAAATTTACAGATTTCAACAATACTGATAATTGTTGCATCGTTGCGTTTAGCAATCGGAATCATATCACCGATGTGGTCACTGTGTCCGTGTGTGACTAGTATCCAATCAGTCTCTACTTTATCCGCTTGTAAATCGGTTAAAATATTTTCGGAAATATAGGGATCGAATAATAATTTTTGTCCATCTTTCATTACGATCGATAAGACTGAGTGACCATGATAAGTAATTTTCATAGTACTTCCTCCTCTTTATACATCTTCATTATAGCGAACTCCTATAATAATAAGTAAGCTTTTGCTTTAAGCTGAACTCGTATAAAATGTAGGGATAAGAAATAAATCAGTCACTATTTCGCAGTGACAGTTTAATATGCTAAATGATAACGGTTGATGCGTGCTTATTAATCCGGACTAAGCCAAAGTTGAATGGCAGATAGAACTTCATTCTCGTTTCCTACGCCCAATTCTTACAGACATCGATCCATTGCTTGTACTGGGTATATTTTTCTAATTCGGGTATGGTCAATTCGATCGCATTGTTCGAATTACCGCAAGCTGGAAAAACGCTCTCGAAGCGTTTCAAGGATTCGTCTAGATACACTTCGATGTCTGAATTGATTGCAAAAGGACAAACACCTCCGACCGGATGTCCAATGATCGATTCAACTTCCTCTGTTTTTAGCATCAAAGCTCGTTCACCAAAAGCCGCTTTGTATTTAGCGTTGTCAATCTTCGCGTCACCAGCAGCGACAATCAAGATATTTTTATCTGCTTTTTTTTGTTTAAAAGACAGTGTTTTGGCGATACGCTCTGGAGCGCAGTTCAAAGCTTGAGCGGCCAATTCGACCGTCGCACTCGAGACAGGGAATTCTTGAATGCGTTCGGCCATCCCATACTGTGAAAAAAATTCTTTTACAGCTTCAAAAGACATATAAATTCCTCCTAGTTTTATTAATTAAATATGATACACGCTTTACTGAACGCAGTAAATGATATTTGTTAGAATAGAAGAAGAGTTGCTTACGGGAGGAAACGGACATGAAAGAGGACAAGAAGAAATTAATTGCAAAAGTTGCTTACATGTATTACGAACAAGAGCTGACTCAGGCTCAGATCGCCAAAGAATTATCCATCTATCGTACAACGGTCAGCCGCATGTTGAGTCAGGCTAAAACAGAAGGTATCGTGGAAATTAAAATCAATCATTTTGATGCCGGATTGTTTGAGCTGGAGGAGCAGTTGAAGCATTCTTTTGGATTGACTGCTGTTGAATTGATACCAACGGAAATTGATGCCAGTGAAGAAGCGAAGGAAGAGCAGTTAGCGGAAGCGGCAGGGGCTTGGATTCGCCGCCAATTATCAGATGAAATGGTCATCGGATTGTCATGGGGAGCCAGTGTCGGTAACGCAGTGAATAAAATCGATCCGAAACAGTTATCTGATGTTTCGGTTGTTCCTGTAGTTGGAGGTCCGAGCCATATTAATTCGCGTTATCATGTCAATACGCTAGTCTACGAACTGGCAAGGAAACTAAATGGACATAGTTTATTTGTGAATGCCACCGTGATTCAAGAAACAAAAGAGTTGGCCGAAGGAATCTTTAATTCAAAATATTTCCATGATTTAAAAGAATATTGGAAACGACTTGATTTGGTTATCGTAGGTGTCGGCGGTCCCTTGAGCTATCATAAAAGTCAGTGGCGGGATTTATTATCGCCAGCAGACTATGAGGAGTTAAAATTGCGGGAAGCTGTTGGGGACTGCTGCTGCCGGTTCTATGATAGCTATGGAAAGCTATTGAATGGTGCGCTGAATCAGCGGACGATCGGCTTATCTTTAGAAGAATTGGCTAGAGTTCCACAATCGGTGGGAATCGCTCGTGGAATTTCAAAGGCTCGTTCCATCGTACCATTGCTAAAAAAAGGCTATCTTAAAACATTGATTACTGATCAGGAAACAGCTCAAGAAATTTTACGTTTAAACCAGCGAAAGTAGTTTTTCATAAAAAAATGCACATTTGTGCGATTACGCTGAAATATTCAGCAACGAAAGGCTTGATACAAAGCTTTTCGTTTTTTTTATGCTATGAATGCGGAATTTTTTTTTCTGTGATGCTATGCTTGGTCTATAGAAAAGAGTAAGGGAGTTTTCAAAAATGGAATTTATGCTAGATACAGCCAATATTGCTGATATTAAAAAATTCGCTGATTTTTTACCGATCGCCGGTGTTACATCAAATCCTTCGATCGTGAAAAAAGAGGGAAAAGTTGACTTCTTTCAACATATGAAAGAAATACGTACCATCATTGGTGAACAACGTTCATTGCACGTACAAGTTGTAGCAACAGATTATGATGGAATCATCAAAGATGCGGAAACGATTTTGGCGAATATCGACCAAAAAGTTTTCATTAAGGTTCCGGTTAATGAACCTGGATTGAAGGCGATTAAGGAATTGAAGCGCCGCGGGATCAACGTGACTGCTACCGCTATCTATACAAAGTTCCAAGCATACTTAGCAATTGCGGCTGGGGCTGACTATATCGCACCATACTTCAACCGAATGGAAAACTTGAACATCGATCCGCGTGAAGCAATTTTTGAAATGGCAGAAGAAATTGCACGTACAAAGAGTGAGACCAAAATTTTAGCTGCCAGCTTCAAGAATGTTGGTCAAGTCAATGCTGCTTTAGAAAATGGAAGTCAAGCTGCAACAATGGGTGTTGATATCATCCAACAAGCTTTAGCAATGCCTTCAATTGCTCAGGCAGTAACTGATTTTACTGGTGATTGGGAAGCTATCTTCGGTGAAGGAACAACAGTCGCTGACTTATAATAGGATTAAAAACAGACAGGTAACGCTGTCTGTTTTTTTTTGCTTAAGCCAGTTGAAATTGGAGTTTTGAGTTGTTGAATGCTGCACGGGTTACTAGGTGGAACAAGCTGAGCATTTTTCAACGAGATTTGCCAGTTGAAATGCTATCCTAAAGCTGAGGTGAGTGCGATGCATGAGATTCAAAAAGAATGGGCGCAGTGGAAGTATTTTGTCATGGCGCGATCACAAAAAGAGTATTTAGCATTGCGTCAGCTGTTTTCTGGAAATCAATGGTCGGAAGAAAAAACGAAACAGTTTTATCAACACTTGGACAAAGTGAGAGAATTGCCGGTTGATTTAAAGGCGCGGCGAAATGCCTATGAACATGTCTGGGGCTATTTCAAAAAAATAGCGACGGTTGAAGAAAGGCAAAAATTTTTTGCTGTTTTAGACGGCATGACCGAAACCGAGGATAAAGCACGAATATATTTAAAAATATTGGCGGAAAAATATCAGGTAACTTATCTTTTAGAGTCTCACTTATTTGATTAAAGCAAATTGTTTCTGATTTTTTGATCCTGCTTCTATAATGGGCAGATATGGAGGGATGTATGAATGGAAACACGCGCAGTTGTAATTGAACAATATGGTCATTCGGACCAGTTAAAGGAAAGTAAAGTAACCTTGCCGGAATTAGGCGAGCATCAGGTTTTAGTCAAAGTCAAAGCTACCTCAATTAATCCAATCGATTGGAAATTACGTGAGGGGTATCTAGCACAAATGATGCCTTGGGAGTTTCCAATTATTTTAGGATGGGATGTTGCGGGTGAGATTGTCGAGATTGGTTCAGAAGTAAGTGATTGGCACGTTGGACAAACCGTTTTTGCGCGACCAGAAACAACGCGTTTTGGAACCTATGCGGATTACACGATCGTTGATGATCATTTATTGGCAAACAAACCAGGCTCTGTTTCATTTGAAGAGGCAGCGGCGGTTCCTTTGGCAGGCTTAACTGCCTATCAAGCATTATTTACTCATGGAAAACTACAAGCAGGTGAAAAGGTCTTGATCCATGCTGGTGCCGGCGGTGTTGGTATTTATGCTATCCAACTAGCAAAAAATGCCGGAGCAACTGTTATCACAACAGCAAGTGAGAAAAATCATGCGTTGTTGAAAGAGCTAGGTGCAGATCAAGTGATCGATTATCATACTACTGATTTTTCAGAAGTGTTAGAAGATATTGATCTAGTATTTGATACAATGGGCGGCGATGTTCAAGCAGACAGCTTTAACGTTTTAGATGAAAAAGGTCGCTTGATTTCAATCGTCAGCCAGCCGGATGAAGAGTTGGCCAAGCGTGTTGCAGTGGCAGAAAGTATCTGGCTGCAGCCTGATGGCAAGCAATTACAAGAGATCGCAGATTTAATGACTGAAGGAAAAGTGAAAAGTATCGTTGGACATACTTATCCACTTACGGCAGAAGGCGTAAAAGAAGCACATGAATTGAGTGCGACTCATCACGCAAAAGGAAAAATTGTTTTAATCAATGACTAAAAGTAAAAGGTTGTACCAGAAATTTTGGTACAACCTTTTTTTGGATTTGACAGTAGATATATTTCTCGGTATCGTTAAAATAAAATGAAAACGCTTCTATTGAATAGGACATTAAATAAGGAGGAATAGTATGAGTGAAATTACAAACAGTATTGCCTTTTTAAAAAAGCAGAAATGGATTGATTTGAGTCACAGTATTTATGGTGGGATACCTTATTTCCAATCATTTCAACCAATGCAGGAAAAAACACTAGTAACGGTTAAGAAAGATGGCTTCTTCGCGAAAGAATATCAGTTAGTCACGCAATATGGGACACATATCGATGCACCTGTACATTTTGTCGAGGAGCGTGCTTCTGTCGATCAATTGCCGATCAATGATTTTTTACTGCCGTTGATTGTTATCAATAAAGAGCGGGCGGTTGAAGAGAATCCAGATTATTGCCTGACAGTGGAGGATATTCGGACTTTTGAAGCAGAACACGGGAAAATTCCAGCGGATAGCTTTGTAGCGTTTGCGAGCGGCTGGTCTAAACGCTGGCAAGACCCAGAGGCTTTTTACAATGTTGATCAAACTGGGCAGGCGCATACACCAGGCTGGTCGTTAGAAGCTCTGAAATTTTTACATGAAGAACGCAAGGTGACAGCAGTGGGTCATGAAACATTGGATACTGATTCGGCTGTTGATTGTACAAAAAATGCGGGATTAATTGGTGAACTGTACTGGTTGCAGCAAGATAAATTTCAGGTGGAAGTGTTGAATCGACTGACAGATCTTCCGCCAATTGGCGGCGCAATTTCGATTGGGGTGCCGAAAGTCAAAGATGCTCCAGGTTTTAATGTCCGTGCTATTGCGATCATTCCAGCAGAATGAAGGGCCTGAAACAACAGAAAAACAAGGTCTCGTTTAAAAAACGAAACCTTGTTTTTTTAGAAATTCGCTGGTGTTTTGACGTCGTGGAAATTCAAAATGTTGATGAACCTTTTCCGACCAGTTGGTTTCTTGTACATTGGAACGGCGTCCATGATAATAAGCCGTAGTTTCTTCGTCGTAACTATTGATTAATTCAGGAGTCAGTGATCGATAGGTATTGGTTCCAAGTACAGCATTGACTGGCATTCGCGGCTTAACTTCATTTTTTACAGCGGGATAACCAATGAACATGCCAAAAACGGGATAAGTCAATTCGGGCAAATCAAGAATTTCCTTCATTTGAAACAAGTCGTTCCTAATTCCACCGACATAGCAGATTCCCAAATCAACAGACTCAGCATAAACGGCCATTGATTGAGCAGCCAAGGTAGCATCTACAATTGCAACAACCAAGGATTCCATTGTACGCAGGTACTCCATCGAATCTTCTTTTAGAGTTAAAACATTTGCGTGCTTATTCAAATCAGCTACAAAAATATAAAATTGGCCGTTGTTTCCATTGTCTACCGGGAAATTAGCAATTTTTTCAATCGCTTTTCTTTTCTTTTGATCGGTTATCTCGATCAACGAGAAGGCTTGTAAAAAGTTAGAGCTGCTGGCACTTTGAGCGGCTAAGATCAATCGCTCTTTTAATTCTGCTGATAACTCCTGCTGAGTAAATGAGCGGACCGACGAATGATGGATCATTGTTTCAAACAAATCCATAGAAAAACCTCCTGATTTTGTTAGATTACTTGTCATCCTAAATGAAGGATCATAGTTGAATTTATCATAGAAAAAAAGTGATTAGAAGTAAAGAGTTCTCGGATTGTTGACAATCGATAAGCCTATTTGTTAAGAACGGAAAGACTTCATTTTGTGAAAAAGCTAGGTGTTCAGTATTTTTGATCGTTAATAATATTTACACAAAAGCGTCAAGCTTCAATAAACAGAACCGAAGAATTGTAAAAACACGAACGTTTGGTTAAAAAAACACGATTTTATTAATAAAATTCTAATTGTTTTGCCATCTCTGTGCTATAATGAGAAACAATTATCTGAAGGGAGTTATGCAAATGCGTGGCGTAGTAACGGTTATCGGAAAAGACAAGGTTGGCATCGTCGCAGGTGTCAGTCAAAAATTAGCGGAACAAAAAATTAATATTCTAGATGTCTCTCAAACAATCATGGGGGATTATTTCACAATGATGATGTTAGTGGACTTAACCAATGCTGCAGAAGATTTTGAAGGGGCACGGGAACAACTTCATGAATTAGGTAAAACTTTAGGTGTGAAGATTAGTATTCAAAATCAAGAAATTTTTGACACGATGCATAAATTATAAGGAGGACTCTTTGTGGAGATCAATCAAATACTAGAAACGATTCGAATGATCGAAGAAGAAAACTTGGATATTCGGACGATTACCATGGGGATATCATTGCTAGATTGTATTGATAGCGATAGTGATCGCGCCTGTGAAAAAATTTATCAAAAAATTACTACAAAAGCGAAAGACCTTGTTAAAGTTGGTGAGGCGATTGAAGCAGAATACGGTATTCCAATCATTAATAAACGTATCTCTGTTACACCAATTGGAATAATCGCTGCGGCGACACCTGATACAGATTATGTGAAATTTGCTAAAACATTAGATAAAGCAGCCAAGGCTGTAGGGGTGAATTTCTTAGGCGGATTCTCCGCATTAGTAGAAAAAGGCTATCAACATGGGGACAGAATTTTAATAGACTCTATTCCTCAGGCTTTAGCCGAGACCGATTTTGTCTGTGCTTCTGTTAATATTGGTTCAACGAAAGCTGGAATTAATATGGATGCAGTGGCGCATATGGGACAAATTGTTAAAGACACGGCAGAGGCCTCTGACTTAGGCTGTGCTAAACTTGTTGTTTTCGCCAATGCGGTTGAAGATAATCCATTTATGGCCGGAGCTTTCCATGGCGTTGGCGAAGCTGATTGTGTCATCAATGTTGGTGTTAGCGGACCGGGTGTAGTGAAACGCGCGTTGGAAAAAGTTAAGGGTGAATCCTTTGATGTGGTTGCTGAAGTTGTGAAGCAGACGGCTTTTAAAATTACACGCATGGGACAAATGGTTGGGAAAATCGCTTCTGAACGCTTGGATGTTCCGTTCGGTATCGTCGATCTATCATTGGCACCGACACCGGCAGTTGGAGATTCGGTTGCGCATGTGTTAGAAGAAATGGGACTAGAAACAGTCGGAACCCATGGAACGACCGCTGCATTAGCATTACTGAATGACGCAGTAAAAAAAGGCGGAGTAATGGCTTGTAATCACGTGGGAGGATTATCGGGGGCATTTATTCCTGTCTCAGAAGATGCAGGCATGATCGATGCGGTTAATAACGGTTCGTTAACGATTGAAAAGCTGGAGGCTATGACCGCGATTTGTTCGGTTGGTCTTGATATGATTGCGATTCCTGGTGCTACACCTGCAAGCAGTATTGCTGCGATGATTGCGGATGAAGCGGCCATCGGAGTGATCAATCATAAAACGACCGCTGTTAGAATCATACCAGCGAAAGACAAAGTAATCGGAGAGATGGTTGAATTTGGCGGCCTATTAGGAAGGGCGCCTGTAATGGCAGTTAATTCGGCAGGCTCTGATGATTTCGTTGCTCGTGGCGGACGCATTCCTGCACCGATCCATTCATTTAAAAACTAACTGTATGCTACTAAAGAGTTTCCTAAGACAGGAAACTCTTTTTTGTGGATAGAATTTTTCGTGCCAGTCATGAAAATGTTTTGTGTTAGAATGAAATGGATGAAAAAACAGGAGTAGATAAATGAAAAATAAAACGTATCTAAAGGCAAGTTTCCGCGAAATCATATATTCAAAAGGACGCTTTATTTCAATCGTTCTGATTATACTATTAGGCACATTGCTGTATGTCGGGATCAAAGCTACAGGCCCGATCTTGAATCAATCTGCAAGTCAATATGTTGATAAGCAGGAATTATCGAATCTGCAAATCATTTCAACTGGCGGATTGACAGAAGAGGATGAAAAATTAGCAGAGGAAATTCCCGGAGCCAAAGTCGAGAGTGGTCATCAGCTTTTTTATGCAGATCGTGCTAAGAATCAAGTGGTCAAATTATATTCTTACGACAAAGCAAATCAGCAGAATCAATTAATTCTTAAAGAAGGACGGCTGCCGAAAAAAGAGAATGAACTTGTTTTGGATGTTAAAGCCAAAGAAGAAGGCTATCGTCTAAATCAAAGCTACCAGATCAACCAATCCGATCAATTGAAACGCAAAAAGTTTAAAATCGTAGGCTTTGTACAATCACCAGTCTATATAAGTACGGAAGAACGCGGATTATCCAACGTTGGAAACGGCAGTGTAGATTTCTTTGCCTATTTGCCAGAAAGCAATTTTACGAACGAAGTAAAATCGGTCATCTATGTTCGCTTTGAAAATGTCCACGGAAAAGGGACCTATGGTAAAGCTTACGAAAAAATGATGGATAAAAATATCGAGAAGGTCGAAAAAATCTTCGCCGATCGGCCGAAAGAACGGGCAACAGAAATCAAAGAAGAAGCAGATAAAGAATTGCTGCCGAAAAAAGCGGAAGTAGCGGACAATCTCGCAAAATTGGATGCTGGTCAAAAAGAGCTGGACCAAGCTAAACGACAGCTAGAACAACAGGCGGCTATGATGCCGACTGAAAATCCACAATTCACACAGGCTCAAGCAGAATTAGCACAGCAGCAACAGGCACTTGATAGCAATCGAGCGACTTTAGTCTCGGCGCAGCAAAAAATTAGCGATAGCGAAAATGAAATCAATGAGTTAAAAACGCCCAGCTATTCTTATGATCAGCGAGCGGATAATCCGGGTTTTCAAGAGTATGGTGATCTTTCCGATAGAATTGCGGCGATTGCCAATGTCTTCCCAGTCTTTTTCTTTTTTATCGCGGCCTTAATCACATTTACAACGATGACTCGAATGGTGGAAGAAAACCGCCGAGAAATTGGTACGTTAAAGGCATTAGGCTATTCACGTTTTGAAATAGCGATCAAGTATATTATTTATGCTCTATCGGCGGCCGCTATTGGGATTGTTTTGGGTTCCGTAATTGGTACCCATACGCTGCCGCGATTAGTTTTTGAGCTTTCAAGTGATCGTTACAATTTCCCAGGAGTAACAGCTTTCTACTTATCACGTCCGATCATTCAAGCAACGGTCGCTTTCTTATTCGCCAGCTTGGGTGCGGCGTTACTTGTCTTGTTAAAGGAACTGCATGAAAAGCCAGCAGAACTATTACAACCGAAGGCGCCGAAACCGGGCAAACGAATCTTCTTAGAACGGATCAAGCCAATTTGGTCACGGATGAGTTTCAATTCAAAAGTTAGTTATCGAAATCTATTTCGTTATAAGTCACGAATGATTATGGCCGTGATCGGAATCGCTGGTTGTGCGGCGTTGATGGTTGCGGGAGTGGGTTTGAAAGATTCGCTTAGTTCTGTCGGTGACAAACAGTTTGGACCAATTATTGATTATGATGCAATCGTTACACTAAAAGATCAGCCGGATAAGGCGGCAGTCGAAACAATTTTTTCGGATAATAAAAAGATTACGAGTGATTTGGCTACAATGAATCAAACAGTCGAGTTGAAACAAAAAGGACAAGCCAATCAAAAATTGACTATGATGGTACCCGATGATCGTCAAAAATTTGAAGAGTACCTTCATTTAAAGAAACAAGGAAAAATTTTCTCATTACCTAATAATGGCGCCGTGATCACGCAAAAAATGGCTGAGTTATTTGATTTAGTGAAAGGTGACAACTTAACAGTCTATGATGAAGATCAGCAAACCTTTAAAATAAAGATTGCGAATATCACGGATAATTATTTAGGAAACTTCCTATACTTATCAAAAGATTATTATCAAAAGGCTCGAGGAAAAGATTTCGTCGCAAATAGTTATTTATTGAAAAGTAAAAAGTTAACCAATGCGGAAGAAAAAGAGTTGTCACAAAAACTTTTGGGATCAGATCAGGTGACGAATACGTCGTTTATGTCTACTCAAATCGAGACCCAAGAACATTCGATGGATAATCTCGATGGGATTGTTTGGATCTTTGTCGTCCTATCAGGTCTGTTGGCGTTTATCGTGTTATACAATTTGACCAATATAAATGTATCTGAACGTTTGCGCGAATTATCTACGATCAAAGTATTGGGCTTTTATGATCGAGAAGTCACTTCTTATATTTTCCGTGAAAACTTTGTCTTTACGATATTAGGAATTTTGTTTGGTTATGGTCTAGGAATTGTTTTAACGAAGTTTATTTTAGTACAAGCGTCGATGGAGACGATTACCTTCCCATTAGTGGTTCGTTCAGGTGCATATCTCCTTTCAGGCGGACTAACGATTCTTTTCTCCGTGATCGTGATGATCGCAACGCATTTTCGTTTAAGGCATATAAATATGATTGATGCGCTAAAATCGAATGAATAAATTCTTAATAAAAAAGCGTTGACAAAAATTTTTTGCAAGTCTATGCTTTAGTCAATAGTTGAATGCAGTGAGAAGGACAAGAATTGATTTTGTACTCGCCACAAGAGAAAGAAGCCACGGCTGGAAGCTTCTGGTTGAGGAAATCAGTTTACAACCTTTGAGTGACCTAAAAAGGTCCGGCTGATGCCCGTTACGCATCTTACGAGCCAAAAAGGTGTATACTTTTTGGGAACTTGGGTGGTAACACGTTTATTCACGTCCCTATTTGATAGGGACGTTTTTTTATTGAAAACCCTTTAGACCTTTTGTTAAAATTAGAAGAAACAAGTATATATTAATAAGCGTCTTACTGATAAAAGCGGATCGGAGTTGAGTAGAATGTCAAAGGAAATCGAAATTGTTTTACCGGATGGAAATAAGCAAAAGGTGGCAGAAAACACCACCTTGTTTGAAATAAAAAATCAATTGATGGAAGAAGCAGTTGTCGGCAGTATTGATGGCGAAGTCGTTGACTTATCAACTCCTGTTAAGAAGAATGCTGAGATTGCCTTTTATGATTGTTCATCTACTGAAGGAACGACAGCGATTTGTCAGTTAGTCAGTCTTTTGCTGGAAGAGGCCATCAAAACGCATTATCCTGAAGCTCTCTTTGCGAAGTCGCAGCAAGAGGAACAAACGATTTGGGTCGACCTGCGGGTGAAACAACCATTGAGTGCCCTTGTTTTGAAAGATTTAGAACACCACATTAAGAAGCAACTTAAGGCCAATACACCAATCGAAAGTGCGGCAATGACTGTTTCAGAGGCTAAAGAAGTATTCAAAGAAAATGAGTTGAAAATGTTCTCCTTGACCGAACTAGAATCGGATCGAGTAGTTTTTGTCTATTCTTTTGGCAATGTGACGGAGTATTTTCTTGAACCAATGGCACTTGAATTAACAACTGCTAGGTATTTTTCATTGTTAAAAGTTTCAGGAGCCTATTGGCAAGGCAATCCGGACAATGAGATGCTGCAACGGGTTATGGGTGTCGTCTTTGCTGAGAAGGCACAACTGTTAGCGCATTTAGATTATTTGGAAGAGTCGGAAAAACGGAGCCACCAAAAATTAGGTAAAGAACTAGATTTGTTTATGTTTTCAGAAGAAGCCCCTGGAATGCCTTTTTACTTGGAAAATGGATTGATCATTCGAAATGAGTTACAGAAATTTTTACGCGAACTGCAAGCCAAGTATGACTATAAAGAAGTAAAAACCCCCTTAATCTTGAATCAACGTTTGTGGGAACGTTCAGGTCATTGGGATCATTATAAAAATAATATGTACTTTACGAAGGTTGCTGATGAGGATTATGCTTTGAAACCGATGAACTGTCCCGGTCATTGCTTAATCTACAAGGACCGTAAACGTTCTTATCGGGATCTGCCGATGCGCATGGCGGAGTTTGGGCAAGTTCATCGCCACGAATTCAGTGGGGCGTTGAATGGCCTACTGAGAGTTCGGACCTTCTGTCAAGACGATGCACATATCTTTGTACGCCAGGATCAGATCGAGCAGGAGATTGCCTTGGCGCTAAAAATTATTGACGAAGTTTACAAGATTTTTGGTTTTGAATATGCAGTTGAACTTTCGACTCGGCCAGATAATTTTATGGGTGAAATCGAATTGTGGGACGAAGCAGAAGCATCATTAGGAAAAGTATTGACGGATTTAGGTTATAAATACAATATCAACGAAGGCGATGGAGCCTTTTACGGACCTAAAATCGATATTCATATCAAAGATGCTTTGAATCGCAGCCATCAATGTGCGACAGTTCAATTGGATTTCCAAATGCCAGAAAAATTTGATTTAACTTATGTCGATGAAAATAATCAAGAGGCCCAGCCGGTTATGATTCATCGAGCAGTTTTTGGGTCATTGGATCGCTTCTTGGGAATATTAATCGAACATTATGCTGGTGCATTTCCATTTTGGTTGGCGCCTAAACAAGTTGCGTTAATCAACGTTGCCCAGACCCATGCAGCAGGGGTAGAAGATTTATTTCATGAACTACACGCTGCTGGAATTCGCGTGGAAAAAGATTTACGGAATGAAAAATTAGGGAAAAAAATCCGTGATGCGGAAATGCGGAAAATTCCTTATATTTTAGTGATTGGTGATAAAGAATTAGCAGAAGGGACCTTCGCGGTTCGTAAACATGGCAGTGACACGATTAAGCAGATGGAGAAAGCTGATTTCATAGACACGCTTAAGCAGCAGATGCAAGAAAAGAACCATCAACAATAATATATTCGGTTTTAGAAAACCAAAAAAAACGCTGAAGTTCACTTCAGCGTTTTTTAATGCCCTTAAGTAACCACTCAGTTTTAAAACGAAAATCTTTTAATAATTCTTCTTCGCCCCATTGATTCGCTAACATGTCTGTTAAGGAATCGATTACCAGCTTCATTGAGAAATATAGAAAGCTGATCTGTTCCTCTAATGTAGGCATGGCGAAATTATTTTTTTCCAAAAGTTTTTCCCAAGCTTCAACACCATGATCCGCTTTTGGTCGATAGGAAAAAAGATAGCTGTTTTGTGCTAAGAGAACTAACTGGCGATAGCGATCAGAACGCTCATCTAAATCGACATACAGTAACAAGAATGCTTCGATTCCTTGAAAAAAATCATCTTCTTGCTGGGTCATATAGTCGATGATCTCGCCATGTACCTGACCTGCATAAAAATGGATCAAATAATCATAGGCATCGTTTAGGTCCTCAAAGTATTTGTAGAAAATTCCCCGCGACATTTGCAAAGCGCTCACTATTTCGCTGACTTTGACCAGACTGACGGGCTTTTCATAAAAAATTGTCAGCAGCAAAGCGCGAATCTCTGCTTGCCGGGTTTCTGGTAAATTTAGAAAAGTTTTTTTCGGCATGGGCTGCCTCCCCAATGGATAGTCATTTTTTCCTTTAGTATAGCACATGAGCAAAATCGGTGACATTTTGTCACCAGAAGTGTATTCTAACGTTTGAAAGGGTGAGGTAAATGTTTTTAGCTTGGAAAGAAATTCGCTATGCGAAATTAAGATATGGATTGATCGTGGGTATTATGATCCTCGTCGCCTACGTGGTTTTCATGTTGTCGGGATTGGCCAATGGTTTGGCAGATGGCAATCGGACGGCAATCGATGACTGGGGAGCATCAGCGATTATTTTATCGGAAGACAGCAATAAAATCGCCAATGCGTCACAATTACAAAAAAGTGATACTGATCGTGTAACGGCTAAAGAAAAAGCCGGAGTGGGGATTTACTCCACTGCTGCAGAGAAAAAGAACAATGGTGAAAAAACCAATGTCTCAATTTTTGGCACGGCTAACGATGCATTTGTCGTACCAAAAGTCATTAAGGGGCGATTATACAAAAACGATAACGAAATCATCGTGTCGGAAAATCTTTTATCGGAAGGCTATAAATTGAATCAGCAGATAAAAGTCAATGATCAAACAATAAAGATTGTTGGTATTACGAAAGAAACGACTTATACATTGGCACCAGTGATCTACTTGAATTCAACTACCTTTAAAAATTTGAAATATGGTGCGCAACCAACTGGCAATGAACCGATTAATTTGATTGCGACAAAAGGTCAAACGACTATCGATAATCAAGAAGGTCAAACAAAATTGGATAAAATGACTCCTGAGACTTTTATCGAGAATATTCCTGGCTACACACCGGAAAAATTAACGCTGAATACAATGATTTATTTTCTATTTGTTGTTGTGACCGCAATAATTGGAATCTTTATGTACGTGATCACTTTACAAAAAACATCGATCTTTGGCGTGATGAAAGCTCAGGGCGTGGCTACTAGCTATCTAGTTCGTTCGATTTTGGCACAGGCTTTTCTAGTAGGAATTATTGGAGTCGCAGTCGCTATTGGTTTAAGCATATTGACGAGTTTAATCTTGCCGAGCGCCATGCCGTTTGCGGTTCATTGGTCAGAATGGACACTGTACAGTGTAATTTTAGTACTTGTTGCGATGATCGGCGGCTTATTCTCGATGCGGACAGTTACTAAAGTTGATCCCGTAACAGCAATTGGAGGGGAATAAGATGAGTGATATTTTAAGAATGGAAAATATTATAAAAAAATTTGGTCAAGGGCACACAGAAGTGACTGCGTTAAAAAATATCGATTTTACTGTTGCACAAGGCGAATTTGTCAGTGTAATTGGACCATCAGGCTCAGGGAAGAGTACGTTTCTAACGATTGCTGGTGGACTGCAATCTCCAACAGAAGGAAAAATAACCATTAATGGAGCAGATTTTGGTCAAATGAACGAGAAGGATCGATCAAAGGCGCGCTTCAAAGAGATTGGGTTTATTTTACAAAGTTCAAATTTGATTCCCTTTCTAAAGGTTCAAGAACAATTTCAATTAGTAGAAAAAATCGAGCAAGAAAAAAATACGGCAAAAATCGAAGAGCTGTTGAAATCTTTGGATATTTGGGAACTGCGAGAACAGTATCCGAAAGAACTATCCGGTGGAGAACGTCAACGAGTGGCCATCGCGCGTTCATTATTCAATGATCCGCAATTAATTTTAGCAGACGAACCAACAGCCAGTCTTGACTCTGATCATGCTTATGATGTCGTAAAACTCTTAGCCAAAGAAGCTCATGAGCGCAGCAAAGCGATCGTTATGGTCACTCATGATGAACGAATGACGCAGTGGAGCGACAAAGTTTATCAAATGAAAGACGGAAAACTTTTAATGAAAGAATAGTTGCTAAATAGCCCATTTCCTGTGTATGATAGTCTGGTTGACAATTGCTGGTTCTGCTATTTTCGGTTTCACTATGTTTGAATACCAATGATAAGGTTGCAAAAATTTTATCTTATTAATGAACTAGTAGTTTATCAGTTGATTAGAAAAATCAATTTTTTAGAAAGCAGGAAATCCATGGATATTTATTTAAAAAAAGCAGCACTTCATATCGTTGATCGGGAATCGGGCGATCCGATTTATAGTCAGAGCGAATTAGACTTAACAAAAGAATACGTTCGCGAATATTTAACGAAGAAAATTCAAAAATTATCTTCAGCTCAAACCAAAACGGGAATGCTAACAGAGGATTCAACGTTTGCTTTGTTGAGCCAACAGGCAGAACATGACTTTTTATCGGTGAGCGAAAGAATCGTGACTCGTTGGTATGAGGCATATAAAGAGAGTGAAGAGGCGCCAAGTGCGGATGCTTTTGTTGTCTTATATGAAGAAGACACGCAAATGTACTTAGCCTTTTTAAAGGTAAATTATCACGAGGGCTACACACACCTAGTAGATTCCGATGAGGCTGGATTGAAAAACGAATTAATTATTCACCGTGCGTTATTATCGAGCAAGTCGCAAAAGGCCGATGAAGGCATCGTAGTCAATTTAGGTAATTTGAGTTATGAGCTGATTGAGAAAAAATATCCTTTTTCTGGGGAAAAACGATTGTATTTTTCAACGCAAGTGATTGAAAGCCGCCCAGCACCTTCATTGGAAGAAAATGTTCGTGTTATAAAAAAAGTTGCAGAAAAAATTGGGGCGAAGTTTGAAAATCCCAAACACGATGTCATCGCTGATGTGAAAGAAGCTGTCTACGATGTGGTAGAAGAAAGCGGTCAGATCGATGCCAAGGTCGTTGCGCAAAAAGTTTTTAAAGACAATGTATCGGCCCAAATGGCGTTTCAAGAGGAAGTCGTAGAAAAAGGATACGTGGATCAAGCACCGCTTTTACGCGAGGTCCGCGAAATCACGGAGAAAAAATATGGTAAACAAAAGTTAAAATTATCAAACGGCATCGAATTGATCGTGCCTTTGGATGTTTATCGCAATCCTGAGTTAATAGAATTTATCAATAATCCCGATGGCACAATTTCTGTGACGATTAAGAATGTTGATGAAGTAATCAATCGTCTGTAGAAGCAGACTATCAAAGCTGTTTCCAATGTTTGTTCTATTTACATGAAGAAAGTCTGAGCCCTTTTTTGTTCGAAAAAGGGCTCTTTGAAATTGAGCTAGTTAAAAGAATGCGCTAGAATAAAGAAAATAATCGGAGGAAGCAAGATGGAAGAATACAATGAATTTTTCCGCATTGGACAATATACGGACGCGGAAGCGATGACTGGCTGTACGGTCATTCTCTGTGAGGATGGCGTGACGGGCGGTGTTTCGGTACGCGGCGGTTCACCGAATACTCGTGATACGGATGCTTTAAAATCGGAAAATAATCGAAAATTTGTGCACGGGGTGACATTATCTGGCGGAAGCGCCTTTGGACTAGCGGCAAACGCGGGTGTGGTAGATTTTTTGGAAGAAAACGGTATTGGTCGGGACATGGGGATTACGTTTGTACCGAATGTTGTGGGAGCCAGTCTTTTTGATCTGCGCATCGGGCGTGCAGATGTTCGGCCAAATTATCAAGCAGGGCGCAACGCTTGTGAACAAGCCTTTAGTGGACAACAATTTCAAGCAGGAAACTATGGTGCGGGGACAGGTTGCAGCGTCGGGACTATCAATGGTGCGAAAAACGCCATGAAAGGTGGTATCGGGCTGTACACGATGCGCCACGGTAATCTTTGGGTGACAGCAGTTATTGCAGTCAACGCCGTAGGAGACGTCTATGAGGAAGAACTTGGCAAAATTATTGCTGGTGCCCGTAAGCCGGGTGAAAAAAAGATCGGATTTTCTGAAGAACTTTTCCTTGAACACTATCAAAACGAAGATGCCTTATTTGATGGAAATACGGTGATTGGTTGTGTCATGACGAACGCGACCTTTCCAAAAGCCAAGATGAATAAATTGGCTGATATTAGTCATAATGGAATTGCACGAGCGATTCGTCCGTCACATACGACTTATGATGGCGATACCCTATTTGTTTTAGGGGCGAATCAAATCGAGGCAAGCTTTGAAGCGGTATCGATCTTGGCTGTTGAAGCTGTTCGTCGAGCAATTATTGCTGGTACGAAGACAGCAGCGACTTATGGCGATTATTTAGCTTATCAAGATGTATAAAAGAAAGGGCCAAGACGAACTTGTCTTGGCCCTTTTGAGTTAAAACCAAAAGACTAGCCAAGGATCAGCTAGTCAGTGGGGAAGATTTATTTAACGCGTGGTTCAGATTCTAAGTTGTCACTGATTTTCTCAGTTTGATTGCTCATAGCATTCTTCGCACGATTGGTTTGTTTTGATGCGAATTTCCCAGTCGTTTGAGCAGCACTAGTGACTTTATCTTGAACTGTTTCGCTATCTTCTTCATATTCTTCGCGCGTTTTAATATCTACAACGTTCACATTCACTTCGATTACATCCAAATGAGTCATTTTGTCGACTTCTTCAGAAATCAATTTTTTCATTTGATCATAAATGTCTTCAATGTCTTTGCCGTATTCAACGACCACATCCATATCAACAGCAACTTGCTTTTTGCCGACTTCAGTACTGATACCGGAAGTTACATCATCGCTATTGACTAATTTGTCCTTAATGTTAGAGAAGAAACCGCCGTCTACAGTCAATAAGCCGTTGACGTTTTCCAAAGCGATTCCGATGATTTTTTGAATCACTTTGTCTTCATAAGTTAATTCGCCCTTTACATCCTTTTTCACTTCTGTTGGTTTGATTGTTGTGTTATCCATAATTTCTTTCCTCCTAGGTGTATTAATGTATTAACCCTTTCTAAAAGAAAAAGTTAGTTCAATTCTGATTGTGTTAACTATTTTTTCAGGTAGTCATCTAAAATATGGTTGTTCTTTAGATAGATGCCGACAACTACTCCGATAACTGTGATCAAAATCAGTAAGATCGTTTTAAAGAAGCCGATGGTAAAGAATAGCACAGCTAAGATAAAACCGAGGATACCGAAGATCATAGGCAGTTTGTCTCGTGTTAAAAATTCCTGCATCGCTGTTCCTCCTATTCTACTCGCGGCCGTGTACGTGTTACCGTTGTTTCTGTTGGCGTGGGTTCAAATGATTGAAGTTTTACTTTGATCGAGACTTTTTCTTCAGGTCCTAATAATTCCCGAAGCTTCGTCTCCACATTCTTAGCCCAACGGTCTGTTTGACCAACCAGGCCCGATGTCTTCTTCAATTGCCCGCGAACATTCACTCTAATTTTATTTTTCGTTGCTGTTACATTAACTTTTGGGTTGTCCATGAAGTCTTCCTGTTTGATACTTGTCCGAACATATCCCTCAATTGCTCGCTTGTCTAAAGCCAATTTTCCGCGATCTTCTTGCAAAACAAATTTAGTCACTCGTTTTGGATAAAACAGAATCACGAAAATTCCAATGACCGTTAAGATTGCTAGAGCTGCTGCTACCCAGAATAAATATAGCTGAGCATAATCGTTTGTTAGTACAAACTGTTGCAATGAACTAAAATCTAACGGGTTTGAAGCAATAAAGTAGTAGATTGCGACAACGGATAGAAAAATAGAAAGTAAGACCAGTGAAAAAATAATTAGGATGGTTTTGAGAACTTTGTTCATACCGCACCTCCTCACTTCAATATTTCTAAATTGTTTACAATAAAATAATAAAATGATATCCCTTTTATGTAAAAAAATTTGCTTGCATTTCTATTAAAAAAACTTTTTTCGTGTAGATTGAAAGGTTCTAGTCAAGAGAATAATAATATTTACCGGGATTTTTCATTTTTTAAATTATTATAGAAAAAAATGATCGAGCAGTTTTTTTGAATAAAAAAAAGAAGTGTGACAAATGACTTTGTCGCACTTCTATTAATAAATAGTTTAACGTTCTCTCCATTTTCGATAACGGCGATAGAGGCTTTCAACGACTAGGAAAAGAATCGACAGGGCAGCAACAGAGTAGCCAAAGATTCCCAGATCAGAAATCAGTGTATCGCCTTTTGGAGATGTTTGCACAAGGATAGAGGAACCAATAACTAAGGCAGACAGAATCAAACCGATCACTAAACGATTGACCATGGCTTCTGCTCGTTCCAAAAAATTTCGCTGATTTTTTACTTCGAGGTTCAGTTTGCCTTTTCCTTTAGCAAAGGTATCTAAAGCATTCAACGCATGACTTGGGATTTTTGGCAGAGCTTTTAAAGTAGATAAATAATCTAAGCCTGTTTCCTGCAGCTCGTTTTTCAGATTCAATTGTTGGATAAAATATTTTTGTGCGAAAGGGGCGACCACTTCGAACAACGATAGATCTGGATTCAAGTCTTCGATAACGCCTTCTAAAGTACCAAAGGCCTTGATCAGCATCGTGACAGAATCATCAATCTGCAAATTATTATCGTGACAGATGATTACCACCTGTGAGAATACTTTTTGCAGATCGATCTCCTTAACCGGCAAGTTCAAATAGCGATTTAAAAAATCATCCAATTCATCGGTAAATTTTTCTTCATCAAAGCTGCCAACCTGTTTGCAGATAGCATGAACAGCATTAGCGATTCGTTGAGTATCTTTGCTGTAGATAGCAATAATCGTATTGCTCATTTTGGACTGCATCTCGCGAGTGATCGTCCCCATCATACCAAAATCAATAAAGTTTAATCGGAAAGGGCGAAGCCGTTCATTTTTAGAATAGGTGATCTCGTAAGGAATCTTTCCAAATTTTCCTTGATGCTCTTTTGATTTGATCGATTGTTCCTTTTGGTTTTCTTCGTCACTTATTAATTGTAGTAGAATATTGCCGGGGTGGGGGTCGGCATGGAAGAAGCCATCTTCAAATACTTCCTTCATGAAATGTTCGATTAACAATTCACTGACTGTTTTCTTTAGTTCTTTATAGTTTTTCTCGCCCTGTACGATTTTATCGTCATCAGCGTTGATCAATTCTTTTAGGTTCTTGCCAGGCATCAGTTCCATCACGATGACCTTTTTAGTGGAGTAGGCAGGCTCCATTTTAGGCGCACGAATTTCTTTCCAGCCGTTGTTCAAACGATAGAATTCTTCCGCTAAGACCAGCTCTTTTTGGAAATCCAACTCATTTTGCAGTGAAACACGAATCTCTTTCACAATGCTCTTAAGGTCGATGACTTTGCTTTCAGGGACCCAGTTAGCGATCGGAATGGCTTTTTCAAACAAAGACAAATCCAGCTCGATTTCGTAGGCGATTCCCGGATGCTGTACTTTAACAACAACCTGCTGACCATTTTTTAATTGCGCATGGTGAGCCTGTGCGATCGAGGCAGAGGCGAAGGGCTGTTCATCAAAACGCTCAAAGATTTCTGTTAAGGGCAATTCTAATTCTTTTTCAACTAAAGTTTTAACTGATTCAAAGTTATCTGTTTTCACGTCGTCTTGCAGTTTGCGCAGTTCTTTCGTGAAATCCAGTGTGAAAATGTCAGTTCGCACAGACATCATTTGGCCAACTTTGATGAAGGTTGGTCCTAATTCCTCAAAAGCTTGACGAACTTCGGCAGGGTTCTTTTGCTGGGTAATATTTTTGACGACACTATAATGATTGACAACTTTTACAATTTGACGTAATCGTGCGGCCTTGGATTGTTCTTTCATGACAGCACCTCCGTTTCTTTACTTATATAAAGGTAAATGTTTTTTTGGGATGGGAAACAAATCAAGGGTTCTATTCATTTCTATCTTACAAGAGATTTTTCCGGGATACAAACAAGCCCCAAATTATTTTCTGCTAAAAATAATCTGGGGCTTGTTAAATTTAGTGATTTGTCACGACTTGAATGACTTGCATAATGCAGTATGTGATACCTGCCGCGATTACCGGGCCAGCGGCAATGCCCTTCAAGAACACGACGCCCATGATTGTTCCAAAAACTAAAGCGACGGTTACTTCAGGCGACTGATTGATTAGCCCGACTCCTTTTGAAGACAAGACCGCAACTAAGACACCGCAGATTGTCGCCACCCAACCAAGAGGTGATTTCAAAGTATTCAGTAAATCTTTTAAAACGATATCGCCAGTAGCGATCGGGACTAGGATCGTCGCTGAGATTAACGTAACGCCCCAGTTAATCCCTTGTTTGTTCAACAAGGTCAAAAATTTATCCGAATGTGGAATCAATTTTAAAATTAGAATTGCAGACGTCGCAATCAATAAACTTTGGTTTTTAGCAATAAGAGCAATCAAAAAAATGACGCCTAAAAAAATCCAACTTTCCATAAAGGTCACTCCCTTAGTATGATTATTTGCTGCAGCAAGTAAATTATAGAATCACATTATCCTATCTCAGGAGAGATAAACTATTTCTGTGATTATCTGATCTGGAACTTTCACCGTATTTACTATACAAGATAATTTGCCAAGTTGCGACTATTTTCCGAAACGATTTTAGTGTAAGCTTTTAAAAGAAGTATCAGCAGAAGGCTTTCCGATTTTATCCAGTCTAAAAAATTTTTTGCCAAAAAGTATATTAGTAGAAATAAGGAGCACCAGATGAAAATAGGATTACGTACCATAAAAACGGCGGCGGCAGCCCCAATTGCTTTACTGATTGCTAATGGGCTGAGTTTAGAATCAGCCGCATCGGCAGCAATTATTACGATTTTAACCGTAACGAATACCAAGCGGTCTACTGCAAAGACAGCGTTGAACCGTATTTTTTCTTTAACACTTGCAACGATTATCGCGGCCATTTGTTTTTCGCTTTTAGGATTTCATCCATTGGTTTTTGGACTGTATCTATTATTTTTTATTCCATTATCCCTTCGTTTGGATTTAGCGGAAGGTATTGCGGTCAGTTCCGTCTTGATTACTCATTATTTGGTGGCGGGTGAGATGCCGTTGAGTTTGATCTTCAATGAATATCTACTGATGATAATTGGTGTTGGCTGTGCCTTAATAGCCAATCTCTACATGCCCAATACGGAGAAAAAGATTCAGGAGGATCAAATGGTAGTCGAAGTCTCAATGAAAAAAATGTTGGGACAGATGTCTGCATATTTAAATCAACCGGAGAAGGAAGAAGAATTGCGACAAGAGTGTTTGTCGCTTCGAGACTTTGTCCGAGAGGCGCAAATTCGAGCTCAGGAGTATGAAGAAAACCGTTTCTTTTCTGGTAACAGCTATTATTTTGAGTATTTCGCAATGCGCCGCTTGCAGTTAAAAATTCTAGCCGATATGTTGCAGATCCTGAATCGATTGACTGCCGCACCCGAGGATGTTCAGGAGTTGCGAGAATTGTTTGAATTTACCTCACAGACTTTAGCGGAAGATAATGATGGTTCGGCGATTTTAATTAAAATTTCCGAGACGGATCGACGTTATCAACAAAAGCAATTGCCGGATAGTCGTCAAGCTTTTGAAGAACGAGCGATGCTTTTCCAGCTTTTCCAACTGTTTCAAGATTTCATTGAAATCAAAGCGGGTTTTTATCGGAACAAGTAATGAGAAAGAATCAGCCTTTTGTCCCATGTAAACGGTTGATAATTTCTTTATGATAAAGATAAGAAAAACAGGTGAGGGGTATAAAAAATGAAAAAAATAGTTATCGGGTTAATTTTGGTGGGTGCCGCATTAGTAAGTATGAGCAGTATGTTCTTTCATAATCGGATGAGTAATGAAACGTTCACTACATCAAGGACCGTTAAAAAGCTGGTCGTTGATGATCGCAACATGCCAGTTGAGGTTGTTGGAGTGTCTGGAAACAAGACGCGGATAAATTATAAAAAGAGCAGAGATATCAAGTACAAAATTAAACAAACAATACCTTGAGTTTAGAACGGAAAAAGACAATTGGTTTCAGTTTCAATTTCTTCAATTTTGGCAATAGTAATCCTACAGTAACCATTGAGGTTCCAAAGGATAAGTTAAAAGATCTGCAAGTGGATACTTCCAATGGAAAACTTGTGGCAGAGAATTTAACATTGGATAATTTAGATTTGGAAACAAGCAGCAGTAAAATGACGATTAGTGAAGTGGATGCTCGTACAATTGATGCAGAAACTAGCAATGGCAAAGTTGAGTTGACACGTATGAAGTTTGATGACGGATCGTTTGAAACCAGCAATAGTAAAATGGACCTGCAAGATTTGAGCTTTGGAGAAGGCGAATTTGATACTTCTAATGGCAAGATCAATCTAATGGATTTGAAGCCATCAAAGGCACTTTCACTTAGCACAAGTAACTCAGAGGTTAATGGAACGGTGATTGGGGATAAGGATGATTTTGCGATTACCTCCAAGACTAGTAACGCCTCGAATAATTTGGGCAATCATGACAATGGTTCGAAAGAATTAGAAGTTAGAACGAGCAACGGGGATATTGAGATCGCATTTGTACGGTAAGTGACATTCTTTTGAAGGAGGCAGCGGAATGATTGGTAAAACACTAAGCAAATTATTGCTGGGAATCTACCTGATTCTATTGGTTTGGATCTTACTGTTCAAATTCTCGCTATCCTTTTCCGAGATAGCAGCAAATCTATCTCATCCGATGAGATCAATCAACTTGGTTCCATTCCAAGATTCGATGATCGTGAATGGCAAGATCGCATTCAATGAGATAATCTTAAATGCAGTTGTTTTTGTTCCACTGGGTGTTCTTTTAGGGATTTCTGCAAAGAAATCCTCTTTCATGAAGAAGCTCGCTTTTATCTTTCTGTTTTCACTTTTTATCGAAATGATGCAATTCATTTTAGGAATTGGGGCAACCGATGCGACAGATCTTTTAATGAATTTTGTTGGCGGATTCTTGGGAGTCAGTATTTATCGAGGACTAACACATTTTATTCCAGAAGCAAAATTGGATAAAAGATTGGTTGTAGTAGGGAGTATAATGGGAATCCTATGCTTGGGAATGGTCTTGTTATTACTTTTCTTAAATTGACGAAATAAAAGCTCTTCAGCGATTTTGCTGAAGGGCTATTTTTTTTCGAAAATATCTGTATTACGTTGAAACCGCCAAACTAAAAAGGTTTCTGAAAGTGCCAGATAAAGAAATAATCCTGCGATGATCAAGACGGCTTTTTCTCCAATCATCCGATAAGAGAATACAGAGACGATCGCGCCGGCAATAAAAGCCAAAACGACTAATACGAAATGAACAAACCGCGTCTTCGCTTCCTGATCTTTAGTGCTCAAATAATCATAAAGATTCGTGGCTACACCTTTTAAATTTCCTGTTGTGAATAAGTTTGTGTAAGCAAGTCCATTAATTTTATCAAAAGATATCCACTGGATTGAAGCAGTAAACGCAATTACGATTGTAATAATTGCGGGATGTGGTTGCAGAAAGTGGAAGCTGAGAATAAAAAAGATCAAGGCTTCAAAATAAAGCAGAAACAATCGCCAAAAATGCATCTCTTTCTTTCTAAAGTAATCAATCATGAACTTTGCTAAGAGAATTCCTAAAAAAAAGAACAAAGTGGAAAGCATTTTTTTTCCGACCATATTCCATTGTCGCTCGTAGGCTTGGATAATTGCTAAAATAATATTTCCGGTTTGAGCAGAAGCAAATGCTTGATAGCGAATATAGGTGTAGCTGTCTATCATTCCGCCGATAAACGTTAACAACAAACCTACCGAACGATTCTCGTGAAAACTATTTTCCATCTGTCACTCATCTCTTTTCGCTGACTATCTTATCACATTTTCAGAAAATCGTTAATTAGTTTCATTTTTTTTAGATGCTTAAGACTTTTTTTAAGCTTAAAAGGACCCATTCGATTAACGGAGTCAATAAAGACTAAAACGATTCACTGATCTTTGTGTTAAGTAATGAAGTGACTTGATTCACTATACGAATCCATCGAGGGTGTTCGACAATAATTTTTAGTAAGTATACGTTGATATTGCCAATAGGAAGAGCGGTATAATGTGAAAACGTACATGAAGTTTTCATAAGAAAATTTTAAAACTTTCCTCTTTTTACACAGGAAAAGCAAATGTTTTTTGTTTCGGATAAGAGTATAATTCGGTTTAGTGTTTAAAATGAGTTGAATAACGAATGGGAATCAGAGAAACTCTTTCATTTTACGAATATTTGAAGGGGATTTTCTAAAGAGTTAAGATGTTCGCGGGGTGCTATCTTTTTCGAAAGAATGTGTTAGAATGAAAATGCTTTTTATCCTGTGAACGTGAAGGGAATTGAGAACATACCATGCCTGTAAAAAAAAGGACACCATGGTTAGAGGCGTTATACGCGGCGATGCCGCTTTGTTTTAGTTATATTCCGGTTGGTTTAGCATGTGGCATGCTTTTACAAAAAGCGGGATTTAACATTTTCTTAACCGCCTTGCTTTCGATGCTTGTTTTTTCTGGAGGCGCGCAATTTTTAGTCGTCTCAATGATAAGTGTTCATGCATCATTTGTGTCCACAATCTTAATGGTTTTCTTCTTGGAGATGCGTTACGCATTGCTAGGCTCCAGTTTGTCGCAATTTTTTAAAAAAGAAAAAAGATCATTTATTGCACTGTTTTCTCAGTCAATGAATGATGAAAATTATGCAGTGAATTATTTGAAGTATTCTACTGATCCTGAGTGGAACCGAAAGAAAGCGTTATATGTTAATTGGTTTTCGATGGCTTCTTGGACAGGCAGTACGGTTTTAGGCACGATTTTTGGTTCTGTTATCCATGTGGATACTGAACTGGTTCATTTTGCTTTGACCGCAATGTTCATTTTTATGTTTATGATGCAGTTGAGTAATGGCCTTTTACTAGCTACCGGGTTATTATCTGGTGGATTAGCAGTTATTTTCATGCTGGTATTTAAAAATACCTTTGGATTGATTCTAGCGACTTTATTAGCTTCTTTTGTCGGCTATTTGATTGAACGCATCCATAAGACGGCCAACACCAAAAATGACGGCCCGGATCATTATGATTTGACCGGCGGGGAGGTTCATCATGAGTAATACGTCGTTGCTGTTATTGATCCTTTGTCTTTTTGGCGCCTCTTACTTGCCACGTCTGTTTCCGATGTTGTATTTTTCACAGCGGCAAGTTCCGCAGTGGTTCAGCGATTGGATGAAATATGTACCAATTTCATTATTTGCGGCATTAGTATTTAAAGATGTGTTTATCAGCGCCAATCATTTTGATTTGATTGGTAATGTGCGAATCATCGCGATGTTTTTAGTTGCTGGTGTCGCGTATAAAACGCGTTCGATGGCGATATCCGTTATTACTGGATTGGCCGCTGTATTTTTACTTTCGATGATTTAAAAAGAGACATGCCCTTCGCGGATGCCTCTTTTTTTGTTAATTTTGATATTCAGCGATTGGCCGATAAGTTAGGATTTGCATTTTTCTGTAAAATTCAGCTGGTAGATTTTTCCATGATTGCAAAAGATTATGGAAAAATCCGCCATCCGCATTGATAATGTATTCATTTAATAAAAGACCAAAGGATTTCTTTGGCTGTTCTTTGACTAATTTTTCGTAGACCTCGGTTGCTTGTTCTTGATTGTCAGCGACAAAAAGTGTGTTGACTTCAACATACGCGCCTTCGATATTTTGTGTCTCTTCTACAAAGTACACGGACTTGGTAACTTTTTGTTTCTCCATCATAGGGGTCACCCTTTCTTTAAGTTACTCATAGCTTACAAAAGAAATATTAACTATTGATGAATTAATTAGCCATTTGTTTCAATTAATTATGAAGTTTTTAAGTTATTTGGCAAAAAGATTTTAAAGTTGCTTCCTTTATTCAACGAACTGTTGACTTTGATCGTTCCGTGGTGTAGCTCAACAATTTGTTTTGCTAGAGCAAGACCTAAGCCATTTCCTTTAGTTTTTCGGCTGGTATCGCTTTGATAAAATTTATCAAAAATACGATCGGCTACTTCTTTTGTCATGCCGATGCCTTCATCGCTGATAGTTAGGACTTGCCCGGTCTCTTCATTTTTCAGGTGTACATAGATATTGCTGTTTTTTGGACTGTATTTTATGGCGTTATCCATTAGGTTCAGCCAGACCTGATATAAAAATTCTTCGTTGCCATAGTAATCGGTGCGAGGTAAGTCCAGATCAAGAGTCAGATTCAGCTGCTCCCATTTCGGTTGTAAAAACAAAATCACTTCGCGAATCTGTTCGTCTAAACGAAAAGGCTGGAAATCAAGGCCTAATCCCTGGTTTTCAAGTTTGCTCAATTTTAAAATATTATCGGTTAAATGAGTCAGCTGTTGCGTACCATCTAACATGCGTTCTAAGTAAATTTGTCGTTCTTCAGGTGACAGTGCTTCATTTTGCAGTAGTTGAACATAACCTTTAATCGTTGCGATAGGCGTTTTGAATTCGTGAGAGACAGTAGAAACAAAATCATTTCGCAACGTTTCAATGCTGCTCAATTCTTTTACCATGACATTAAAATCATGGTAAAGCTCCTTAACATCTTCCATTTGCTGCTGCTCCTTCAATTGAATCGCAAAGTCACCTTTGGCTACTTTACTCATAGCTTGACGCAAATCACCGATCGGCTGCAAAATTCGTTTGCCGACAAATACCGACAGAGCTGCTCCGATCACTAGGCTTAGAAAGATAATGAAATAAAAGGGAAACAGGTGTCCCTCTCGTTCTGGAGCAAGCAATTGGAAATGATTAATCATGAAGAGCAGTCCCACGAAAACTGATAGTACGATCACCATCATCAAAAAGGTGATCACGACAAAATAGATCCATAATTGGGAAAATAATTTTTTTCTCATGAGTAGATAACCGCCTTATAGCCCAAACCACGAATTGTCTCAATAGAGAAATCGGGATTATTTTCTAAGCGTGTACGCAGCCGTTTGATATGAACATCGATCGTTCGTTCATCGGTATCGGAATCTAGTCCCCATATCTCATCCATTAATTGTTGGCGAGTAAAAATTTTGTTGGGATAGGCCAGTAATTTATATAAGAGGAGAAATTCTTTTTGCGGCAGCGTTTCCGTTTGATCAGAAGTTTTAATTTGATACGTCTCTTGATCTAATCGGGTATTTCCGACAATCAATTCTTTTGTATGAACGATTTGAGCACGCCGCAATAAAGCGTCTACCCGTAAAATCATTTCATTTACATCGATTGGCTTCACCATATAGTCATCCACACCAATTGTAAACCCGCGTTTTTTATCTTCAAAAGAATCCTTTGCAGTGATAAATAAAATAGGAAGATCATAATCTGCTTCGCGTAAACTTTCTGCTAGTTCATAACCATCCATGTCCGGCATCATAATATCGCTGATGATCAAGTCAATAAATTGTTTGTCTAAAAGTTCTAGAGCCTCTACACCGTTCATCGTACGAAATACTTCAAAGCGTTCGTTCTTTAAGGCGGATTGATAAAGTAATGATAAGTTTTCATCATCTTCTACGATAAGTATTCGATTCATTTGCGTTGCCCTCCTTTTTGCTCAATAATAATAGCAAATCACTGTGAACCTACTATGAATTTTTGTTCATTTTGAGTTAATAATGCCATGCTATCTTGGCAAAGTAAACTAAGAGAAAAAGGGTGACGCAATGTTAGAACTAAAAGACATAAAAAAACACTACCATGTGGGTGATACGACCACGAAGGCTTTGGACGGCGTATCAGTTGCATTTCGTCGACAAGAATTTGTTGCGATTTTAGGAGCCAGCGGTTCTGGTAAAACGACGATGCTGAATGTGATCGGTGGATTAGACAACTACGACTCCGGTGATATGATAATCGACGGAAAATCAACGAAGACATTTAAAGATGCCGATTGGGATGCTTATCGAAATAATTCCATTGGGTTTGTCTTCCAAAGTTATAACTTGATTGGTCATCTAGGCATTATCGATAATGTGGAACTTGGAATGACGTTGAGCGGTGTCTCAAAAGAAGAAAAAAATCAACGAGCAGAAGATGCATTGCGCCGAGTAGGTTTGGCAGATCATATGCACAAAAAACCGAATCAGCTTTCTGGTGGACAAATGCAGCGGGTGGCGATCGCGCGGGCGTTAGCAAATGATCCTGATATTTTACTCTGTGACGAACCAACAGGAGCCTTGGACACTGAGACGAGTGTTCAAATTATGAATTTGATTCAAGAACTATCAAAAGAAAAATTAGTCATCATGGTTACTCATAATCCAACACTGGCGAATGAGTATGCTGATCGAATCATCGAGTTTTCTGATGGTCGTATTATGAATGACTCCCATCCCCACATTGAAGGTGAGAAGGGGGAGCAATTTCAATTAAAGAGAACCAAAATGAAATTCATGACGGCCTTGAAACTCTCCTTCAACAACTTGCGGACCAAAAAGGGGCGGACGTTCTTAACAGCATTTGCCTCCAGTATTGGGATTATCAGCATTGGGATCGTTCTTTCATTATCGAGTGGATTCCAAAAGCAAATTGATAGTACTCAGGCTGAAACGATGGCGAAGTATCCGATCACGATTTCAAAAACAACGACGGATCAAACGGCCAATCGAAATCAAGCGCTGGGTTCTGATAAGGCAAGTAAAACAAGTAATGAGAACAAAAACAATATAGTTGCGAAAATCAGCGATGAAGACAAAGCACAGCATACGAATAAGCTCAATCAAGATTACGTTGATTATATTAATAAGATTGATCCAAAATTAAGTAATAATATTGGCTTTACACGTGTAGTGGGAATGAATCTTTTGCGTGATGTGGATGGTGATGTGAAGCCGGTCAAATTATCCAACGAAGCACCAGACAGCGGTCCATCAATGATGAGTGCGATGTCTAGTATGACCGGTATGGGTGTTTCTTCTTTCCCAACACAGTTAGATAAAAGTTCTGGCAATTTTCTAGAGGATAATTATAAATTATTATCAGGCGCTTATCCAAAAGCGAACACGGATGTCGTGTTGATTGTCGATGCGAATAACAGTACTAACATCAATTCATTGAAAAATCTTGGCTTTGATATCAAGGATGGCGACAAATTAGATTTTGACAAAATTATTGGTACTGAATTTAAATTGATCAACAACAATGAATACTATTCAAAATTACCAACAGGAAATTTTATTCCAAATAATGATTACAAGGCTATGTACGATAATGCCAACAATGATGTTTTAAAGATTTCAGGAATCTTGCGTGTGAAGAGCTCATCAACGATGAATCTTTTGGCACCGGGAATTGCCTATAGCAATGAGCTAACCTCTAAAATCGTTAACGACAATGAAAACTCAGAGATCGTCAAAGCACAAAGAGATGTAAACACGAATGTGATGACGAATGAAGCTTTAGATGATACAACGAAGGAAAGTACGATTGCTTATTTAGGCGGAGATAGTATTCCAAGCAGTATTATGATTTATCCAAACAACTACAAGGACAAAGAACAAATCTTGAGTTACCTGGATGATTATAATAAGGGCAAGAAAAAAGAAGACAAAATTATCTACACCGACTTAGCAGGAACGATGACTGAGTTGACTGGCGGATTGATGGATGCGATCACCTATGTCCTAGTAGCTTTCGCCGGAATCTCATTAGTGACTAGTATGATCATGATTGGTATCATCACTTATACGTCAGTGATTGAACGGACGAAAGAAATCGGGGTCTTGAAGGCCTTAGGTGCACGGAAAAAAGATATTACGCGTGTGTTTGATGCAGAAACCTGTATTTTGGGTGTTGCCTCAGGAACACTGGGTGTAGTCATTGCTTACTTGGCGACTTTCCCAATCAATGCGATTTTGTATAACATGACCGAGCTGAAAAATGTTGCGCAGCTAAATCCGGTTCACGGCATCATTTTGATTGTCGTATCAACCGTATTGACAATGATTGGCGGACATATCCCAGCGAAGATGGCAGCGAAGAAAGATGCCGCTATTGCATTACGAGCAGAATAAAAGAAATCGAGCAGAGAATTCTCTGCTCGATTTTTTGAATCCATTTTTCGTAGTTCTATAATTGGAAAAACTATCCAACAAAAAAATAGTTAATGACAGCTAATGCAACGAAACCTAAAGTGATCAGTCCGCAGATGAAAAGGTGTAGACGTTTATTCATTAGGGCAACGGCAATGAATTCCCGCAAAAAAGCATTCGGTAAATAATAGCGGGCAGTTTTTGAACCAATGCCATCAATTTTCAGTCCAACATCTTCTGCGTACATTCCAGCTCTGAAAATATGGTAGTTGTTCGAGGTAAATATAGCATGGTAACCGGAAGGTTTTTCACGTTCCATGATCTCTTTACTAAAGCGCATATTTTCGAGTGTGTTGGTAGATTGAGCTTCCATAAGGATATCTTCAGCAGGAATTCCTTGCTCCAACGCATATTCCCGCATCGCTTGGGACTCAGGAACCTTTTCATCTGCCCCTTGTCCGCCAGACATTAAAAGTTGTGGCGGAGATAATGTTTCTTCGCTTTGTTTGCGATAAAATTGGATTGCACGGTCAATGCGTTTTGCTAACAAGGGAGTGACTTTTTCCCCATTAATTAAACCAGCACCTAAGACAATAATGAAGTCTTGATTATATTTTGGATGATTGAACTGGTAGAGTAATGAAATCGATAGAAAATTCCAAAATACGATAAAGAAATAAACTGCGATAGTTGTCGGAATCGACAACAGGATGACGGACCAGTTTGGTAAAATTTTTGGTCCGAAGCTCTGCAAGATAATCAGTGCAATAATCGCCAGCCCTAAAATCAGGGTTAATAGATTAGGAAGTTTACGCGACTCATGCCGCAGAACAATAAAGCTGTTCCCAATCAGAAATATAATTGCTGCATATAATCCAAATAAAATCGTTACTAAGAACAAGATCAGTAAAACAGCGAGAATTCCCGCACCAATCAATGAACTAGAAGTTGCTGTAACAAGACCTACGTATCCCATAAAACTGATCAGGAAAAGATTGAGCAGCCATCCATTCCGTAGGCGACATTTTTCTTTGAAATAGAAAAAACAGAATAGTGAAAAAAACAAGAGCGGAATCAAAATGAAAAAGGTTTTCTTTTGAATCTCAATCGCACAAAAGTATAAAACCAAAAATATTCCCGTCCACATTGAAAAATAGCGAAGTTTCTTATGTCTAAAGCGAACCAGTAAACCAATCAAAATAATAAAATAAATGGCTAAAGCAAGTAAATCTCGTTGTATGTCCATTCCATCACACCTTTTTATATATTCTTTAGGGTTAAGTCTCCTGCCAATTCAGCAGTATCTTTCTTTGATAGTATAGCAAATAAAATGAGAAACACGCAGTTAAGAACTATTAGTTGGTTTTCTTGTAGAAGATTAGTAAAATTATGGGGAGGAGGAATGCGGATGGAAATCAAAGGAGTCGATCGTGTTGATTTGCCGACATTTTTTGTAATTGGTAAAGAAGGACGTGGATTAGCAGAAGATGGGCCATCGTGGGTTCCGTTATTATGGGACCAAATGAATACCCATTTTGAAGAGTTGATTGAACTTTTAGCAGGACAAGAGATGAAGGATCTGCATTTATGGGGATTAATGAGTGATGGTGAACATTGGTTGGAACCGTGGCAGCAAGAGGGACGCTATCTTGCAGGCGTCCAAGTACCGGAGACAGCAGAGGCACCTGATGGTTGGGTACGGTGGGAAATCCCGCCAATGAGTTATCTGACAGTCAAGGCCAGTGCAGAAAAAATTGAAGATGCGACCAACCTAATGTTAGGAGAAATTTTTCCTCTAGAACAAGTAGAACTTGCAGGTGCAATTCATGAACATTATTTACCGCATTTTGCGGAGGGAGAAGTCGAATTATATTTTCCTTTCAAAGCAAAATAAAAAACTTTCGACTCGAGTCGAAAGTTTTTTTATTTATCTTGTCCAATACACTAGACTTTCAAAGTTATGCGAATAAGCTAGTGATTTTTTGCCAGATCAGTTCAAAGGTATTGGCCTTTTCAACTTCATTATTTGTTACAAGATCGGTTGTAGCACCTTCACCTTTTTGAACATAACCTAAAGTGTCTTGAGCTAATGAAACACTGACAGTACCAATTTTTTCGTTTTTGTGAACAGGTGCGATGATGGCATTGTTATCTAACAAGGACTGATCTAATGTTGTTTTGATCGTCAGATTAGTTGGATCCATATCGCTTCGTACCCAAAGTTTTACAGGTTTCTCCATGGCCAAGGAAACAGTTTTCTGTTTACCTTCAGTGACTTTTAAGCTCTTTTTATCGGTGGGAGTTTGTCCTGCGGCGGTTACATCCTGCTGACTCCAATTATTCAAACAGTAATCCATTAATTTATCTGTTTCTGCAAATCGTGCATTTTCATCATTGTCCTGGTTTAGAGCATTCAGAATCACGGTGATGACACGGCGCCCGTCCTTTTGAATCGTACCGACAAAACATGCCCCGGCTAAATCGGTGGTCCCAGTTTTTAATCCATCTACGCCTTCTTTATAATTAGGACCATCAAATAGCATGACGTTCCAATTTTTCATCTCATCAGGTTGAGAAGTGTTTGGCGCGAAAGTTTTTTCGGTGATTTTAGAAGTTTCTAAAACCTCAGGGAAATCTTTGATCAAGTGTTGGGCAACGATCGCTACATCACGAGCAGACATCAAGTTTTCATCGTTTTCTTGGGTGCCTGGGTAAACGTGCTCACCAAGATAAACATTACTTAATCCAGAAGCATTAATGATAGTTGCGTCTTTAATATCCCATTTTGTAAGTTGTTCACGCATTTGATTTACAAAAGTATGCTCACTTCCAGCAATTAATTCAGCCAGAGCGACTGCACATGCGTTGGCTGACTGGACGATCATGGCTTCGAAAAGATCTTTAACAGTGTATTTTTGCCCACGTACTAACGTAACATTTGATAAATCAGGGACGGTGCTCAATTTTTCAGCGTACTCCGAGATCGGTACTTCTTGCTCCCAAGAAATTTTCTGCTGCTTGATTGCATCTAAAACGAGGTATGCCGTAATCGTTTTAGTGATGGAAGCAATGCCTTTTGGGGTGTCCCCATCCTGGTTGAAAAATACTTTTCCCGAGTCAGCGTCAATGGCGTATCCTGCATTCGCATTGACAGAAAATTCATCTGCCGCATGGGCGGTGATTCCTATGAGACTTTGGAAAAAAATTACTAGGACAACCAAAACGAGGGGAAATCTTTTCTTTTTATTCATTGATGGGCTCCTTTATTTCTATTAACCCCAAAAGTTTAGCAAAATCATAGGGTGAATTCAAGAAAATACATGAAAACACCAGAGTTTTTCATTAGTTTTGAAAGACTCTGGTGCATAGTGATAACATTTTTTATTTTATTTACTTAAAAACTGCGTCCGCCGCCGCCAAATGTTCCGCCACCACTGGAGTTTGTAGTGCTGCCGCCTCCACCACCGCCATTATTAGAAGGTTTCGGGATACGACGAGTTGTGACGAAAGAATTAACCAATTGATCCTGACGTTCAGTCAGGTCTAATTGAGCATTTTGCCGGTAGGGGTAACGATAAGTGCCAGTTTTTAATTGATAGCGCAAGCGTACAGAGATGAAGAAACCGATTGCTGCCACCGCTGCAACGATTAAGCCAATCGTAAATTCAAGCGGAGTGATGGATTTGTAATAAGTAACTTTACCAGTCTTTTCATCAATTCGATACGAACCGCTTGGGACTCCGTCATCAACAAAATCTTTTGCGTTAGACAAGTAATCTGCACTGGCTTGATAATAGTTGCCATCCTTCATAGCCGCTTCCACATCGTCTAATAGCCTATCCCGCCGTTTATCAGTCACATAGTCAATCATGTTCCCGGATGTGGATAGATAAATTTCCCGCTGGTTCATATCTAATAAAAGCAGGGCTCCGTTATTATCTTTTCCGACACGAGCCTTTAGTTGAGTATTCGCAAATTCTCGAGGTTCCTCTGTATTGGTATTGGTTGTTAAGATAAAAACATGGCCTTTAATTTTCTGATTGATCGCATCAGCCTGTTTTGAGAGTTCTGTTCGTTCTTCTGGCGATAACAAATTTGCTTGGTCGTCTACTGTATCTGAAGCAGACAAAACTTTCAACGGGTTAAAGAGCGCTAAAAAGCCTAAAAGTAAGAGGATTTTTTTCATAGAAAATACCCCACGATCATTGCTATTATCATAATTACGGCGAAAATTCCACCGGAGAATAAGCCTAAGCGTTTATTGCTGATAGGGAGTATCCCGCTGACTTTGCCGGTTTGTCCATTCATCGCGTAATAATAAGTTTTGTTTGACGCATCTTGGTAGGTTACCAGCCAAACAGGTAACAGCATGTAATGGTTGTCTTGCTTTTCAACATCAACTGATTGACTGCTAGGCGTAAACGTTGTGTAGCCAGAAACTGTATCGCGTAACAAATCTTCCGTATATTCGGTCAGTTCATGATCAATTTGTTCAGCGAGATCTTTGATTTCAATATCGCGTTTTTCCGCTTGAAACCCAGACAAGTATTCTGTGTGAAAATCCACGGCCTGATCGATTGGGAACGGCTGTACGCCTTCCACCATTTTTTGCTGTAGATTTTTTTTCAACGCATTTTTGGTCAGATGTTGGATTTTGGCTTTACCTTTGCGAAAAATTTGATAGACTTTCGTTTCAGTATATTCAATTTCTCCCACGATCCAGACACGTAGTGAAGTCCCTTTGCCGGTTAAGTTACCATCGGTTTCAGCATCAACTACCCAATAGGGAAAATAAACACCTGTCATTTTTTCAATTTGCTGTTCGTTAAAAAAATCTTTCGGGATGAAGCGTTTCTTTTGTGTCCATGCTAAAAAATCAGCAACAGCCTTTTTTCGATCAATCTTAAAAGGCAAGACCTTGTTAGGTAAAAACTCTCCAGTCAAACGTCCTGACAGTACGACAGGGTTATGACAGAAGTAACAATAGGTGGCGGCGGTGGTGTGATCGGTAACAATTTGAGCGCCGCAACTGGGACAGAGAAAGAGGTCAACGTCATCGCTGCCCGTCTTTTCTGAACTAACAGTTTCTGTTTGTGCATCCGCAGTTGGATCTGCATTCTTGGCTTCAAATTTTTCGATATCTTCCACAGTAAAAATGCTCAAGCAATAATCACAATGAAATTTTTGATCACTTGGATTAAATGTTAAAGGACCGCCGCAGTTGGGACAATGATGTGTTAATACATCTGCCATTGCAGGCTCCTCCTAATTCGTAATAGTTTAGTCTAATGGAACACCTTTGAAGGGCTTGCCACAATGTGGACAGAATTTTGGCACACCATTGCTTAAGTCAACAACTTCACCACATTCGCTGCACTTCATTTGAATTTTTGCCGCCGTAGCTGGAGCGGGTTTCGGTTCGCCACAGTTGCTGCAGAACTTACCAGAGTTCTCTTCTCCGCATTTTGGACAAGTCCAGTGATCGCCAGCAGATTTCTGCTGTGCTTGCTGATTTTGTTGAATCTGCTGATTGTTGTTTTGCGATGCTTGATTGAGAAAGTCTCCGCCGGCATTCATTCCCATACCCATTCCGAAGAAACCAGTGGCAGCACCAGCGTCATTTTTACCAGCAGCTTCCATGCCGCGGGCAACAGAGCCTTGGACATAGCCCTCACGGACATTTGGATCGCCTAACATTGCGCCTTCGTTCCGCATGTTAATTAATTTTGTGGAATCATCTGTGTAAGAGATACTGGCAACAGCAACGGCAACGATTTCCATGCCGCGTAACTCTTTCCAGCTATCATCTAGCGCATCAGACAGATACTTGCTTAGTTCCAGACTTTTTGAAGGCACGTAAGAGATACGCTGCCCATCGGCAGACATTTGATTAATCGCTGCTTGTAAGCCAGTCAGAAATTCTTGCAAGTATTGCTCATTAATGTCGCTGATATCAACTTGAACCATGTTTCTTGGAATCGCATTGGCAAAAAATAAAATTGGATCAGTTATCTTAATAGAGTAGGATCCGTGTGCTCGTAAAAATAATTCCGCATTATAAAAATTATCGAAATAATTCAAAGGAGTGCTGGTACCAAATTTGATTCCTTTGATTTCTTGCAGATTGATATAAAAAACTTGTTGCTTCTGCGGTGTTGCACCGCCAAATTTGAAACGACTAAAGGTTTCAGCAACGGCATCTTTTAATGAACCATTGAACATTGACGGTGCGGAGTTATTCTCCACCGTGTAATATCCTTCTTCAGCGGTATAATCAATAATCTTTCCGCCATCCACTAAGAGCATCATCATATTTGGATAGACATGAATGACGGAGCCATCCGTTATCACATCGCTGGTTCCTTTTTTGTTACTTCCGCGTTTATCATCTTTTCGTACAGCCACTCCTTTTGACATGACTGTTGTCTGTCCCATATCGGCAGGTTCAATCACCTCTAGCCATTGATCGGCTAGACCGCCGCCGATGCTGCTAGTTGCTGCTTTAAATAGTCCCATGAATATCCCTCCATAAAAACGTTTTTCTCATTATACCACAGGCCTTTTTTGAATTAGAAAGGATGCAGTCCAACAAATTAAAAGGTGCTAAACAATTGCGCTGGATGATCGGTTTCTATAGTTTTTTTACGTGAAATCACGTATAATAAAAAGCAGTGATTTTGAAAGAAAAGAGGAGAATTATGGCGTATCAAGCACTTTACCGCGTTTGGCGTTCACAACGTTTTGATGACTTAGTCGGGCAAGAAGCAATCACGAAAACGTTGAAGAATGCGATCCAACAACAAAAAACTTCCCACGCCTATCTATTTACCGGCCCCCGCGGAACAGGGAAAACCAGTGCGGCGAAAATTTTTGCCAAAGCCATCAATTGTCCCAACAGTGTAGATGGGGAACCTTGCAATGAGTGTGAAATGTGCCGTTCGATCACCGAGGGGCGACAAGAAGATGTGATTGAAATTGATGCTGCAAGTAACAATGGTGTGGAAGAAATTCGCTTTATCCGCGATCGTGCAAATTATGCACCGACTACAGCTGAATATAAAGTATATATTATCGATGAAGTTCATATGCTTTCTACTGGGGCCTTCAATGCTTTGTTAAAAACGTTAGAAGAACCCAAAGAGCACGTGATTTTCGTCTTAGCGACGACCGAGCCGCATAAGATTCCGGCGACAATCATTTCACGGACTCAACGTTTTGATTTTAAACGAATTGATGTGCAAGCGATCATCGGACGAATGGCGTACATTCTTGAACAAAGCAACCAGCCTTATGAAGAGCAGGCATTGTCTGTTATAGCAAGAGCGGCAGAAGGCGGGATGCGGGATGCTTTAAGTATTTTGGATCAAGCTATTTCCTTCAGTAATGAAAAGATTACTTTAGAAGATGCTTTAGCCGTGACCGGTAGTTTGACTACTGAAATGATGGACAATTTTATAGGAGCATGTCTCCAACAAAATGTCAGCGGTGCTTTGGAAGTTTTAGAAAATATTTTGGCGGAAGGTAAAGAGGCTCGTCGATTAACTGAAGATTTACTGTTGTATTGTCGAGACCTGTTAATTTATCAGCAAGCACCAAAACTTTTAGAAAATCGAGCGGCTTATTTGACGGAAAACTTCAAACAATTAGCCGAAACAACGGCTTCTGAACGTTTGTATAGCATGATCAAGATTTTGAGTGAAACGCAAAATGAGATTCGTTTTACAAATCATGCTAACATCTACTTAGAAGTCGCAACGGTGAAATTAGCGACACCGCAAACTACTACTGAGTCAGCAACAGTGGTTCAGTCGAGTAATACGGAGACACTAGCAGCAATACAGCCTGCCGAACAATCGGAGTTATTGGCACTAAAAACGCAGCTGCAACAGTTGCAAAATGAGATGCAGCAAATAAAAAATAACCCGACGGCTGAAAAAGAAGAACGCAAAATTGCGCCGAAGAAAACAGCTAGCAGTTATCGAGTACCAACGGAGCGCGTCTATCAAGTATTGAGCGAGGCGACCAAAGACCATTTACTTAATGTGAAGAATGTTTGGGAAGATCTATTGATGGCTCTATCAGTAACTCAGCGGGCGATGTTGAAGGCCAGCGAACCGATGGCCGCAGGACCTGGTTTATTGCTGATTGCGTTTGATTATGAGATTGTTTGTCAACGAGCAGACAGCAGTGATGAGTTACGCTTGAATATGCAGAATAGTTTAAGTATGATGATCAAAGATTACTCACCTGATTTTGTCTTCATTACTCGCGAAAGCTGGCCGCGTTTGCGCCAAGCTTTTGTTAGCCAACATCAGGATCGTCCTGTAGCGGTAGAAACAAACGATACAGAAGATGAAATTAGTCTATTACCACCAGAAGAAACGAATGAAGTCGTTGAACAAGCAAAAAGCCTGTTTGGCGATCTTGTAACGATTAAGGAAGATTAAAGGAGCGAAACGTATAATGATGCGCGGAATGGGAAACATGCAAGGTATGATGAAACAAATGCAAAAAATGCAAAAAGAAATGGTAAAAGCTCAAGATGAATTGAATGCCAAGGAATTTACTGGCCGTTCAACTAATGATTTAGTGACAGTGACATTTACCGGCGATAAAAGTATGAAAGCTATGGCTATCAATCCTGATTTGATTGATCCTGAAGACCCAGAGATGCTGCAAGATATGATCGTTTTAGCTGTCAATGATGCGATTGCAAAGATCACAAAAGAGACAGATCAAACAATGGGTCAGTACACTAAAGGACTACCTGGAATGTAAGTCATTTTTTCTTGATTAAGAATAGAAACTAATTTTTCAAATATGAAGTTTATGCTAATAGTATTATCCATGTTCGGCTTAACGAACTAGCTTTTGCGCTTTTGCCTATTGCTAAAAAGCTGAACAAGTCCGTGAGCCTTTCTGGAAGAGAGGAAGGACAGAATGCAATATCCAGAACCAATTGCAAAGCTGATTGAGAGTTACATGAAGTTGCCGGGAATTGGACAAAAGACTGCAACTCGGTTAGCCTTTTTTACGATTGATATGAAAGACGAGTCGGTTAATGAATTTGCACGATCGTTGATCAGTGTAAAACGTGATTTGCGTTTTTGCAGTATTTGTGGAAATATCACTGAAGAAGACCCTTGTGAGATCTGTTCAGATGCAACTAGAGATCGCAGTACAATCTTAGTCGTAGAAGAACCAAAAGATGTGATGTCAATGGAAAAAGTACGTGAATATCATGGCTTGTATCATGTGCTTCACGGTGTGTTATCACCGATGGAAGGTACGGGGCCGGAAGATATCAATATCGCACCATTGATTAAACGTCTGCATGATGATGAAATCAAAGAAGTCATTATCGCGACAAACGCTACGACAGAAGGCGAAGCAACCGCAATGTATCTATCGCGGTTAATAAAACCAGCAGGTATTAAAGTTACACGATTAGCTCATGGCTTATCAGTCGGCAGCGACATCGAGTACGCCGATGAAATCACTTTGTTAAAAGCAGTGGAAGGACGCCGTGAATTATAAGAATTTCGCGGTGTCTTTTTGAAAAAGATCCATAAGATCAAAATTATTTTGGGGGACAAGAACGTGAACGGATTATTTATTACGATTGAAGGGCCAGACGGTGCTGGGAAAACCAGTGTGCTAAATGAGCTTTATCCAAGATTACAATTAACGGCGAAACGATCCATCGTCAAGACAAGAGAACCTGGAGGCATTCCGATCGCTGAAAAAATTCGTCACGTGATCCTCGACCCTAGCAATGATCGAATGGATGATCGAACAGAGGCTTTGCTATATGCGGCAGCGCGTCGTCAGCATTTGATTGAAAAAGTATGGCCCGCGCTTGATGAAGATAAGATTGTTCTGTGCGATCGTTTTGTCGATAGTTCATTGGCTTATCAAGGAGCTGGCAGAGGGATCGGCATGGAGGAAGTTGCAAAGATCAATGAATTTGCGATTGAAGGCACAACGCCTGATGTCACGCTGTATTTAGACGTAGATTCAGATACTGGACTGCAGCGAATCATGAAGAACCGAACCAATCAAATTGACCGTTTGGACTCAGAAGGGTTACAATTTCATCAAAGGGTTCGACACGCCTATCTAAAATTGGCGGATGCAAATCCAGATCGAATCATAAAAATTGATGCTCGGAAACGTTTAGATGAAGTCGTAAATGATTGTTTTTACGAGTTGTTGACGCGTTATCCAGACTATTTCCAATCATGAGAGGTGTAAACTATGAAACTTATTTTAGCGATCGTTCAAGACAAAGACTCTAATCGTTTGGCCAATGAATTTATTGATGCGAACATTCGAGCAACGAAACTTTCTTCTACCGGGGGCTTTTTGAAGGCTGGGAACAGTACCTTTATCATCGGGATCGAAGACGAACGCGTGGAGGATGCTTTGGCTTTGATTAAGGAAACCTGCCAAGCACGTACGCAATATGTCACGACACCAGTGACCTTAGATATTTCATTAGATGGACAAGTCCCTTATCCAGTTGAAGTTGAAGTCGGCGGTGCGACAGTCTTTGTCTTGCCAGTCGAAGGCTTCCACCAGTATTAAGATGGAAGAGGCAAAAAAGCTTCAGACAATTCAACCTATTGTTTTTCGTCAATTACAAAACAGTTTTGAGCATGGGCGAATGGCCCATGCTTATCTTTTTGAGGGAGATCAAGGGACCGGAAAAGCCGAATTAGCTTTGTGGTTCGTGAAGCATCTGTTTTGTTTAGATCTGCAAGAGGGGATGCCTTGCGAAAAGTGCAACAATTGTCTGCGGATAACCAGCAAAGATCATCCCGATGTCGTTGAAATCGAGCCAGATGGACAATCCATCAAGGTTGATCAAATTCGGGCGCTTCAAAGTGAATTAACGAAGAGCGGCTTTGAATCTGCGAAAAAAGTCGTGATTATTCACCAAGCAGAAAAGATGAATTTGAACTCGGCCAATAGTTTATTGAAATTTTTGGAAGAACCACCAGCCAACTTTATGATCATTTTAGAAAGCCAATCGTTGGGAAAAATTTTGCCAACAATTCGCTCTCGGTGTCAGATCATTCACTTCCAAGCGTTGTCTACAGGACGCTTGCAGTCCCGTTTAGAAGCGGATCAAATCCCTACAAAAACTGCAAAACTCTTAGCGAATTTAACAAATAGTTATGGAAAAGCTGTTGAAATCTCAAAAGATGAATGGTTTAATGAAGCTAGAGATGTTGTTATTCAATGGTTTAATTATCTCGAAAAAAATGATTCACAAGCGTTTATCTATGTTCAGAAAAAATTGGTGAAGACGTTTAAGGACAAAACACAACAACAATTTGCTTTTGAAATGTTGGCGTATTTTGTTAAAGAAAAACGTGATCAAGTGATGAAACAAAATCAAACGGGTTTAGGAAAATACAATTACCTGTTAGAAGAAGTTTTATCAGCCAGTCAGAAACTAGAAGCGAACGTATCATTTCAAAATATCGCAGAACAAATAACGTTACATATCGTTTTTGCTTAACGTTATTTAAGAGAGTAGGGAAAACCATGGTTGAAGTTGTGGGTGTTCGTTTTCGGGACGCTGGGCATGTTTATTATTATGCACCAGGTAAAAACGAATATTTTTATAATGATAAAGTCTTGGTCGAGTCACAACAGGCGCACCAGATTGCGACAGTGGCAATTCCAAAAATTGAAATAGCAAAGAAAGATTTGTCCGATGATTTAAAAGTGATTTTACATAAGGCATCAGACAAAGAACTGAAGAAAGTGGCTCAAAATGAAGCGGATGCAGAAGCGGCCTTCAAGACCGCAAAAGAAAAAATTCGCGCACATGAGTTGGAAATGAAATTAATCCAAGTAGAATATACCTTTGATCGCAGCAAAATGATTTTCTATTTCACTGCGGATGGCCGAATTGATTTCCGAGAATTAGTCAAAGACCTTGCAGGTTGTTTTCGAACAAGGATCGAATTGCGTCAAATTGGTGTTCGTGATGAAGCGAAGATTCTTGGCGGGATTGGTCCATGTGGACGGCCATTATGCTGTTCGACTTTCTTAGGTGATTTTATTCCTGTCTCCATTAAGATGGCAAAAGACCAAGGACTGTCACTAAATCCAACAAAAATCTCTGGACTTTGCGGTCGCTTGATGTGCTGCCTGAAATACGAAAATGGCGAATATGAAGCAGCCAAAAAAGAGATGCCGGATTATGGCAAAGAAATCAATACGCCAGAAGGACGCGGTAAAGTGATTGGCTTGAATCTGCTGAGTAAGGTAGTGAAGGTCCGCTTGTTTGGTCGTGATGCAACGATTGATTTTGATTATCAAGAACTAGTTGAAGCGGGTGATTTATCATGATGGATCGGCGTTCTTTATATGATGGCTTGAATCAATTGGAGCAAGACATGCATAAAAATCTTGATGACTTGGTTTCGATGAAAGAGACGCTGTTAGAGCTCGTTGAAAAAAATGCTACATTAGAGATGGAGAATGAACGTTTACGGGAACGAATTCGTGAAATTGATGAAAAAAAATCACCAATTTTAGATGAACGACAAGAACTGTCAGAATCTCGTTTAAATCTTGAAAAAATCTATGAAGACGGGTTCCATGTCTGCAATCTGCTCTATGGATCAAGGCGTGAACAAGATGAGCCCTGTGCTTTTTGCTTAGATGTCATTTATCGAGAAAGCAAACAAAAGTAAAGTCTCTCCAGAAGCCGCTGCTTTTGTAAGACTGATTATTCAGAACTAGTGGGTATGACGCTGCTTATGGTCACACCCGCTTTTTTTGTGAATTCCATTGGGAGTTTGTTAAAGTATGCAGCGAATATTGCCAAAGATACCTTGAATGTGTTGTATTTTTAGTGAAAAAACATAGCCTAAAATTAAGTTAGGAGAATAACTGTGAAAATTCAGAAAAGCTTCGCGCAATCAGTTGGAACACTGTATTTAGTACCTACACCGATCGGAAACTTGGAAGACATGACGTTTCGTGCAGTAAAGACATTGCAAACGGTTGATTTGATCGCTAGTGAGGATACCAGAAATACACAAAAGTTATTGAACCATTTTGAAGTGAAAGTGCCGCAAAAAAGTTTGCATGAACATAATTATAATGAGCGTATTCCGGAATTACTTGATTTTCTAAGAGATGGAAAGTCAATTGCTCAAGTTAGCGATGCTGGAATGCCATCGATTAGTGATCCTGGCCATGAGTTGGTTGTAGCCTGCATTGCAGCGGATATCCCAGTTGTTGCTTTGCCGGGAGCCACTGCTGGCATGACAGCGCTGATTGCTTCTGGTTTACTTCCACAGCCGTTTTATTTTTATGGATTCTTGCAACGGAAGAAAAGTTCTCAAAAGAAAGAATTGGAAGATTTAAGAAATCAAACGGCGACTTTGATTTTTTATGAGTCACCTCATCGAGTTAAGGAGACAGTGAAAAACGTTGCAGAAGTCTTTGGTAATCGTGAAGTGGTAATTTGTCGTGAGCTGACTAAACTTTATGAAGAGTATCTGCGAGGGACTGCAGAAGAGTTAATAGAATACTTATCGGAGCATTCATTGAAAGGCGAATGTTGTTTGCTAGTTTCGGGGGCAACAGAGATAGCAGAAGAGGAAGTTTTCGAAGGGACTTTAAAGGAACAGGTCGAAGCATTGATATCAGAGGGACAAACCTCAAAAGAAGCGATTAAATCTGTTGCTAAACGACATAATTTAAAGAAACAAGATGTTTATAAAGAATACCACGAGTTATAAGAGCAGGAATTGTTCCTGCTCTTTTTGCGTGATGTTTTCTTACATAAAAAGTTACTAAATTAGAGAAAGATGAAAAAAATGAGTAAAAACTCTTTTTTTATTTGAATTTGATGTTAGAATACTTAACATAAAGAGAAATGGAGTGGTTCGATGGCAGCAAATATTGCATTTATTTTGATTTGTTCAGGATTGGTTTTTCTTATGACCCCCGCATTAGCTTTTTTCTACGGCGGGCTGGAACGACGGAAAAATATTTTGAACACGATGATGATGGTAATCTGTACAATGGGTTTGGCTTCCTTTATCTGGGTGGCGATTGGGTACTCTTTATCATTCAGCGGCGGCGGAGATTTTATTGGCAACTTAGATAAGCTCTTTTTCAATGGTGTGTCCATGAGTAAAGGAGATGGGATTCCTGAGGGGCTCTTCGCTTTCTTTCAAATGATGTTCGCCTTGATCACGACGGCAATTTTGACGGGATCAGTTGCTGGCAGAATGCGTTTTTCAGCAATTTTTCTATTCATTGCAATATGGCTAGTCGTAGTTTACTTCCCTATGGCGCATATGGTTTGGGGCGGCGGTTTTCTGGATAAAATCGGTTCGATTGATTTTGCTGGAGGAAACGTTGTTCATATCAGTTCAGGAATCTCTGGTTTAGTATTAGCAATCGTATTAGGACGTCGTCGCGAGTATCACCTTGGAGACTATCGGCCACATAATGTTCCCTTTGTAGTTTTGGGAACTGGGCTTTTATGGTTTGGCTGGTTTGGCTTTAATGGGGGATCAGCATTAGCGGCCGATGGCTTGGCAATTCACGCGATGATTACTACAAATACAGCAGCGGCTTGTGCGATGCTGTCTTGGATGTTGATTGAGAAAGTTCTAAATGGCAAACCTACTGTTGTTGGTGCTTGTACAGGAGCAGTTGTAGGACTAGTTGCCATAACACCAGGGGCGGGCTTTGTATCGATTTGGTCGAGTTTGCTGATCGGCGCTTTAGTGAGTCCGTTTTGTTACTTCTTTATTTCAGTAATCAAACAGAAGCTCGGTTTTGATGATGCGTTAGATGCGTTTGGCTGTCATGGAGTTGGCGGAATTTTTGGCGGTATCGTGACGGGGATTTTTGCCGATCCTTCAGTCGGTGGAAGAACGGGCTTGATTTATGGTGAAACGCATCTATTTATCGCTCAAATCGAAAGCGTACTATTTACTCTGGTATTTGCCGGGGTAGCTAGTTACTTAATCATTTCCTTGATTAGAGTCTTCATGCCAATTCGAGTGTCGCAGCAAGAAGAAGCATTAGGTTTAGATCAGATTGAGCATGATGAAAGTGCTTATCCGACATTTATGGGAATGGATTCTTAAAACCGACAGCAAGAGGAGGACGCAATGAAAAAAGTTGAAGCGATTATTAGACAAGAAAAATTAGAGGCGATCAAAGCAGCAATTGATCAAGAAATAGAAGTCAATGGTATGACGGTTAGTCAAGTATTAGGTTGCGGATTACAAAAAGGTCAGAAAACCCATGTTCGAGGGCAGGAAATTATTACCACATTATTGCCCAAAGTATCGGTTAGCTTTATTTTAGCTGATGAGGATGTCGAGCGGGTGGTTGATTTGATTTTGGAGACTTGTCAGTCGGAAGAATGTGGAACAGGAAAAATATTTGTTTATCCGATTGAAGAAGCGATTCGTATTCGTACACGGGAAACAGGCAAAGCAGCAATCCAATAAAAAGATTCTGCCTAAGATTATTTCTTAGGCAGAATCTTTTTTCTATTTAAGAATATCTTCTTTTATTTTGGCGAATTCTTCCTCATTTAAGATACCCTGATCTAATAGGTCCTTCATCTTTAAGAGCTGTTCTGCTTTGCTTAATGGTTCTTCAGACTTGCTCTCTTCTGTAACTAGTTGAATAGTTTCTTTTAATCTTGCCAGAACTTTTGGCGCTTCCTCTTCGGTTAAGACGATCTTAGTAGTTCCTTGTAGAGAGGTTATTTCCAATAGATCTAAACTTGTTTCTTTTATTAAACGCAGGTCCTGCATATTTGCTAAAGGAATGACTTTGAAATCATCGCCGATCATTTTCTTTTGCCCCATGACAAAACGCTGATTGGTTAAACCGTAGGCATAAAAGCCATCATTTTTAGTGGCAGATGTTCGGTTATGCAGCCCGATAAAGCAAACTAAAATTTCTTCATCGGGCCCTAAATGCTTTTCTAATACTGAAAAAAGTTTTACGCTCCACTGGCGATCGGAACCTGAAAAGAATCCGGTGTCTTGGCAAAATTGATACATTTCTTCGGCAGTCTTCATGGTATGCTCCTTTTATTTGTTAGTCTTAGTTTAGCAAAACATGGAAACGCAAACAAATAGTTTTCTAACAGAGCTCGTGTCTCATTTGCGAGTAAAGGCACAAAAAACCACCATAGCCGTCACTATGGTGGAAATGAAGGTTGTTATTTACTCTTGGTAGGAGTAAGTATGAAAAACCAATTCGGGATAATTGGTATGATTTCATGATAAAGCAAACAGTCAATGAATTCATGAATAGCTGTTTGTTAATCAATAAGAAATGAATTAGAAAAGACTTATGCAAATTTCGGTGAAATTTTACAGCATATTTCAAAATGTAAGGGTTGCATTTCATTTTAAGGAATTTAAGAGCTATGTTACACTTGGGTTGGAAGATTTAAATAGGAGGGTACATTTATGGCAAATATCAGTAAAAAGTTACTAACTGAATTGACTTCAGAAGAAGCAACAGGTCCGTTTATCACGTTTATGTTGAACACACACCATGCGCATCAAGATGTTGAAAAAGATCAAATCATGTTTAAAAACTTTGCTAAAGAAGCGAAAACACGCTTTGAGAAGAAATACACTGATCACAGCTTTGAACCATTCCAAGAAAAAATCGATCACTTATTAGCAGATGGAGACTTTTGGCGTAGCGGAACAAAAAGTGTTGCGGTAATTTTGAGCGCGAATGAAACTCATATCCATCGCTTAAGCATTGCAGTGGATGATCAATACTACGTGAGTGATTTGCCTTACTTATTGGCGATCATCAAGAATATGCAATTCAACTATCCTTATTATTTGATGGCTTTGAATAGAGATTCTATGAAACTTTATCTTGTCCGTAATAAAGAAGTCCAAGCGATCGAACTTCCAGAAGGTGCACCAAAGGATATTGTGACGGCACTTGGTGATGAATTGACTGGTGGAAACTTGAATGTCTCAGCCCGCGGCGGCGAAGTCGGCAGTTTCCATGGTGTAAATACGAAGGATGAAGAAGTCGAGATTGACTGGGTAAATTATTATCAGGCCGTTGATAACTTCTTAAAAGAATTAGATAATCCAGAGCATTTGCCTTTGTATCTTTTTGCATTGCCAGAAAACCAAACACAATTTAAAAAGATCGCGAAAAATCCTTATTATTCGGATAAAGCGGCGATTAGCGGATCACCGGCACAAGCGGGGATAAATGAGATCAAACAAGAGACACAAAAAATCTTTGATCAACTTGCTGCGGTCGAAACTCAGACGTATAAAAAATTAATCGATAGAAAATTTGTTGATCAATTAGTCGATATCGTACCGGCTACAAAGGAAGGAAAAATTTCTCATTTGTTTATTGCAACGTCCAACCTTGTAGACGGTTATGGGGAAGACCCGGATATTGAATACGATCGTCGTCAGGTACTCAATGAAATTGCCGACAATGTTATCAAAAATGGCGGACAAGTCTTTGTTCTAGACCAAAAGGATGCGCCGGATGAGAAAAGCTTATTGGCTATTTTACGGTATTAGCGACTAAATATTTCAAATATATTAAGAAAAAACTTTTTGAGCGATAACCTAGTGTTATCGCTTTATCTATGTTATACTTCTAATTGTAGTTTTTGTACGGTAATATTGGCAAGTTTGTTTCAGACAACATCTTTCCTATTTCACCATTCAAGTAATTACAAATTAATTTTTATCCTAGGAGGATGTTTAACATGGAACAAGGTACAGTAAAATGGTTTAACTCAGAAAAAGGTTATGGATTTATCACTGCTGAAAACGGAAACGACGTATTCGTACATTTCTCAGCAATCCAAGGCGACGGCTTCAAAACTTTAGAAGAAGGTCAAGCAGTGACTTTCGACGTAGAAGACGGTCAACGTGGACCTCAAGCTACAAACGTTAACAAAGCTTAATTAGTCGAATTTTCAGCCAGGTGCGAAAGCATCTGGCTTTTTTGTTGTTCAAGTTTTATTGGAAACGTTTTAAACTAAGAACTTCCTTGTAGAAAGTGGTATTATTCAGATATAATGCGTGAGGAAGGATGCGAGTTTTCTGATTTCTCCTCACGCTTTGTCAGGTATACATTTTGATTGAAATAGTATTCTCGAAAATGAAGGCGCGACTTGTGGAAAAGGAAATCCGTACTCTATGAGTTAGGTGCAAATTTTTTTGCAAAACTAGAGGAAGGAGGGGCGAATGTGAAGAAAAATTATGCGGTTGTTGATATCGAAACGACTGGTACAGATCCGAAGACGGATCGAATCATTCAATTTGGCTGTGTACTGATCGAAGAAGGCAGAATTGTGACGCATTTTTCGACAGATATCAACCCCGATCAAAATATTCCGGCGCAGATTCAGACGCTGACTGGGATTAGCAATCAGCGAATTCGAAAGGCCCCTTATTTTGAAGATGTGGCTCAGACGATCTCTAATTTATTGGCAGACACGATCTTTGTGGCCCACAATATACACTTTGACTATCCCTTTTTGAGTAATGAGCTGGAGCGTTGCGGCATGCCTCCGCTAACTATTCCTGGTATTGATACAGTAGAACTGGCACAAGTGTTCATGCCAACCTCCTTGAGTTTTCGTTTGAGAGATTTGGCGGAGGAATTGAATTTGGTACATGAAAATCCGCATCAAGCTGATAGTGATGCGGATGTGACGGCGCAGCTGCTATTGCACTTAGAATCAAAGATAAAAGAGTTGCCAATCATTACACTGAAAAAAATTATTGGTGTAGCTGATCAAATGGCTTTTCAAACGAAAGAGTATTTGCAAGACTGTTTGGTAGAGATGCAAGCCGATCCCCAGCCATTATCAAAAGGTCTAGTTATTATACATGGCTTGGCTTTGCGCAAAAAAAATGTTCCGCTCTTTTCTGAGAATTATTTTGGGACGAAGGCTTATCCGCGTTCTCGCAAAGCAAAGGAAAAGGTCTACCATAACGAATTAGACTTTCGTAAAGAGCAAGCTCGATTGATGAATCTAGTCTATGATTTTTTCAACAAGAAGGATGACAAAAATGTTTTGGTAGAGGCTGCGACAGGCATTGGCAAGACGCTGGGGTATTTGCTGCCAATGAGTTTTCTGGCGACACCGGAAAAGCCGTTGGTGGTCAGTACGGTTTCACTGCTGCTGCAAGAACAGATTTTGAATCACGATTTGCCGTTAATCAATCGTTTATTGGATCATCCGCTGCAAGCTGTAGTGATGAAAAGCAGTCGGCATTATATTGATTTGGAGCGTTTCTATCAAAGTTTTGAAAAGCAGTCTGAACAAAAGCAATATACTTTTTATCAGATGGCGGTACTTGTTTGGTTAACTCAGACCGAGACCGGCGACTTCGATGAGTTGAATATGACAAGCTTGAAGCATGCTTTTTGGCATGAAGTGGCTCATTTAGGCACGCATACGTTGAATCCTAAGAGTCCCTTTTTTAGCGTAGATTTTATTCGGCATCGTCAAGAAAAATTGGCACAGAGTAATTTGATCGTCACGAATCATGCTTATTTGGCACAAGAGGATCAACGGAAATTTCCGCAATTGCCGAAAAGTCCTTACTTGATTATTGATGAGGCGCATCACTTAAATCGAGTATTAGAAAAAATCAGTACGCAACAGTTTAATCTTCTAGCAGTTCAACGAGCTTTTCATCAGCTGCAGGATAATCAAAAGTTTGCAGATTGGCAGGTTTTGGTTCAAAAAGACCAGCAGACGGTACATGTTCTTGAAATTTTACAAGATGTGTTGCAAGAGTTGGATGAAGATTTGACTGATTTTTATCAAATTTTCAAGGAAGAATATCCTGCTGAAGAGGATCGTTTGATTACAAAAGAGATGATTGATCAATTGTCATTAGCTGGTGAACAGGTTTTACAGCGGATCGGACGATTGTATCAAGATGCCTTGACGTTAGGTGAACAGCTGCAAACGTACTTTACGATTTATAAAGAAACATTCGGTATTAAGGAGCAAGCCGAATGGGGCAATCTGCAAGCATTATTAGATAATTTGGCTCAGCAGCAAACCGCGTTTGAACTGTTTAGTGAGCGTTGGGATGCGCGTTATATTCACTGGTTCAATGCGAAACGTAAAACATTCCAAGTCCAGGATTTAGAGGCTTCGCTAATTCGTGAAACGACGTGGTACGAACGCTATCAACAGATTCTTTATTTAGGCGGAACGTTAAAGATCGGCAGCGACCGACACTATTTTGCGAAACGCTGGGGAATTCCGGAAACGGCTTTGAAGATCATCAGCAGTCCGTATGATTACGCGGAGCAAGCGCGTTTGTATTTGCCGACGAACAGTATCAGCATTCAGTCGACTTCGCCGGACCATTATGCGCAATATGTTGCAAACGTTGTTCAAAAAATGGCGGAGAAGCAGCAACGACCGATTTTAGTCTTGTTTACGTCCCATGATATTTTGAATCGTGTCTACCAACGGGTACGTGTCCCCTTGTTAAATCAAGGAAGAGAAGTCTTGGCACAGGGAATCGGCGGCAGTCGTGAGAAATTGCTGAAACGATTCTTATTATCCAAAGATGCACTTTTATTTGGGGCTGACAGTTTTTGGGAAGGGATCGATTTGCCGGGTGAGATCTTGCAGATTTTGATTGTCACTCGACTTCCGTTTGAAAATCCGCAACGGCTGCAGGTGAAAGCACGGAATGACTTTTTGGCATCTGAAGGGATTAATCCCTTTTTCCAAGAAGCTGTTCCCCATGCCGCGCTGCGTTTGCGCCAAGCGTTGGGCCGTTTGATTCGTTCAGAAAAGGATAAGGGCGTCATGCTCCTATTAGATCAACGCTTTATCACTGCTAAATATGGTGAAAAGCTGCGTAAGGCATTGCCAAAAGAATTGCCGATCAAACAATTGCCGCTGGAAGAAATTTTAGCGGAGACGGATCAATTTTTAAATTCTGACAAAAGTGTAGAGAATTAATGAGGGAAGTCCCTTCTTTTGGTATAATGTAGCTTGTCTGAGAGGAGTATGATTTTGGATACGAATAGTGCAAGACAACAGAAACTCAATCGTTGGCTATTAGGAATCGTGGCTTTTCTACTGATTATTATCGTGGCAGCGACCATGATTTTCATCCGTTCGAATCGTCCGATGCATCAAGCCAAAAGAGAAGCTGTTCAAATGGCAGAGAAATATGCCGATTTAAAAACGGTGGATCAGTTTTATTGGTTCAATCGTGAAAAGACTTACTTTACCGTCACTGGTGAAAATAACACTGGCGAACAAATTATTGTAATTGTTCCAAAATCGGGAGAGAAAATCCGTGTTTTAAACCAAAAAGATGGTCTGACTGAACAGCAGGCAGAAAAACGTTTTGAAAGCGACAACCCAGATCTTATTTTTGAAAAAGCGAATTTAGGAATTTACCGTGATCAAACAACATGGGAGATTACCGCAAAAGACGATCAAGGGACGATTTATTATTACTTGCTGGCATTTAATGACGGCAAGACGATTAAGGTCATCAAAAAAATCTAAAAAATCTTGGTAGGGGAGTTATCAGTTATGAAATTATCAGAGCGTGTAACAAACTTAGAACCGTCCGTCACTTTAGCAGCGACCGCCAAAGCCAAAGAGTTGAAAGCCCAAGGATTAGATGTCATCAGTTTGACTGTCGGAGAACCGGATTTTACTACGCCGGAAAATATCGAGCAGGCAGCGATTGATGGGATCAAGAGCGGCAAGGTCAGCTTTTATACTGCTTCTGGCGGTACACCAGAATTGAAGACAGCGATCGTTGATTTTACCAAGAAAAACTATGATCTAACGGTTGAACCCAAAAACATCATCGTGACCAGCGGTGCGAAATTTGCGTTGTATACGTTATTCCAAACGATTTTGGATGCGGGGGATGAAGTGATCATTCCTGTTCCTTATTGGGTCAGCTACGGAGAGCAAGTCAAATTAGCACAAGGCAATCCCGTCTTCATTACGGGGGCTCAAAGCAACGACTATAAGATCACGGTTGACCAGTTGGAAGATGCACGAACAGAAAAAACAAAAGCAATCATCATTAATTCACCATCAAATCCAACGGGAATGATTTATACAGAAAATGAATTGCGGGAAATTGGTGAATGGGCGGTTCGTCATGATTTGCTGATTGTCTCAGATGATATTTATGATCATCTTGTTTATAATGGGAACGAAGCGCCGCATATTGCTTCTTTATCTGACGAGATTTTCCATCAAACAGTGATCATCAACGGAGTATCAAAAACCTATTCTATGACCGGTTGGCGAATCGGTTATGCGATTGGGAATGCTGAGATTATTGGCGGAATGACATCGATCGCTTCTCAAGCGACAAGCAATCCGACGTCGGTCAGCCAAGTAGCGGCTGTGGAAGCTTTAGCTGGTGAACAAGAGACTGCGGAAAAAATGCGTCAGGCCTTTGAAGAACGGCTGAATACAATCTATCCAAAAGTTGCTGATTTACCTGGTTTCAAATTGAAAAAACCTCAGGGCGCCTTCTACCTGTTTCCAAATATCGCGGAAGCGATGGAAATGGGCGGGTACGACAATGTGACGACTTGGGTGAACGATTTGTTAGCTCAGGAACATGTTGCTTTAGTAACAGGCGAAGGGTTCGGATCAGCTGATAGTGTGCGGATGAGTTATTCAGCCAGCATGGAAGACTTGGAAGAAGCAGTCGTGCGGATTCGCCGCTTTATTGAAAATAGTAAGAAGTAAGACATCAATTCGGGATAAATAAGTTAGGAGAGACATTTGTGGAACAAATTCAAATCATTGATGCCAAGAATCATGTTGGCGAAACAGTAAAAATCGGTGCTTGGGTGGCTAATAAGCGTTCAAGCGGAAAGATCTCATTTTTACAATTACGTGATGGAACAGCTTATTTCCAAGCAGTTGTTGTCAAAAGTGAAGTATCAGAAGAAATCTTTCATTTAGCAAAAGAATTGACACAAGAAACATCAATCATCGTAACTGGAGAAATCCGTGAAGACACACGTTCAAAATTCGGTTATGAGTTGGGTGTAACCGACATTGAAGTAATCGGTGAAAGTCATGATTATCCAATTACACCGAAGGAACACGGGGTTGATTTCTTGATGGATCATCGCCATTTATGGTTGCGTTCTTCTCAACAACACGCGATTATGTTGATTCGTAACGAAGTGATTCGTGCGACTTACGAATTCTTCAATAATAATGGCTTTGTGAAAATTGATCCGCCGATTCTAACAGGTTCAGCACCTGAAGGAACAAGTGATTTATTTGAAACAAATTATTTCGATCAAAAAGCTTATCTTTCTCAAAGTGGTCAATTATATATGGAAGCGGCAGCTATGGCTTTAGGCAAAGTTTTCTCCTTTGGGCCAACTTTCCGAGCTGAAAAATCAAAGACACGTCGTCATTTGATCGAGTTTTGGATGATTGAACCAGAAATGGCCTTCATGCATCAGGAGGATAGTTTGGAAGTTCAGGAACAATATGTTGCTTATTTAGTGCAAAGTGTTCTTGATAATTGCGATTACGCCTTAGATGTATTAGGTCGTGATAAAGAAATTTTGAAAAACTATACAAAACTTCCTTATCCGCGAATCTCTTATGATGACGCGATCGAACTGTTGAAGAAAAACGATTTTGACGACATTGAATGGGGCGATGATTTTGGTTCGCCGCATGAAACCTTTATCGCTAACTCATTTGATCGTCCAGTCTTCATCTTGAATTATCCAAAAGCAATCAAACCATTCTACATGAAACCACATCCAACCCGTGAGGATGTAGTGATCTGTGCCGATTTGATCGCACCTGAAGGTTATGGTGAAATCATTGGCGGGTCAGAACGTGCGACGGATTATGATTACTTGTTGGAACAAATTCGTGAAGCAGGCTTGAATGAAGAAGAATATTCGTGGTACTTAGACTTGCGTAAATATGGGACTGTGCCGCATTCAGGCTTTGGTTTAGGACTTGAACGGACGATTACCTTTATCTCAGGGATCGATCATGTCCGTGAGGCTATTCCATTCCCACGTTTGTTAAACCGTATTTATCCATAATTGCAATGAATTCAAAAACGCCGAGCATCGTCTCGGCGTTTTTTTGCTTTTAAAATCCAATTTTCTCTATTAAAGAACTGTGCTTGTCGTCATCATGTTGAAAATAAATCTGTTCATTGCCTTCGTCAGTTTCCTTGAGATTAGTAGTAACAACAGTTTTTACTTCTTCTTTGTCGATATTCTTTTCGACGATTTGAGAAGTTGCTCCCAGAGTGATTAATGCCAATGCGATAATAGTAAGTTTTTTCATTTTAAATATCCTCCTAAATTAAAATCCGATTTTTTCGGCTAAAGTATGTTCGTCATCGTTGTCATGGCCAAAATCAATGTCGTTGTCTTTTTCGTCATGTTCTTTGAGGTTGGTAGTAACAACAGTTTTTACTTCTTCTTTGTCGATATTCTTTTCGACGATTTGAGAAGTTGCACCTAGAGTGATTAGTGCCAATGCGATAATAGTAATTTTTTTCATTTTAAATTTCTCCTTTAGAGTTTGTATTTTTTTTAGGTTCGATTAGTTAAAAAATTTTCCTTCGATTTCACTTTTCACTAAGCCAAAGAACTGGGTCATTACTTTTGTACAGGTTTCTTCAGGTAAACGTGTTTCGTTGGCGATAAAATCTGTGATTGCTGCTAAATGTTTTTTCGAGTAGCGGGTAATGTTCTTATCGCAATAGTTTTCATAGCTTTGTAAGATGCTTTCTACTGTTTGAATGCTTTCGTTTGTTTGTCCGACTAAAGTTTTGATTGTTTGTGTGTTGTTCATGATGTTTTCCTCTTTTCTTGACCGACTGTCGGTCTATTTTAGTTTAATAGTTAAACTCAACAGATGCAGTTGAGTTATGAGTTAAAAATTGTTTGTAATTGTGATCTTGTTTGGTCATAGGGATGGACGCTTGGATTAATGTCGAGCACTTTAAAAATCAGGTCGGTAGCAGCAAGAACTCTGTTTTGAATTGTTTCAGCGGATAAATTTTCAGTTGTATCAAACATTGTTTGAATCCCTGCAATCAAGAACTGAATGCTTTCAAGCGGATACTCGGTTCTAAATTCGCCTTGGTGTTTTCCTTCTTCAATAATTTCTGCTAGGAGGGGACAAACTTGGTTGATCGTTCCTTCCAACGCTCGCTGTTTCATTAAGGCGTTTTCTGGCATTTGAAATTTGTCGACGATTTCTTCTTTGCGTTCATCTTTTGAATTATCTTGGGAAAGGAAGACAATCAGTTTCTCTAATGCTGGGACATCTGATTTTTGAATTTCTTTCACTCGTAAGATTTCTTGATCGATGATTTGACCGATGACCGCGTCTAGCACTTCTTCTTTAGAAACGAAATAATGATAGAAGGTCCCTTTGGCGATGCCGACTCGTTTCAAAATATCATTGATGGTCGTTTTATTGAATCCCTTGGTTAAAAAAAATTCTTCGGCAGTAGTGATAATTTCATTTCTTCGTTCATCATGCTCTTTTACGATGCGCATATCTTCTCTCCTTTCTCTAAACCGACTGTCGGTCGCTTTCTATACCCTTATATTACCGACCGGCGGTCTAGTTGTCAACACTTTTTTGAATTAAATTTTATATTATTTAGCGAAGCCTTTTAAATCAACGTTTTCCCGACCATATTTTTTTGAAAAAGCTTTCTTTTTATACTTGACACATGAGTGACCATTCATATATAATATACATGAAGAAACATTCATATGTAATTTAGAGAGAAGGGTATCTCATGGAAAAAGTATATCGGTTAGATGGGTTAGATTGCGCGAATTGCGCAGCCAAAATTGAACGTTCGGTCCAACAAATCAAAGGTGTGGAGCAAGCACAGGTCGATTTTATGAGCACCAAGCTCACGATCGTCGCACCAGAAAAGGAAATTGAACGAATCAGCGGCGAAGCGAAAGAGATCGTGAATAAATTGGAACCAGATGTTGAAGTCAATAGTGTCCAGACAGAGAAAGTGGAAGAAAGCTCGAAAGGCAAGATCATTCAGATTGCAGTGGCAATTATCGCGTTAGGGCTGCTGGCTATCTTTACACCGGCAATGCCATGGAAAATGATCGCGTATTTGATTTTGTACTTATGGATTGGTTACGACGTATTGAAGACCGCCATTACCAATATTTTTCATGGGGAGATCTTCGATGAAAACTTTTTGATGGCGATTGCGACGGTAGGAGCGATTGCGATTGGGGAATATCCAGAGGCCGTAGCCGTGATGCTGTTTTATCAAGTTGGTGAATTCTTCCAAGATTACGCAGTGGCGAAATCGAGAAAATCTATTAGTTCCTTATTAGCCATTCGGCCCGATTCAGCCAACTTGATTCAAAACGGCGAAGTTAAGAAGGTTGCGCCGGAAACGATCAACGTCGGCGATCGCATTTTGATTAAGCCAGGTGAGAAGGTTCCGTTGGACGGAATCGTTAAAGAAGGAAACTCGATGCTGGATACCTCGGCATTAACTGGTGAATCCGTTCCTCGCAGTATTCATCCAGATGAGCAGATTCTTAGCGGCTTCATTAATCAAAGCGGTCAATTAACCGTTGAAGTCACAACCACTTTTGGTGAATCAACCGTCAGCAAGATTTTAGATTTAGTCGAAAATGCCAGCAGTAAGAAAGCGCCGGCTGAAAACTTTATCACTAGTTTTGCTCGTTACTATACGCCGATCGTTGTTGGGTTGGCCGTCTTGTTAGCAGTTGTTCCGCCGCTTGTAACTGGCGAACCATTCTATGATTGGGTCTACCGGGCTTTGACTTTCTTAGTGATCTCATGCCCTTGTGCCTTGGTTATTTCTGTTCCGTTGAGCTTCTTCGGCGGGATCGGCGGTGCAAGCAAAGCAGGTGTGTTGATTAAAGGAAGCAACTATATTGAAACCTTAGCCAATGTGGAAACCTTGGTCTTCGATAAAACAGGAACGTTGACAAAGGGCGTCTTTGAAGTTCAGAAGGTTGAAACAACAATCGACCAAAATGATTTTCTACGTTATGTAGCTAGTGCAGAACAAAGTTCCAGTCATCCGATCGCGCAATCGATCGTTAACTATGTAGATCAACCGTTGTCGGCAGTCAGTCAACTAGAAGAAATTGCTGGATTTGGGATTTCTGTTGAAATTGAAGGGCATCATTTCTTAGTCGGAAATGAAAAACTGTTAGCTAAATATGACATTCCATTCCAAGCGGTCAATGAGATAGGAACGATCGTCTATGTGGCAATGGATGGAAAATATATCGGCCATTTAGTGATCGCTGACGAGTTGAAAGATCATGTCGCTGATGCTTTGACGGAGGTGAAAAATCTTGGTGTCAAACGAACAGTGATGCTGACAGGAGACAATCGCGGAATCGCCGATGCCATAGGCAAGAAAATCGGGATCGATCAAGTGTACAGTGAATTGCTGCCGGAGGATAAGGTCACTCATTTAGAGGATGAATTAAAAGGCGGACAGAAAACCGCATTTGTTGGCGATGGCATGAACGATGCCCCAGTATTGGCACGAGCAGATGTCGGAATCGCTATGGGCGGACTTGGTTCCGATGCTGCGATTGAAGCGGCTGACGTGGTGATTATGGACGACCAGCCTGCTAAAATTCCAGTAGCGATTGGAATTGCTCGTAAAACAATGGGGATCGTTAAACAAAATATCGTCTTTGCAATCGGTGTGAAAGTTTTAGTATTGATTCTAGGTGCATTAGGATTTGCTACGATGTACGCGGCTGTCTTTGCTGATGTCGGCGTGACAGTGATCGCAGTCTTGAATGCGATGCGTTGCTTAAGAATAAAATAGTAATGAAAAGGATTTGCGGCAAGGCTTGCCGCAGGTCCTTTTTTGTTTCACCGCCTATGGAAAAATGACCTTTTAAAAGAAATAGACAATTTATTGACCATATTGGTTGACGAATGATGATTACAACTGTAAACTTAAAAATGTAGATTACAAATGTAAACGAAAGAGGTGAAGAAGATGTCGATGACAATTACGCCAATCAAGATCAGTGATTCGGAATGGGAAGTCATGCGGGTAATCTGGACACAAGAGTCCACTACCGCACAAGAAATTATCAATATTTTGGGACAAACGATGGACTGGAAACCGGCGACGATCAAAACACTGTTGGGCCGCTTGGTAAAAAAGGAAGCCGTTCGAACAGAGCAGTCCGGGAAAAAATATATTTATTATCCTGCGATCAGTGAAGGCGAAACAGTCAAAAGTGCAACGGAGAATTTATTTTCTCACATTTGTGCCAAACGGATCGGAGAAACAATCGCGGAGTTGGTAGCTGAAGCAGCGTTGACGGATGCAGATGTGGAATTGATCAAAGAGCAACTAGTTAATAAGAAGACAGTTGAAACAATCGAATGTAATTGTATTCCCGGTCAATGTGAATGCAATCATCATAAATAAAAAATATTAAGGGGCGGAATAACATGAAAAAACAATTTGCAATCAACGGAATGAGCTGTAACCACTGTGTGGCAAACGTAGAGAAAGCGATCGGTCAATTGGACGGAATCGATAAAGTGAAAATCAATTTGAAGAAAAACAATGGTGTCGTGAAATTCGATGAAGCAAAAGTATCAGCAGACCAAATTGCAGCGGCAGTGACCGAAGCAGGGTATGAAACTGAGGTGATTTAATTGGCAGAGGCAACAGTAGAAACATTCGCGATCACCGGCATGACCTGTGCCAACTGTTCAGCGCGGGTGGAAAAGGAACTCAAAGCGACTGACGGCGTGTTGGAAGCCAATGTCAACTTAGCGACAGAAAAGGCTACGGTTCAGTTTGATGAGTCTCTTACTGCGGATAATTTGATCCAACGGGTCGAAGCAATCGGTTATGGTGCGATTCTCTTTGATGAGGAACATAAGCAAAAAATCGAACAAGAAAAAGCAGCCTATCTTAAAAGGATGAAACGCGACTTGATTTTGAGTGCTATTTTAACCGCACCATTGATGATCGCCATGATTGCGATGTTGTTAGGCAGTCATGCGGGCTGGGTTCACTTCATTCACATACCGCTTGTACAACTGATTCTAGTTACACCTGTGCAGTTTGGTGTCGGGCTGCGGTTCTATCGTGGTGCCTATCATGCATTGAAAACGAAAGCACCGAATATGGATGTTTTGGTAGCAATGGGAACATCAGCGGCTTTCGCATTAAGTGTTTATAACGGCTTTTTCAATCCTCACAATTCGGACTTATATTTTGAAAGCAGCGGCATGATCATTACGTTGATTTTGTTGGGCAAGTATTTAGAGCAAAAGGCTAAAACAAAAACCAGTGATGCTATCAAACAATTGATGAGTCTGCAAGCCAAAACAGCGACAGTTATTCTTGCGGGTGAAGAAAAGCAAGTACCAATCGAAGACGTGCAGGTTGGCGATCTTTTGCGGGTTCGTCCAGGAGAACAGATTCCTGTCGACGGAAAGATTTTTAGTGGACAGACGACGATTGACGAGAGTATGTTGACAGGCGAGAGTTTGCCAGTAGACAAAAATGTCGAGGATCAAGTTTTTGGCGGAACGGTCAACACGACCGGCAGTATTCAATTCAACGCGACACAAGTCGGCAGCATGACGGTTCTTTCACGGATCATTCGAATGGTAGAAGATGCGCAAGGAGAAAAGGCACCGATTCAACAAATCGCGGATAAAATCTCAAAGATCTTTGTACCGACGGTTTTAGGGATCGCTTTGATTACCTTGATCGCGACCGGGTTATTGACCGGCGACTGGCAGCAAGCGATCGTTCATAGTGTTTCTGTTCTAGTGATTGCCTGTCCGTGCGCATTAGGTTTAGCGACACCAACAGCTATTATGGTAGGAACTGGTTTGGGTGCTAAGTCGGGTATTTTGATCAAAGGCGGCGGAGCGTTAGAAAAAATTGCTCATTTGACAACGGTCGTATTGGATAAAACCGGCACGATCACAGAAGGAAAACCAGTGGTGGCGGATTTTGAGGCATTTGATCCGCAGGCTTTGGCTTACTTGACGAGTTTGGAACAGCATTCAGAACATCCTTTGGCCAAAGCGATCTATCAATATGGGAAAGATCAGGCCGATATTTTGCCTGTTGAAAATTTTGAAAGTTTAACCGGACAAGGTGTCACCGGGATGATTGAAGGCAAGCAATACTTTGTTGGCTCAAAGCGCGGCTTGAAAGAGCGAAAAATTTCATTTGCTGAGGAACGTGTGTTAGCGTTAGAAGCAGAGGGGAAAACAGTGATGTTTTTGACCGACCAAGTAAATGTTCTTGCATTGATCTCGGTAACGGATCAAGTCAAGCAATCTTCTAAAGCGGCAATCGAAGCCTTGCATCAGTTAGGGCTTAAGGTGAAGATGCTGACTGGCGACAATCCCCAGACTGCCCGTTATATAGGCGCACAAGTTGGACTGCAAGCATCAGATATTGTTGCGGAAGTCTTACCTGAGGATAAAGCACAAGTTGTTAAAGAGCTACAAGCCAACGGCGAATCCGTAGGTATGGTTGGTGACGGAATCAATGATGCACCAGCACTAGCTTTAGCGGATATCGGCATCGCGATGGGCAGTGGAACGGATATTGCGATGGAGACAGCGGACATTACGTTGATGAACAGCGATCTCTTGTCGGTTGAAAAAAGTATTCGTTTATCCAAACTCACACTAAGAAAAATCAAACAAAATTTATTCTGGGCATTTTTATACAATGTGATCGGAATTCCATTTGCCGCATTCGGTTTCTTGAATCCAATCATTGCCGGTGGCGCGATGGCTTTTAGTTCGGTCAGTGTATTGCTGAACTCGCTCAGCTTAAATCAGAAAAAATTGTAAGCTCACTCTTTTCTTTTACGGAAGAAAAGTGAATTGTATCAAAATGAATTAGGAGGCGTTTGTAATGAAGCAAGGAGAACAAATGGATGAATCGATGGAGATGGATCACTCTCAGCATGAACATCATGAAATGAGCGGACACGACCATCACGATATGAATCACGGAATGAACGGGCATGATCATCATGAGATGGATCATGGAGGTATGGATCATTCGATGCATATGGGAAATTTCAAACAGAAGTTTTGGCTCTCGCTTGTTTTGTCGATCCCGATCATCGTTCTTTCACCGATGATGGGGATGCAACTGCCTTTCCAATTTACTTTTCCGGGTTCTGAATGGCTCGTATTGGTTTTAGCGACGATTCTTTTCATCTATGGTGGTCAGCCATTTTTGAGCGGCGCCAAAATGGAATTGAAAATGAAGAGCCCGGCGATGATGACCTTAATCGCAATGGGGATCTCGGTCGCCTATATTTATAGTTTGTATTCATTTATTGCTAACAAAGTGAATCCCCATGAACATGTGATGGATTTCTTCTGGGAATTGGCAACCTTGATTGTGATCATGCTGCTGGGACATTGGGTGGAAATGAACGCCGTTTCAAATGCTAGTAACGCATTGAAGAAGCTGGCCGAATTATTGCCTGATGAAGTTAATAAGATTGAAGCAGATGGTTCTACTAAACAAGTCAAATTGCAGGAAATCCATCGTGGCGATTTATTACTCGTTCGTGCAGGCGATAAGATGCCGACGGATGGCGAGATTACCGATGGTTCGACGATCGTAGACGAATCAGCGGTGACTGGCGAATCAAAAGGTGTCCAGAAAGCGGTTGGTGATTCTGTCATCGGAGGTTCCGTCAATGGTGATGGCACTATTCAGTTAAAGGTTACAGGCACTGGTGAAGACGGCTATTTAGCCAAAGTTATGACGATGGTAAAAGAAGCCCAACAGGAAAAATCAAAATTAGAATCAATTTCGGATAAAGTAGCGAAATGGCTGTTCTATATTGCATTGGCTGCCGGTATTTTAACCTTTATCGCTTGGCTGATCGTGGCGGATCTGCCGCAAGCATTGGATCGAATGGTAACAGTCTTCGTGATTGCTTGTCCGCATGCCTTGGGACTAGCGATTCCATTAGTTATCGCGCGTTCTACTTCTTTAGCGGCTAAAAATGGTTTGCTGTTGAAGAGCCGCCAAGCATTGGAACAAGGAAATCAATTGGATTATGTGTTCCTTGATAAGACCGGAACATTGACTGAAGGCAAGTTTACCGTGACTGGTGTGGAAGTTTTGGCTGACATGGACAAAGCTGATGCCTTGAAATATATTGGTGGTTTGGAAGCACAAACCAATCATCCATTGGCTGTCGGCGTCATGAACTACTTAAAAACTGAAGCGATCGATGCTTATCAAGCCCAAGATGTTTCGACCTTAAAGGGAATCGGTGTAAGCGGAACAGTTGAAGGTCATACAGTGATTTTAGCCAATCAAAAAGAGATCGAAAAACGTGGATTAAACTTTGATCAAGAAAAATTAAAGGATTATCAAGCACAAGGCAATACGATTTCCTTCCTATTAGTTGATGATCAATTAATTGCCTTCTTCGCAATGGGTGATACGTTAAAGGATCAAGCCCAAGACTTTATCAAGAACTTGCGTGATGCTGGGATTGAACCTGTGATGCTGACCGGGGACAATCAAGAGGCGGCAAAAGCAGTCGCAAATTATTTGAATATCACGGAGTTTTACAGCGAACTATTGCCGGATGATAAAGAAAAAATCATCAAAGACTATACCGATAAAGGGAAAAAGGTAATGATGGTCGGCGATGGAATCAACGATGCACCAGCGTTAGCCAGAGCGTCTATCGGAATGGCGATTGGTGCTGGAACGGATATCGCGATTGATTCGGCCGATGTCGTCTTAACCAACAGCAACTTGCAGGATATTTTGAAATTTGTTCGGTTAGCGAAAAGAACGCACCGTAAAATGATTCAAAATCTATGGTGGGGAGCAGGCTATAATATTTTGGCAATTCCATTAGCTGCCGGCGTCTTAGCACCGATTGGAATCCTTTTAAGCCCAGCAGTTGGCGCGATTTTAATGTCCTTAAGTACGATCATTGTAGCGATCAATGCGATGACTTTAAACGTCTGATATATTCAGACGTTTTTTTTTTCGGTAAAAAATTGAGAAAAAACTTTCTGTTAACTTGTGCTATTTTTGAATTAGAGGAAATTGCGATGAGCAGAAAAGAGGATTCCACGTATGATCTGGCGATTTATAACAATGAAAAAGTGTCAACGGCATTTGCAGTTGATTGAATTATTAAAAAAGGAACGCTACACGGTAGCTGAGTTGGCCAAACAGACCAAGGTGAGCAGAAGAACCATTTTACGATATCTAGATGAATTGCAGCGAAAGAAATATGTGACAAAGGACAACTATTGGCGAATCGATTGGCGTTATGAAACAAGTTATCTAGAACTTTGTCGAAAAATTTTATTTGAGGACCCGCATTTTCAGCTTTTTCGTCGATATCTTTGGGATTTGGGACCTGAAAAAATAAATTATACAAAGTTGAGGCAATTGAACAGGCAGTTGATTTGTTTAAACCTTTCAGCCAATCGGCGAACAGGCAGTTTGAGAGGAGAGCCAACGATAATTTTCCTGTTACAATTGCGCTATTTGAGAGATTTCTACTATTTTGATGAACAGGAGCTTTATCAGCAGTTGGATGAGTACTACGCAGAACGGGCAGCTTTTCCAGTAACAGAGAATCTATTTCCCGATCAGGAGATGGTAACGGCATTTACGAATGAATTTGGTCTGCAGACGGAGTTTGTTGAATTCTTTTTCTCCGACTATATTCGTTATCATTTTCGTGCCCGCTCAGATTTTTATCATTCACATCAAAAGCATCAAACGATTATTTATCAAGAGATTCAACAGGTGATTTCGATTATAGAAGAGACACGATCGTGGGAAATACATCTGATGAAAAAAATAGCGACGGCTCAATTATTCGAATTATTTTTTGGAATTCATCAAGGTCTTCCAGTTACATTCTTCAATCTAAAATGGAAGCAGGACGCCATTCCACCCCACTTTTATTTTCTAGGCAAGGAACTGAAACGAAGACTGCCTGTACTAAGTAATTGCCGGGTAGATGATTTGGCGGTTGCATTGAAAAATATTCTTCATGTCAGCTACAAAACAGCGTTATCGTTGAATCCTAATTTAAAAACTTCTTTAGTGATTCAAGAAGGCTATCAGGCATATTTTTCTTCTCATGAAGGAATCTAAGGTGTAGATTTTGCTTCAAGAAAGGTTATGCTATAATGGTGAAGACTACATTGGGGATGCCAGTTTACTAGTTTCACTTTCTACTTTTGTTGATTAGTAAAAAGGTATGTGGATAAAAACAGAATTTGGTTTTTTCCAATGAAAAAACTGAATTACATTAATATGAAGTAGGAGGAGAGCAGAGTGGGATTACGAAAATTAGATGTTCCGACATCTTCGATTACAGAAGTAAAAAAATCACCTATGGATGTTTTTGCTCAAGCTCGTAAAGCCGAGACCGGGGTTTATATTTTCAACCGTGAAAAAATTGCCGGTGTGATGCTGACAAAAGAACAATATGAAGCATTGGTGGAAGAACTAAATACATTGCGAGACACCTTGTACCAGCCAGTGGAACGAGAATTACCAGTTCCCGAAGAGTTGGAAGAACTAGCAACCGCATTAAGAACGACACTAGCCAAAGGGTCAGTTATTTCTGCGCGGTACTTAGATGAACGCATGGTTGCGACCGGCTTTATCACTAAAAAAACCGGATTCGGCGGTGTCACAGAAATGATGAAAGAGTTGGAGGATACTGGAAAAATTATCTATCAACTACGTCGCCGCGAACACAACAAAGTCATTTATGCAGAAATCCATGGCGAACCGCAAGAATTCCAACGCGGCTCCGCCGACAAGCTAATGATCCGAAAAGTGAATCTGATCGAACGATAGACAGTGCAAACTGTCTATTTTTGCGAGTTCAACTTTCGCAGTTTGCTCATGTATGAGAAGATATCTTAGTTATTCAGATATATTAAATTTACAAGATGTATAGTTGAATCGTATGCGCAGTGAAGATAGAACTCATTTTTCGGTAGAAAAATGAATCCCTTAAACTGAACTAGCTTTAAATAGCTCTACAATTCGCGTGATTAGAAAAATGATATGCGTACGAAAACTATAAGAATTTTGTCGAAGCAAAATTCTCACATTGCTAGTGAGTTAGCTGCGAGTTCAACTTTTTGCAGTTTGCTCATGTATGAGAAGATATCTTAGTTATTCAGATATATTAAATTTACAAGATATATAGTTGAATCGTATGCGCAGTGAAGATAGAACTCATTTTTCGTTAGAAAAATGAATCCCTTAAGATGAACTAGCTGTCGAACTTACCTCAATTAGCGTGACTAGAAAAATTCTCACACTACTAGCGAGCTAGCTGCGAGCTGCTCAAATCGCAAGATCTTTATAATTGCTTCAGCCTTCTTAAAATCCTCTTACTTTCGGCATGAATAATTGTCTGTGAACAGATGTTCGGTTATAATGAAAGAGAGAAATGACTACTAGTTAGAGGGGAGAGAGCAGGATGGCTGAGTTGGTTTTTCCTTTGAAAAATGATACGTCTAGAAAAATTATTCATATTGATATGGATGCTTTTTTTGCATCAGTCGAAGAACGTGATGATCCAGAGCTGGCGAAGCATCCTTTAGTGATTGCTCGCCACCCTTCAGATACTGGCGGCAAAGGCGTGGTGACAACGGCCAATTACAAAGCGCGAATCTATGGGATTCATTCGGCGATGAGTGCGCAAAAGGCCTATGAATTGTGTCCCCAGGCAATTTTTAAACCTGGCGATCATGAAAAATATAGCGCGGTCTCAAAGCAGGTGCGTGAAATTTTTCATCGCTATACGGATATTATCGAGCCGGTCTCTATTGATGAGGCGTATCTTGATGTGACGCAAAATAAAATTGATGCTCGTTCAGCAATAAAAATCGCTCGCTTGATCCAACAGGATATTTGGCAAGAGCTGCAGCTGACGTGTTCCGCTGGTGTCAGCTACAATAAATTTTTAGCTAAACTAGCCTCGGATTATCAAAAGCCGCAGGGGATGACATTGATTTCACCAGATGAAGCCGTCATTTTCTTGAAGCGTCTGCCCATTGAAAAATTTCATGGTATCGGAAAGAAGACCGTACCGAAAATGAATGATTTGGGGATTTTTACCGGAGCGGATCTGTATGATAAAAGTGAAATGTTTTTGATTCAAGAGTTTGGCAAGATGGGGTATTCTTTATACCGAAAGGTTCGCGGGATTCATGATTCACCAGTGAATATCACGCGTGAGCGGAAATCTGTCGGCAAAGAACATACGTATGGCCGGCCGTTATCGACAGAGGATGAGGTATTGAGTCAGCTGCGGCAGTTGGCGGAGAAAGTTGAAGGTTCGTTGAAGCGGGTGCAGAAGCATGGTAAGACTGTTGTGGTCAAGATTCGTTATGCTGATTACACGACGGTAACTCGGCGTGTGACGTTGCCTTATTACATAGAAAAGAAGGAAGAAATGTTTTCTCAAGCGAGTTTGATTTGGGAGGAGATCGGCGGCGTAGAAAAAGGGATCCGCTTGGTAGGTATTACCTTGACCAATCTAGATCCCGTTGCCTATGAAAATATTGTACTGCCATTATGGGAAGAGCGATCAAATTAGATCGCTCTTTTTGATTTGTTCAAAAGCTTTTTCTGAATCATGCAGGTTTTCCCAGATGACGACTTCACCTTGGGCTAAAGATTTTTTAACATCAATGATCCGTTGGTTGGCACTGCCGCGGAATTGCAGCATCAGGTTCTTTTGGCTAATTTCAAAGCGGCCATCAACGAGAATGTCGATCTTACTCAACATTTCAAGCTTATCTTCGCTGTCCTGCAGCAGCTCTTCGAAGGTGTAGCCGCTCCAAGACCAGATGTCTTTGCTGTCGCCGAACTCCGCATGAATCCGATCGATCACTCGTAAGCAGACTTGGGTATTCAAAAAGGGTTCGCCGCCCAAGAGGGTGATTCCTTGGACATAATCGTGGGCAGTATCAGCAATCAGCTGATCTTCTATTTCTTGAGTAAAAGGTTTGCCGTAATGGAAGTTTTGCGCCGCGGCGTTGAAGCAGCCTTCGCAAGCAAAGGGGCAGCCGCTGACATATAAACTATTGCGGACACCTTCACCATCGACAAAGTTAAAGGGTTTATAGTCGGCGATATATTGCTGGCTCAAATCACTTGCCAGCCATTCTTTTGGTTTAGGATTACGCATATTTTTCACCTTTCAAGTAAAACAGGGAGCGGCAAAGAGCGCCGTCCCTGTCAATCGTATTTCTGTTTGGCTTTACCAACACGCTTTACAAAAAGTTGAGCGGATTCGTGAAGTCTTTTTTATTTCATGTGTTTTACGCGCGAAGCGATTTCTTCGTGACGACCATGAACCATTGGACGTGCTTGAGGATTTCCTAAGTAGCCGCAAGTCCGTTTAACAACGTCACACGTTTTTGGATCGTGGTTGCCGCATTGCGGACATTCAAAGCCAAGTTTAGTTGGTTTGAAATCTCCTTCAAAGCCGCATTCATAACAGTGATCGATCGGTGTATTGGTGCCTAAGTAACCGATGCGGTCATAGCCGTAATCCCAAACAGCTTCCAATGATTTTGGATTTTGTTGAAGGACAGGGTATTCGCAGTAATGAATGAAACCGCCGGAACAATATTTAGGATAATCTTTTTCGAAGTCCAATTTTTCAAACGGTGTTGGGTTTTTACGAACATCGTAATGGAAACTATTTGTATAGTAGTCTTTGTCCGTAATGTTTTCAACAATCCCAAAACGTTCTGTATCTAAACGGCAGAAACGGTCAGTCAAACTTTCGCTTGGTGTTGAATAAACACTGAAGTGATAGCCGTATTCGTTGCCCCAAGTATCCGCATGTTCCTTTAAGTCTTTCATGATGTCGATAGTAAATTCTTTGGCTTCTGGGTTATTCTCCCATTCGCCGCCGTAAAAGGCACTAGCCACTTCGTAAAGACCGATATAGCCTAAAGAAATCGTTGCCCGTTTGTTTTTGAATAGTTCGTTGACTGAATCCGTCCGATTCAAACGTTTGCCGAAAGCCCCGTATTGATAAAGGATCGGCGCATTCGCCGGAGTTGCTTCTTTACAACGATCGATCCGGAAAACCAACGCGTCTTTAGCGATTTGCAGGCGTTCTTCCAACAATGACCAGAATTTTTCTTTGTTCCCGGCTGCTTCTAAAGCGATCCGCGGTAAGTTCAAGGTAACAACCCCAAGGTTCATACGGCCCGCGTTAACTTCTTCGCCATTTTCATCTTTCCAGCCTTGTAGGAATGAGCGACAGCCCATTGGTACTTTGAAGCTTCCAGTTAAATCAATCAATTTATCGTAATTCAAAATATCCGGATACATCCGTTTAGTTGCACATTCTAACGCTAATTCTTTGATGTCGTAGTTTGGATCTGTTGGTTCTAGGTTTGTACCGCGACGTAAGGTAAAGATTAGTTTAGGGAAGATCGCTGTCCGTTTTTCACTGCCTAGTCCTTCAATCCGAATTTGTAAAATCGCTTTTTGGATTTCACGTTCGAACCAATCCGTGCCAAGACCGAAACCTAAAGAGGTGAACGGTGTTTGACCATTTGAAGTGAACAATGTGTTGATTTCGTATTCTAAACTTTGCATCGCATCGTAAATATCTTTACGTGTTTTTTGTTTAGCGAAAGCTTTTTGTTTTTCAGGATTATCGATCCATTCTTCAGCGTCCTTTAAGTGTTTATCGTAATTTAGGCGCGCAAAAGGAGCTAATAGTTCGTCCGTACGATCCGCAGAACAGCCGCCGTATTGGCTTGATGCCACATTCGCGATGATCTGAGAAATCTGTGCAGTCGCAGTTTGAATTGATTTAGGGCTTTCTACTTCGGCATTCCCGATTTTAAAACCGTCGTTTAGCATCCCTTTGAAATCGATCAAACAGCAGTTAGTCATTGGTGTATATGGATGGTAGTCCAAATCATGATAATGGATGTCGCCTTTTTGATGGGCATTTGCGACATGCGGCGGCAACATTTTTAACCCGATGGATTTACCGACGATTCCGGCGGTCAAATCACGCTGTGTGTTAAAAACATCACTATCCTTATTCGCATTTTCATTAACGACGGTTTGATCCTTATTGATCAATTTCCCAATCGTAAAGTTGATATCAGTTGCTTTGCTGCGTTGGAAATCACGACGTGTCCGGTAATTGATATATTCCTCAGCCAATCCATATTCATTGTGTTCTAATAGGATATGCTCCACGATGTTTTGGATTTCATAAATTTTAATGTCGCTGGTGAAACGTTCTGAAATTTCTGCATCTACCCGTTCAACGATTGATTGGATACGTTCATGAGCCAATGGGTCGATTGATCCCTTAATTTTAGTTTCTGCTTTGATCAAGGCATCATAAATTTTTTGATCATCAAACGCTGTGTGACGACCATCACGTTTTACGACCTTAATATTTTTTAGCGACGGCTGATATTCGTTAATTAACGAATCCTTAGTATGGATTTCCATCATTACAAACACTCCATTTCCTTTAAAGTTCATTATCAATCATATAGTATTTCTGATGTGGTTGCAACGATATATGGTACTTATTTTTCGGCAAAAAAGAAAAACACACTATATATAGTGTGCTGGTTTACTGAAAGATAAAAGAAAGCTGATAAGGGCAAGCTTCCAAATAAGATAAAATAACTTAAAAATATTTTTCCAGAAAAGTGAAAAAAATGTAAGATTATTGAAGGTCGTTTCACATAAGAATCCGACTCAACTATGATACCATAAAAGAAAAAAATTTGGATACAAAAAAAGGATTTCCTTTAAATTTTTAACTCAGAAAAATTCATTCTTTGCGCAGGCGTTCACTTAAGAATATCTGCCGGAATTTGCAGCATGTGCGGAGTATCAAAAATAAATCTTTGAATCCGAGATAGGAGGACCACATGGAGAAAATTATCAACGTCCAGCATCTAAGTAAAAGTTATGGTTCGCGAAACAATAAAGTGAAGGTCCTGAACGATCTGAACTTCTCTGTAGAAAAGGGCGAGTTTGTCGGTATCATGGGGCCGAGCGGAGCCGGAAAAACGACTTTGATGAATATTCTTTCGACGATCTTGTTACCCACGATGGGGTCTGTAAAAATTGCCGGATCGGATATTACTCAGATGCGTGAAAATAGGCTGACTGATTTCCGACGAGAAAATCTGGGTTTCATTTTTCAAGATTTCAATCTGGTCGATAGTTTGACTGTGAAGGACAACATTATTTTGCCGCTGGCAGTCAGCAAGCTTTCAAATGACGAGATTGCAGAACGGGTAGCTCGTTTGACGAGAATTTTAAAAATCGATCGGATTTTGGATCGCTATCCGGAAGAAATATCGATTGGACAGCAGCAGCGTACCGCGGCTGCGCGGGCATTGATCAGCCGGCCCAAGGTTCTTTTTGCGGACGAACCGACGGGGTCATTGGATTCGAAGGCGGCAACGGAGTTTTTGAATTACTTGGACGAAGTCAATCTGCATGAAGAGACGACGATTCTGATGGTAACGCATGATCCATACACTGCCAGTTATTGTAATCGGGTCTTGTTTATTAAAGACGGACGTTTCTTCTCTGAAATCGTGCGGCGTTCTTCTCGTAAAGATTTCTTTGAAAAAGTTATCGATATGCAGGCAACGATCGGCGGAGGAGGGAAGGCCAATGCTGATTAGCATCATTTGGCGCGGCTTTAAAAAACAACTGTCGAACTATTTGATCTTTTTCTTCAGTCTGATTTTTGCGGTAATGGTTTATTATTCCTTCACAGCGATGACCTATGAGCAGCCGCTGATCCGCAGTGCCGGCAAGAATACTCAGTTGGTTGGGATGTTGGGCTTCGGCAGTTTTGCGGTGGTCGTGATCTTGCTGTTTTTTATGGTCAATACGAACCGCTTTTTTATTGAAAATCGCCGCAAGGACATCAGCATCTTTCATTTATATGGCTTAAATTACTATCAGATCTGTCTGTGGTTTATTTTAGAGATTCTGTTCATTGGGATTTTTTCTTTTGCGGTAGGCATTAGTTTGGGTGTTTTGCTGTCAAAGCTCTTTAGTATGATTCTTGTCAAAGCAATGGATCTGCCGCTGAAGGTTCACTTCTTTTTCTCAACAGATGCGATCCTGGCAACCGGGTTAGTTATTCTGTTTATTCTGGCGGTAGTTTCTTTTCAGATTTTATGGCTGGTATCGGGTTCTAAGTTCTCACATTTAAAAAAACTTCGACTGCGTAAGATTCAGGCTATGAAGATTCCATTGTGGCAGAAGGTTTTTGGCTCGATTGGTGCACTATTTTTACTGAGCGGTTGGCTAATGGCGATCACCTATATTATTCTTGCCCGCAAAGCCAGTGATTATTTTGGCCTGTTTCAAGGAAATGCGTTGCTGATGGGTCTCATTTTTGTGCTATGTGTGATCGGCAGCTATTTGTTCTTTGCCTTTACATTACGCTGGTACAATTCTTACCGCCCCAAACGCTTAAACAAAAATCTTGGTATATTATCAAGAAGTGAATGGCAGCTGCGGCTTTTTAGTGAATGGCGCTTCTTCGGGTCCATTACAGTCGCCTTAGGGTTGGCTTTAGCATTTTTAGGTGGGATGGCAGCGGTCGCCTCGCTGGAAATGCGTTCGGTAAACGAGATTGCCCCGACTTCATTAATGATCACACGGCAAAGTTATGAAAAGCTTGCACCAAAATTGCAAAGCGTGGCACCGTATCAGCGGCAATCACTTCACTTCAAAGCAGTACCGGGAAAACAAAATGTCGAAATTTCGGGTGAAGGGACGAATTCGCAACCGGAAATTATGGACATGGTTTCTATCTCGGATTATCGTGCCTTTCAAAAGATAAATCCTACATTGGAGGATATTCAATTAAAGTCTGCTCGTTCGGCCGTTGTTTTGAGTTCGTACCAGCGCTACTTTAATGATTACACCCGTTACAGCAAGAGTATTTATTTAAAACAAGGCAAGCTGACGGTGCAAAGAACGCATCCGAACTTCTTTGGTGATATGAGCCTGCGGTATGGAACCGGAATGATCGTTGTTTCGGATGAAATTTTTAATGAAACACCTGGGCTTTCCTATACGATCGAAGCGATTGACGTTGCCCCTCAGAATGAGAACAAATTGAATCATCTGATTCGTCAAAATCTTAAGGGGGATTGGGATTATCCGATTCATTATGATCTATCATGGAAGAATAAACAGATCGTCGGGGAGATCACAGCAGGAGAAGGACCTAAAAAGGATGGATCGACGATTTATCGATCAGAATATACGTCGCATCAGGAAAATTATCGATCGACACGCAGCAGTCTCGGTTTGATCCTATTCGTAGTGACCTTCGTAACGACCACTTTCATCATTACGACGGCCAGTATGGTTACGTTGCGGCAGCTTTCGGAATTCAAGCAGAAACGGAAAAAATATGGGTTGCTGCGGCAAATGGGAATTCCCGATAAAGCCATTTACCGCGAAATCAATCATGAGAATCGAGTGGTGTTCTTCATCCCAGCGATTTTAGCGTTGATTCACAGTATGCTGGCAATCTCGGTATTCTCTCACATCGCAAAAAATGCCAATTATGGTTTTGTTTATCTCTTCTGCGGCTTGATGCTGATCGTCTATGCGCTATTCTATTGGGTAACATGTGTGTATCAGAAGAAAATATTATAGGTAAGAGGAGCGGCATGGTTTAAAAATCCATGCCGCTCCTTTTTACATTTTTTGACGATTTTTTCCGAATGGAATAATTAGGCAAAAAAGCTGGTCGAACCTTGTAACGCTTGCGTCTCATAGCATTGAGGGCTTTTTCACGGTTAGGATTATTAGATGTGACAAAACTGTTCGTTTGAAAACGTTATATGTAAGGGTATAAAATGGTAAATTTTTTTACAACGAACTATAATTGCACTAAATAAAAGGGAGAGGGCACTAAGATGAAAGATTTTTTTAAGCGTCCCGCTACTCGTTATTGGTTAAGTTTTATTGGAAAGACGGTGTTCTACTTTGCTGTTCTTTTGATTCTGATTTACTTATACCATTATAAGAGCATTCAAGGCGGCAATTTTATCTATAACGAATTTTAGTGAAATTAAGGGTACGTTCTTGTACTGAACGGGGGATAGTTAGTTATGCAAAATATCATTACAGCAATTGATCAATGGGCCAGTGACAAGCCTGATGCCATTGCGTATCAATCAGAAACAGAACAATTCAATTATCAAACACTGCGTCAGTGGTCAGATAATTTAGCACAGTACTTAAACCAAAATACGACAGCCAAAACACCGATCGTAGTCTTCGGCGAGCTGGAATTTGAAATGATCGCCAGCTTCATCGGGGCAGCTAAAAGCGGGCATGCGTATATTCCGATTGAATCGAATACACCGTTAGATCGGATTCAATTGATCTTAGAGGTGGCAAAACCGGCGATGATTTTGAGTGTTTTGCCTTGGCCGGAAGAAATTACGGCAGAGATTCCAGTCGTGGCACCGACAGAATTAGCACAAATCTTTACTACGCAGCAAGCACAAAAAGACTTGCAGCCAGTTACAGATGATGAGACGTTCTATATTATCTTTACTTCTGGGACGACCGGCGTACCAAAGGGTGTTCAAATCAGCCACAAAAATCTATTAAGCTTCACTAATTGGGATTTGAAGGATTTTGGAATCGAATCAGGGATGCGATTCTTATCGCAAGCACCGTATTCATTCGATCTATCAGTAATGAGTGTTTATCCCGCATTGTGCAGCGGCGGGACGTTGGTTCCGATGGAAAAAGCGGTAATCAATGATTTCAAGAAATTATTCAGCTTCTTGCCGAATCTAGCGTTGGAAGTCTGGGTTTCGACTCCTTCTTTCATGGACATCTGTTTGATGGAAAAAACATTCGACGGCGAACATGTTCCGTCACTAAAGATTTTCCAATTCTGCGGGGAAGAGCTTCCGCGCAAAACGGCGGAGGAATTATTGCGACGCTTCCCAAATGCCAAAGTCTTCAATACTTATGGCCCAACCGAAGCAACGGTTGCGATGACACAAATCGAAGTAACACAAGATGTCTTAGCAAAATATGATCGGGTACCAATCGGTTATATCAAAGAAGACACTGAAGTCTTGATTTACGATGAAGACCAAGAAGCAGCGGCCGGTGAAGCCGGCGAAATCATCATCAAGGGTCCAAGTGTTTCAAAAGGCTATATGAACAATCCAGAGAAAACTGCCGCGGCTTTCTTCGAGATCGATGGGGTTCCTGCCTATCACACCGGAGACGCTGGCCGTTTACAAGCGGATGGGTTGCTGCTTTATGAAGGACGAATCGATTTCCAAGTCAAATTACATGGCTTCCGGATCGAATTGGAAGATATCGATCACCATTTGGAAAAGGTATCTTATGTGAAACAAGCGACTGTTGTTCCGAAGTATCAAGAGCACAAGGTCCAACAATTAGTTGCGTATGTCGTTGCTAATGAAAATGACTTTGAAAAGGCTTATCAACTGACAAAGGCCATTAAGGAAGAGCTGTCAGAAGGCGTCATGGATTACATGATTCCGCAAAAATTTGTTTATGTAGATCAATTGCCGCTGACCGCGAATGGCAAGATCGATCGCAAGAGACTAATCAATGAGGTGAATAGTTGATGCTGATCCCTCATATGGTACCTTATGCATCGCCAATTTACTTTGTCATTCTATTCGTGACATTGGTGCCATTGATTTTGAGTTTGCTGATTCGCGGCAAACGAATCAATTGGTATCAATCACTGATCACACTGTTCTTTCTATTTATCTCCTTTGGCGGGAAAGATTATCGCCAAGGATTAGCATTGATCGGCTACGTGATTTTCCAAAGTATTTTGGTTTGGTGCTATCACCACTATCGTCAAAACAAGAATCAAGCGAACATTTTTTACCTCGCGGTTTTCTTAAGTATCGTACCGCTGATTCTTGTGAAGGTAACACCGTTTCTCGATGGACAAAACTCGATCGTCGGCTTTTTAGGAATTTCATATTTGACCTTCAAATCCGTTCAGATCATCATGGAAATGCGCGACGGTATGATCAAGGAATACAGCCCGTTGAATTACATTAAGTTCCTGCTGTTCTTCCCAACGATCTCATCTGGTCCGATCGATCGTTACCGCCGCTTTGAAAAAGACTTGAATGAACCGCCAACCCCAGAAAAATATGTAGATCTGCTAGGTTCTGGTGTTCACGATATTTTCGTCGGTTTCTTATACAAATTCGTGATCGGCTATTATTTTGGTCAAGTCCTGCTGCCAATTGTGGATCGCATTGCGATGCATAACGGCGGTCTCTCATGGGGGCTAGTCGGCTACATGTATGTTTACAGCATGTATTTGTTCTTCGACTTTGCCGGGTATAGTTTGTTCGCTGTTGGTACCAGCAAGTTGATGGGGTACGAAACACCGCCAAACTTCAACAAGCCGTTCTTATCCTGGAACATCAAAGAATTCTGGAATCGCTGGCACATGACCTTGTCTTTCTGGTTCCGTGATTACATCTATATGCGTTTGATGTTCACTTTGATCAAAAAGAAAACCTTCAAGAGCCGGATCGTGGCCTCAAATGTCGGCTACTTCGCCTTATTCCTGATCATGGGCGTTTGGCACGGGTTGACTTGGTATTATATCTTGTACGGTTTCTACCACGCGGCTTTGATTTGTTTGACCGACGCGTGGCTGCGCTTCAAGAAAAAACATAAGAAACAACTGCCATCAAATAAATTTACCCATGCGTTGGCGATCTTCTTAACCTTCAACGCTGTCTGCTTGAGCTTTTTGATCTTCTCAGGCTTCTTGGATAAATTATGGTTCCATAATATATTTGCCAGTCCAGCTTTTCACAGTTTGCTAAAGTTCAAGCTGATGTAATGCTTTAAAAAAGTACGAGGCGTGAACCGTTTAGCTGGATGGTATGCGTACGAAAAAAAACTCATTTTTTAGGTTTTTGAAAAAATGAATACTATAAAATGAGCTAGCCTTTACGCACTAAAACAAGAAAAATGATTTAGCTTTTATCAACTAATAAATTAAACAAAAAACGAAATGGAGCGATTAACATGGAAGACACATTATTTAGTATTTTAGAAGATATCACAGGTACAGATGAAGTAAGAGACAATCCCGATGTAGATTTGTTTGAAGAAGGATTGATGGACTCTTTAGCAACGGTTCAACTATTAGTTGAGATCGAAGGACAATTAGGCGTACAAGTTCCAGTTTCAGAGTTTGACCGTGCTCAATGGAATACACCCAATAAAATCATTGAACAAGTGAAGGCTTTGCAAGCTTAATGAAAAAGAAACTTTTCGGTATCTTTGGGCCGATTCTTTTGGCGACGGTCTTATTGGTTCTTCTGTTTTTCTCACCATTCAAAATCAACAGCAATGATCCGAAGCTGATCAAAGCTGCTTCAAGTTCGATGGCGGGAAACGTTTTACGAGGAAACAGTATTACAAAGGAAGCTCTAAGTACCGACAACTATGTACCGTTCTTTGGCTCTTCTGAATTGAGCCGGATCAGTCCGTTTCATCCATCGGTCTTAGCAGAAAAATATGACCGCGGCTATACTCCCTTCTTGATGGGGGCGCCAGGAACGCAATCACTGACTCAATTTATGATGATGCAGTCGTTGGGAAATGAGCTGAAAGATCGGAAAGTAGTTTTCATCATTTCTCCGCAATGGTTCGTTAAACAGGGGATCAAACGAGATTACTTTGACGCGTATTATTCTCCCGAACAAACCTTGAATTGGCTGTTAAATTTGAAAAAAGTTCAAGCAAGTGATCAGTATTTGGCGCATCGCTTGACTCATTATGGTGTAGTAAAAAAAGATGAACGTTTAGAACGAATGCTGGATGCAGTAATGGATGGTCAATTGCCAGACAAAACCGATATCACCTTCAGCAAATTGAAATTGAATATGCTGGAACGAGAAGACGAATTATTCAGTACGATCGGTATGATCAGTAAACAAGATGCGATCGATAAAAACGTGTCGGCTTTACCTGAAAACTACGATCAGCATGAGTTGAATACGTTGGCCAATCGCTCAGGCAAGCGGGCGACCGAAGGAAATGAGTTTGGGATACAACAACGATTCTACAAACAACGGATCAAACCGCATATGAATCTTTTAGCTGATTCACAAAAAAATTGGGATTATCGTTATTCACCAGAATTTTCTGATTTCCAATTGGCACTGGATCAACTAGCCAAAGAACATACGGATGCGCTCTTTATTATTCCGCCAGTGAATGGTCGTTGGGCGAAATTTACCGGACTTTCAGACGAGATGCTGCAACAGTTCTCTAACAAGATCAAGTATCAATTAACGTCTCAAGGCTTTACGAATATTGCTGATTATACCAATCAGCAGAATACACCATACTTTATGCAAGATACGATCCACTTAGGTTGGAAAGGCTGGTTAGCGGCTGATCAAAAAGTTGCCCCATTCTTGAAGGATCGCAAATCTCAAGCAGAAAATTACCAAATCAACAACCAATATTTCTTAAGCAAAGAATGGCAAGAAATGAATCCGGGTGAGATTAAGTAAGTAGTCGATAGAAACAAAATCTTGTCTTTTACCTTGGATTTTTAACTAAAATAAGAAGCGTGAAAGTGACGTTTCACAAACACGAAAAGGAACAGTATTTCGATTTTTAATGATCGAATACTGTTCTTTTTTTTATAGCAAGAGTCAGATAGAATAATTATTAGTTGAGCTTGTATTATTTTTGTTAGTTATTTTAATTTACTCATTATTATTAAGAAAAACACATAAAATGGGTACATGAACATTTAGTGATCTCCAACGTTAAATATAAAACTCGCCATTTTTAAGGTTTAACGGTATGCTGTTTTTGTGAATAAAAGAAAGCGTGTGCATAAATAAAAGGAGCGGACGACATGAAAGTAAAAGCGCAGACAGAACCATTAACTCAAAGACAGCTATTCAGTATGAAAAGCACTACATTAGAGCAAAAAATCATCAGCTATTTCCAACACACAAAAGATACGGCATCGGTAATTGAGTATCTGGTTGTGGTCATGTTGCGGAATGCGTTAATTTGCGGTGACTATTCGTTCTTATGCAGAGAGTTAGTTTGTGATTTGTTCATGACCGCGGCGCCAAGCGATGTGCTGCGCAAGTATTGTAGTTATTTCAAAGATTATTTTGAAAAAGGCGGACAATGGGAGAAAGTCATTGAACGTCTATTTAGCAATAAGAAGGAATACTATCGTTTTTCTGAGGAAACTCGTTTATATAAAAAGCTTTTGGATACGCCAGGAACGAGAGCATGCAAGCATTCTGAGCTTGATCTGCGTTTAGTATCCGTTTTTGAAGATGCCACTGGCAAAAAACATACACTGACGATCCGAGATGCGGACGAAACACGCACAAAAGCCGAAGTCGCTGAAATCTTAGAAATTCTAACGATGTTGAGCATTTTCAAAAAAGCGGATGGCGTACGCCGCTTTGTAAAATTTGTCAAAGTCGCTCGCCCAGGAACGAAGGATACGTTTGAGGAAGAAGTCTTGCAGGAAGTTGCACAGCAAGAAGAAACAGTGAAGGAGTCTGCTCAAATTTCTGAAGCGGAGGAAACAACTGTTGAGACATTAAAGATCATTGCGCCAGCAGGTGTTGATCCAAGTAAATTGAGTGAAGCGGAAGTATTGGCATTGGTTCAAGTGGTCCGACCAGAAGTGAGGAGTTTAGCGGATATTCGTGTGGTCTTTGTGGAGGAAGAGGAGGAGCCGCCAATCGAGCAGGCAGAAATTCAACGTCGACTCGCTGGAATTACGTCCAGTTCTGTTGTCCCGCACCCACAGACCCGAATTCAAGGACAACTACCAAAAGAATCCAATACTATCGGGCTTGCCGATCCGCCGAAAAGTACCAAGCAACGGCATAGGCCGCTTACGAATAAACAAGCCTATGTACAAGATCTGATTAATAAATGGAAACAGTGATAGCAGACCATTTTCCATTTAAGTGACTAATTTTTGGCTCGTGTTAATTACTTACAAACAAAATAACCTAAGGAGAGCTGTCTCCCTAGGTTATTTTTGCTGTCAAACTGGCTGCTGGTAGTTTTTGTAGTAGAAGATCGCCAGCTGGGTGCGGTCGCGAACTTCCAATTTCTCCAGCAGCTGACTGATATTGTTTCGTACGGTTCCTTCACTTAGAAATAATTCTTTGGCGATTTCCTTGTTGTTCTTGCCATTGGCAACTTGCAGCAGGATGGATCGTTCTCTTTCTGAGAGCGGGTATTCATGTTCATTGAAGGCAGAACGGCCTTCTCTCAAAAAGGTATTTAGCTTGCCAACGATTTCTGTTCCAAAAACCGATTGTCCATTATTTACGGCCTTGATTGCCGGTAAGATCGAGGCCAAATCTTGCTTGATCAGATACCCCTTGATCCCGATCGATAAGGCTTCGCGAATATAATTATCATCAGAAAAGGTCGTCAATAAAAGAATTGCTGACTCTGGATGGTGCTTAAAAATTTCTTTGGCGGCGTCGATCCCGGTGTTTTCCCCCATTCGAATATCGGTTAGTAAGACATCCGGTTTTTCTTTTAGGTAAAGAGAAACCGCCTCATTCGCAGAGTAAGCACTGCCCACCACTTTTATTTCCCCCGTTGATTCTAAAATCGTTGACAATGATTCCGTTACTAAACGGTCATCGTCTACGACAGCGACTCGAATCATATATTTTCCTCCTTCGATAAAAAGATAATCAATGAAAAAGTATCTTCATGTGTATTTATACTTAATTTTCCGCCCACTTCATTCATTCGTTGCCGCATATTCATAATACCAATCCCCGAACCTGTCTGATTATTAGTTGCGATCACCCCATCATTCTTTATTTCAATGCGGTAAAAAGCAGTTAAGCGCTCAAAGCTGATTGAAACAAAGCTCGCCTGACTGTGTTTCATGATATTTGAGAGTGCTTCTTTCAGCACCATCAATAATACTTTGTTTTGCTGATTTGAGAGATCACGAGGAATTTCTCCCGTAAATTCTACCGGACAAAAATGAAAGTCTTGAATCAACAGCTTGCTGATCTCATCCAAATTGACCGACTCGTGATGAAGGTTATGAACACTCTCGCGAATGTTGCTCATGCCATCGTTGATCGTCGATTTCAATTGACTCAATGGATGAATCAGCTGCTGTTTTTGATTAATCGTTTCGATCGCACTGACTTGGATGATCGCACTGGATAAGAAATGACCGACATTGTCATGGACATCTCGCGCGATGCGATTGCGCTCTTCAGAAATTTGCAGGTTAAGCAGGCTTTCCTGAGAATCCAACAACTCCGCATTTTTCTTTTCGAGCAATTTTTGTTTCTCCCAACTCTCATCCTGCATCTCAAGCAAAGACTTTTCTAACGTTCGATTGCTTTGTTCCTTAAGGTTCAACAAAATGGCGATCATCGAGAGACTGAAAATGATCAGTTGAAAAAGCGGAGAGAAACTCTCTCTAATAAATAGCGGAACAATGAATAGGAAACAAACAATCAATAGAAGTGTTGATTTCCTTTGAAAAGCGATTTTTAGTGTTCCCGGCAGAAAGAATAAAAAGCTGGGCCAGATACTGCTAAGTAAAAGCAGCGAGACTAGCGAAATAAAACGACTCCGCTCATTTTCGAAAAAGATACTAGGAGCGATCACGATCAGACTGATCAATAAGAAAATGATAGAGCTGACTAAGGATTCTTTTATAACTAACAGAATAAGACCTGTTATTAACAAAAATGAGTATTCGAAATAAAAAATCTGTTTGTAATTCACAGTACATCCTCCAAAAAAGTGACAAATGTCATGGCGATTTAGACTTTTTTCGCTAAATATTAACAATTAATTTCATTATATTCATATTATATTAAAAAAATAAAAGAAAAACAAAAGGTTTTTAAGATGAAAATTATTGAGGTTGTAAATTTAACGAAACGCATCAGCAATAAAATGGTGCTGAATCATTTTGAAATGAGCCTAAATGCTGGAGAAACAGTGGTTTTATTAGGTCCTAGCGGAAGCGGCAAAACAACTTTGCTGGAATGCATTTTGGAAAATGAAAAATACGATCGCGGCGAAATTAAACTTTTTAATAAAAAAATTTCGCAGGAAAAGAGTTTAAAAAATAAAATTGGACTCATTCCCCAAGAATCGGCTTTCTTTTATGAATTCTCCGTCGCGGAAAATTTAGCTTTCTTCTGCCGGTTATATATTCATGACAAAAATAAATGCAAAGAAAACGTAGACGACGTATTGCAGCTGACCGGTCTGGAAAGTATTAAGGATCGTCAAGCGGCCAAGCTAGATAAGAATCAGCAGAAATTACTGAACATCGCTTGCGGTATCGTCCATAAACCAGAGGTGATCTTGTTCGATGAACCGTTTCTAGGTTTAGATATGGAAAATAAAAAACAAGTGATTCATCTGATCAAGCAGTTTAAGCAACGCAAGCAGGCTGTTTTATGTACATCCAGCATCGCAGACAATATTGAACAAATCTGTGATCGCATCATTATTATCAATCAGGGAAATCTGATTGCTGAAGGAACACAAAAACAATTGCGGGGGATGGTAACGGAGAAGGAGAAAATTTTCTTTGAAGTCTCATTGTTAACGGAAGAAGATCTTAAAAACTTATCTGCTCTTCCCGGTGTTTTAGACAGTCATTACGAAGCCGAAAAAATTACGTTTACTGTCAATAGTAAGAATAAAAGCTTGTTTCAAATTATGGATTATTTTGAACAGGCAGAGATTTATTATTCTAACCCAGAGATACAGGAAAGTTCATTAAGCGAAATCTTGTTTGAATTGACTGGTATTTCGATTAAGGAGGGGTAGATTGTTTAACTATTTATTAGCTGCCCGTCTAAAGCTGCTGATCAGACAAAAGGAATTGATCTTTTGGACATTGGCCTTTCCCATTTTTCTAGGGTTGCTTTTCTATTTGGGACTAACCAATACGTATCAGGGCGATATCTCCAATGAATATGCGATTGGGATTGTGAGCGAAGATTCCATGACCGCGAATGATTTTACGACGGCACTAGCGAAGGAAACGTCCGCCAATTTTGTTTATGATTTTCAGTTTGTTTCTAGAAAAGAAGCAGAGGAAAATCTGCGGCAGGGAAAAATGATCAGTTACTTTGAGATCGAAGGTCCGCAGACAATCCAACTTGTTACAAAGGCTCAAGGCATGATCCAAAGAAAATTAAAGCTAGAAAGAGATCAGTATCTGCAAGAGAAACAATCGAATGAAACAAGTGCCAATCTGACATTTACGGCAAAAAAAGAAACCAGAGGAACAATCAATTACCGCAATTTTTATTTTTTTACTTTAATCGGAATGGCGATCGGATACGGCATGGTCTGGGGTGTCTACTTGGTCAATGATCTGAAACAAAAGGGTCTCCAAAGCAGACTGAGAGCTTCGCGCTTATCAAACACCGAAGCGATGATCACTCGAATAGCGGCAGCCTTCATTATTTTATTTACGGAAGTTCTACTATTAATTGGTTTCTTCAGGATCATCTTTCAAATCGAATTCACGATGTCTCTTACAAAGCTATTACTGCTTTGCATAACAGCAATAGCCGCGAGCCTGTCATTGGGCGCTCTGTTAGGAACAGTCATGAGGCGATTCAAAACGGAGGCGGCGATCTTTCTAGGAATCTCATTGAGTACTTGGATGGGCTGTTTAGCCGGGATGTTCAATTCAATGGGAGCAAAGAATTGGATTGATCAGAATGCTGAGATTTTAGGCAAGATCAATCTAGTCAACGTAGTCAGCGAAAGTCTCTTTTATCTAAATTATTCTCTTACGGCTGACATTTTTTATAAAAATATAGTCTATCTGTTAGGACTCACTATTGTTTTTAGTCTGAGTACTTACTTTTGTCAGAAAAGAGTGATGATATGACGATTTATCAAGCGATTTTTAAAGTCTTCAGCCGAAATAAATATCGATTGATCGTCAGCATTCTGATTATGCTGGGTGTCACTGTTTTCTATCACTTCGAACTGCCTGATAGTGACTCAACGCAGCAAGAGGTCATGCGCCTTGGTCTTCAGGATCAAGACCAATCGGCTGAAAGTGCTGCATTAACAGACTATTTGCAAGAAAACGCCAACATCAAAGTAATTCCAAGAAAAGCTCAAACAATCGAAGCGAACTATTTTGAAGAAATCGATTACTACTTAACGATTCCGCAGAACTTTTCCGCGAGCTTGAAACAGCAGCGGGAAATCGAGCTGACGTATACAGCAACGGCGAACCGGCTGGCAAAAGAATATGTCGAAAAAGCTGTTGGGCAATTTATTCAGGTTTATCAGCGAAATCAAACAACAGCGAGTGACTCAAAAAGCATATTGACTCAGACGGTGAATGAGTTAAGCAAAACAGATGGGTTACAAAAAATGACTAAGCCAAAAAAAGTAGAGGTCAGCAACTATGTGAATGTTCTGGGCTATTGCTTGTTCTTCACGATCTTTTCTGGCTATTGCATCGTCAGTATTTCCTTTAATCAGCGCGAGCTGCAGGCAAGAATTTTACAGGGACGGCTGACAGCTAAGCAGCTTTTTACAAAACTTTCATTAGGAGTCTTTCTCTATTCCTTTTTCTTATTGATCGTTTTCACGCTGCTGACGCTATTTCTTAATTACTCTCAGTATGGGCAATCACTTCCTTTGTACTTGTTAAATACCTTGTTTTTCTATTTCAGTATCGTCAGCTTCTCGATGATGATCTGCGGTATTTTTTCTAAAGCCAAAATTTTGAATGGAATCAAGGATGTCTATATTACCGGTATTTGTTTTATCAGCGGTCTGTTAATACCGATCGATTACCTATCCAAAGGGGTGCAGGACATTGCATCCTTAACGCCCGTCTATTGGTTTGCGAGAAACAATCGATTGATCGAATCCGTCTCAATATTTGATGAAACATTTTACAAAGCTTTTTTAAGCAATCTGGGGGTTGTGGCCGCTTTTTCAATTCTTTTTGGAGTGATCTACTTAATTACTTTGAAAGAAAAAGGGGTCTTAATCATAGAACAATCACTAAAAAGGATGGGAGTAAAGGAATGAGTTTTGCTAAAGGAGGAAACTATGAAAAAGAGGAAACTATCAACACTGCTGTGTTTATTGCTGATGGTATTGGCAAACATCGCACCATTGATCGCTACTGCGGAAACAACTACGTCATCTGATCAAACGACAGCTAGTTCAACAAAAAAGGTCGAAAAAGAGACGGCAGCAAGCAGTGAGACAATTCCGCCAGAGAAAATAAGCAGCGAAGAAAAAATCAAAAAGACAAGCGAAGCAACGGAACAATCCGAGCAAAGCACCAGCGATTCGGAAGAAGAACCGAAAAAAGAGGCAGATACGCTATCACCTAAACCAAGAGCAGCTAAGTTCTTGATCGAAGGGACGGATATCGATGCGAAATTTGCACATTATCTGCGAACCAATATGTCCGTTCAAGATAAGGGCGGCGGTTGGAGCGGGTATGGAAAGGCTCAAGATCAACTAACCGATGAAATGATGGCCGAGCTTACTCTGATTAAATTCGATTATCGTTTTACAGGAATGGACAGTCTGAAAGGAATCGAATATGCGACTAACTTAATTACCTTGGAAGCACCAGCTACGAGTATTAATAGCATTGACATTACTAAGAATACCAAGTTGGAAGCAGTCAATCTTGATAACACCAATGTTTCAGTTCTGGATGTTAGTAAAAATCTGAATTTGAAATCATTACGCGACGTTGATTACTTGCACACCCTATATGGTGAACTCGCATCGTTTATTGGTCCGCGGACATCGTGTGCCATACGTTGAAAGTAAAGCGAAGAAAGCACAAAACAAGCAAAAACAAAACCAAAAGATGTATTTGATTGTGGGGGCTGCTGTTTTAATCGTATTACTGCTCTTTCTTTTGTATCGCAGAAAAAGAAAGAAGCAGGCTAGCTAGAAAGAGGTGAATGACTGTATGAAAGTGTTGATTTTAACAAAGAATATCACGGCGGAGCAAAAGTTGCAGGAACGGCTGCAGTATTTAGGACACGAGGTTTTTTGTACCCAGCAGAGTGTCGCCGATTTTACTAATCCGCTCTATACAAAGGTGCTGTTTAATATCTTTGAATCGGTGGTCATCAGCGAAACAATTTCGCAGCGGGAAAGTGTCGAGACCATCCGCTTTTTCAATCAAAAAAAATATGATATAACGATTTTAAGAAAAGTCGAGCAGCTTCATGAAGAGTTAGAAGCTGAGGAGGTTGAGAGCCTGCACACGGAAGCGACGATTGAGGAATTAAGAGAAAAATTTCAAGAGCGGCAGCGAGTCGGCCAAGACTTTGAACAGGCGGAAAAATTATTTTTCAGCAATGTCGAGTTTGAACGCCTGAATTTCTCAAAAAATGAACGAAAAGTAATCGAAGCGCTTTACGAATCTCCCGGCAAATGTGTCGCTCGCAATACGCTGTGCGAATATTTATGGCGAGCAGGAGCGACCAACTCCAATTTGTCTCAAATGTCTGTATTGATTAATAAAATCAAAGAAAAATGCAAACGGGCAGACATTAGCGAGAATGCTATCAAAACAATTTGGGGTCAAGGCTACACTATTGATCGTCAGTTTTCTTCGTTTTTAGCGGAAAGACATTTTTTCGAAAAAGCCAATTAACGGCAGCTAGTCATAAGAATATCTAGGAATCTCTCAACTACATCTTTGATCGATGGGCGTTGTCTGATGACTGGATATTCTTTTTATTTCCTTTTTTATTTGTTTTGTATTTATAAAATGTATTTTTTTTGAAGGATAGTGACAATTTGTTTTAATTTTACTTTATCTGTCGTAGTAATTAGGCTATACTATATCTTTAAGATGAGACCGTGTTTATGCTGGGAAATCAGCATAAACGCAGGTATAAGAAAGAATCAAAAAACAAAAGAGTTTTATTAAAAAGTGTGAGGTTGATAGCAGGAGGAGTGTAGAAAATGATTAAAATCGAAAATTTGGTCAAGCATTACGGGAAATTTAAGGCACTAGATCATTTGGATTTACAAGTAGAAAAAGGAGACATCTTAGGATTGTTAGGACCCAACGGGAGTGGGAAATCCACCACGATCAACTGTGTTCTTTCGCTGCTGTCCTATGATAGCGGCAGTATCAAGATTTTTGGGGAAGAGATGGGCCCAGAAAAGTACAATATCAAACAAAAAATCGGCGTCGTCCCACAGGAGATCGCCCTTTTCGAAGAGCTGAATGTGACGGATAATATTCAGTATTTTTGTGGACTCTACATTCAAGAAAAGGCCAAGCGGGAGCAATATGTGGAAGAAGTGATTCAATTAGTTGGTTTAGAAGAGTTTCGCAAATTTTATCCTAAACAGCTGAGTGGGGGATTAAAACGGCGTCTAAATATTGCCTGCGGGATCGTGCATAAACCGGAATTGATTTTCTTAGACGAACCGACAGTTGCCGTTGACCCGCAAAGTCGGAATAAGATTTTGGATAGTATCAAAGAATTGAATCGCCAAGGTGCGACGATCGTTTATACAACGCATTATATGGAAGAAGTAGAGATCCTTTGCAACAATATCGTGATTATTGATCAGGGCAAGGTCATTGCCGAAGGAACCAAGGAACAGCTGAAGAATCGGGTTCGTGAGAATGAGAAGCTGGTGATCGAAGCACCAGGACTACGTGAGGAACAGATTCAGCTGATCGGCAAGATGTCTAATGTGATCGAAGCCGTTTATGACGAGACTTATCTGACGGTAACGACCAAAGCGATGAAGGAAACGCTGCTGCCGATCCTAAATTATTTTGAAATAGAAAAGATTTCTTACACCAATATCCATACCCTTGAAGCCACGCTGAACGATGTCTTCTTGGAGATCACCGGGAAAGAATTGAGAGACTAGGAGGGAGGACGCGACATGTTTATTCGTTTATTTATTTACCGGCTTCGTGTCTTGCTGAGAAATCGGAGTCTGCTTTTTTGGACATTCGCTTTCCCAATCGTTTTAGGATTGCTGTTCAATTTGGCCTTTGGAAATTTGGATGAGATCATGGGGTTGGAGACATCTAAAGTAGGGATTGTTTCCACCGACCAAACTAAATCCGATCAATTTGAAACGGTATTAAAAGAAATCAAAGATGATGGGAAAGTCATTTTTAAAAGTAAAAAAATGACTGAGCAAGAAGCGAAAGCGCAGTTGGCGGATGATAAGATTTCTGGCTATTTTGAGATTAACGCCAAAAAAATCGAATTATTTGTCAGTAAAAGCGGTACGCAACAGACCGTTTTAAAGGAACTGTTGAATCAATATTTACAAAATACTGATAAAGTTGAAACCCTATTGGCTTCTGGAACGGTTCAGCCGCAGGCGATCAGCCAAGCACTGGAGCAGCAGAACTTCGTCAAAGATGGGAACGGGACAGGGAATTTTAACTTGAAATCATTCTACTTCTTTACCTTAGTGGGAATGACTGTGATGTATGGTTTCATGTGGGGATTACGCAATGCCAATGACCAACAGGCAAATCAATCGCCGGAAGGTATGCGTTTATGTTTGATACCGCGCAACAAACTGTTTGTATCATTTGCCAATATGCTGGCCAGTTTTGTTTTATTCTTTGTTCAAATTGTTTTGATCTTACTATTTTATCGTTTTGTGTATCAAGTCGAGTTTGGCGATCACTGGAATTACATTCTGCTGGTCTGTGCCTTTGGGGCTTTTACCGCTATATCATTTGGCACGTTGATCGGCAATCTATTCTCAAAATTAGATTTCCAACAGAAGATATCGATCGGTATCTCGATTTCGATGATCATGAGTTTCTTAGCTGGAATGATGGGTTCGCAATCGATTAAATATTGGATCGATGTCCATCTGCCTATGCTGGGACGAATCAATATTGTTAATTTGATCAGTGAAAGCCTGTATCAATTGTTTTATTATCAATCCTTGCGACCGTTTTATTACAACCTCGCTTGGTTGGCAGGCTTTGCGGCCTTGTTCATTCTGTTAAATTATTCTTTTGAAAGGAAGGTGCAATATGACCACTTATAGAGCGATTTTGCAAATTCTGAAAAAGAATAAGGGCAGTCTTTTACTTGGCGTGATCATCATGGCGATCATTACCATGTTTTATGCCGGGCAGATGACAAAAGATGCGGAAGAGCTGACGGGTGCAAAGATTGCCATCCTGTCAGAAGACGACTCCGCGATTGAAAAGGGGTTTGTGGATTATTTAGGGAAACAGCACACGATCGTAAAACTGAAAGATACCTCGCAAAAGAGTCTAGATGACGCGTTGTATTTTGACGAAGTGGAATACATTTTAGAAATACCAAAAGACTTCTCTGAAAAATTAGCCAATGGCGAGCGAGTGAAGCTGGCAAGCAAAACACGGCCTGCGACTTTTTCTCAATCGTTAGTGGATACGACGGTAAATAATTATCTGAACACCTATTTGTCCTATCAAAAGCAAATGCCTGCTCAAAATCAACAAGAATTGTTGAAAATGACCAAGAAGACGTTAAGCAAAGATGGCAAGGTTCATTTTGATTCCACTTACCATAAAAAGCAAAAGCAAAGTGTTAGCGGACAGATTTACAACTTACTAGCATACGGGATGTTCTTGTCGATCTTTAGCGGATATGCCGCAGTCAATTTAGCGTTTAATCGAGAGGAAATACGACAACGGAATAGTTGTTCACCTGTTTCGCGCCGTAAATTAGCTCGCAGAATCTCAACTGGTAATTTGGCTTATGCAGTTTTCTGCTGGGTACTCTTTGTCGCGTTCGTGGTGGTGATCACGAAGGGCAGTTTCGATCAAGTGATGGGCTATTTCATTTTGAATACAGTCGCCTTTTTTATACCGATAATCAGCTTCTCAATCATGATCACCAGTGTTTTGCAAAACGAAGACGCCATTGCAGGTATCAATAATATTTTCATCATGGGAAGTTGTTTCGTCGGCGGGATCTTTGTACCAGGGGAGTTTTTACCAGATATCGTCAATAAGATCGCGGCTTTCACACCAACCTATTGGTTTGCGCAAAACAATGAACTGATCGGCAAGACCGTCGATTTTAATCAGAAATTTATGGATAAATTCCTTTTCCAATCAGGAATGCTGCTGGTTTTCGCGGCAGTCTTCTGGGTGATTCATTTAATCACTATGCGGGAGAAAGGCGGCTTTTCATTTAAAAAGGCACGAGCTTAACCAATAAAAAATCGTTCTAGAATTGATCCTCTAGAACGATTTTTTTAGTTATACTTCAAAATAAATCTGCTGCTCCTCACCGAAAAAGATCGGCAGCAGCTCATTTAAGGTACCTGCCAGTTTTTGTGCTTCAAGCTCTGATTTTTTGACCCAAAAGAGGTCTTTGGAAACGGCTTGCTTGTTCACTTTGGCCGTGTAGAGAAAAGCCAACTCACGCGTTTCTTTAGTCAGGTTGTTCCATTCAGCGGTCCCTTGCAAGATTGGCTGCACCGTCAATCCTGTCTCTTCTTCAATTTCCCGCACCGCAGCTACGTAACTGCCTTCATTGTTTTCGACATGTCCGCCTGGAAAGGTCCAGCCGGGCCAGTCTTTTTTCTGGCGATCTTGAACCAAGATTTCGCCAAATTCATTCTCGATCATTACCAGCATAGTTAATTCAATTGCTAATACCCGCGCCATTTAATCACCTCGTAGTGATTATACAACATACTACGCAGAATTTTTTGACAATGGTATACTGAATTTAGAGAAAAAAGGATACCCTTTCTATTTTTTTATTTATTGTAGTCATTATTTTTATGGATGGGTATTCGAGCTAAAAGGGATTTTTATTTTTAGGCGAAGCAGGAGGAGTAAAAGTGGATAAAAAGGAAGAGCAATTATTGATTGACCTAACTTCAGCGCGAGGAATCGCAGGCAATGAAGAAGAGGTCAGAGAGGTTTTCAAAAGTTACGCACATGATTTTGCGGACGATATTTTCTTTGACGGCTTAGGCAGTGTCATTGCCAAGCACGGTGGAGGCGGCGGACCAAAAGTATTTATCTCTGGTCATTTAGATGAAGTCGGCTTCATGGTTACGAAGATCACTGAAAAGGGCTTCCTTGAATTTCAAACGATCGGCGGCTGGTGGAATCAAGTCATGCTGGCACAGCAAGTGGAGATCAAAACCCGCAAAGGCAAGATCATTCATGGAGTAATCGGATCAAAACCACCGCATGTATTAACACCAGAAGCACGCAAACGTCCTTTTGAAATCAAAGATATGTTTATTGATATCGGTGCAACAAGTGCGGATGAAGTCAAAGAGTGGGGCATTCGTCCTGGCGATATGGTGACGCCGTATATCCAATATCAACGGATGAACGATTCAAAATTTTTACTGGCGAAAGCGTGGGATAACCGGATCGGTACGGCCGTGGCTTTACGCGTGTTAGAAAATCTATCTAAACGAGAACATCACAACGTGTTGTTTGCCGGCAGCGATGTTCAAGAAGAGGTCGGCTTGCGCGGCGCGCGGACAAGCTCGCATATCGTCAATCCTGATATCGCCTTTGCACTAGATACAGGAACGGCTGGCGATACACCGGGAATGACACCGAAGGAAGCAGATTCGGTCCTTGGTAAAGGACCGCAAATTTTGATCTACGATGCGTCAATGGTGCCCCATAAAAAATTATTGGATTTCGTGATTGATGTAGCGGAAGAACTGGAAATTCCATTCCAATATACCGTAATTGCCGGTGGTGGAACGGATGCCGGACAAATGCACTTGACCCGCGATGGTGTACCATCTTTGGCGATCACAGTGCCGGTTCGTTATCTGCATTCTCATACCTCGATCATTCATGAAGAGGATTATTTCAATACAGTGAAATTAGTCACTGAAGTTGTTGCTCGTCTAGATTACGAGACGGTCGGCGAGATCAAGAACTATTAGACCGTTTAGCCAGCGTTAGTCGCTATTGATTTTATGTCTGTTGTTCATGCCTTTGAAATAAGGAGCAGTGAATGAATGAGTACGAGAATAGATACGAAACGTACAGAACTGAGTCTGTTAAAAAAAGAATTGAAAACATTTGAGCGGCTCAACTATGCGAATGTTCCGATTGCGCTCGAAGCAAAACGAGTTGAACAAAGAATTCAGAAGTTAACGAAAGAAATCGAAGCATTGCAATAAAAAAATACACAATAAAGCTGAATGAATCGGTCATTTTCCATTCCAATCGAATAAGTCCAGAAAGTTCAGCTAACAGAATAGGGAAGTGAGTGTTATGCGTCTTAGCGAATATCGTCAAACAGCCAAGGATCGTTTAAGCGGTCAATGGGGAATCAATATCGGGCTAGTCGTGATTGTCGGAATCCTGACAGCGGCGATCGGCAATGTCTCAACCATGACTGATAACAGCAGTCTTCAGGTAGGAATTTCATTTTTATTGGGCATCTTAGTCTTATTTGCCTTTAGTTATGCACTGTATTACGTCAGCTTATATGTGGTACGAGGCGGCAGAGCTGAATTAGGACAAATCTTTGTGGTCTTTCAACAAGGCTATTATGTACCGTTGATGGTGATCAATATCGTCGCAACAATCGTACAGTATATCTTAGCAGCGATTTTCTTCATCCCGCTATTGCTTCAAGCTGGCAGCGGCCTCTATTTATCTCTTATCACATCCGGCGGAGTAGTCAGTAATGTGGACGATATGGGCATGCTGTTCAATGTTGGATTGTTTACCATGTACTTTATTTTAATGCTGATCTATTTATTGGTAGTAACGATCGTCAGCATTCTCTTCAAATTCGCTGTTTGGGTGAAATTTGATTATCCCGATCTAAGCGTGGGGGACTGTATCAAGCGTGCGTGGTTGTTAATTAAAGATCGTTGGGGCAAATATATCTTATTGCAACTATCTTTCATTGGCTGGTATATCCTTGGTTTCATCGCTCTCTTCGTGGGATTGCTTTTCGTAGCGGTTTACGTGAATACTGCAAGTGCGGCCTTTTATGACCAAGCCTTGAAAGAAAAAATCGAGCAGGGGGAATTGGCATGAAATTGACCGTTCTCGGTTGTTTAGGCGCCTATCCTTATGAAGGGCAAGGAACCACCAGCTATTTACTTCAGTCTGATGGCTTTAATTTATTGTTGGATGCCGGCAGTTCGACTCTGGTGGAATTAGAAAAAGAGCTTGATCCATTGGATTTGGATGCCGTAATCCTAACTCATTACCATCACGATCATATTGCGGATCTAGGTGTGCTGCAATATTATTGGCAGCTGTATCCAACGCAAACACCAAAACCGATTCTGCCGATTTATGGTCACACGGAAGATACCTTCCATTTTGATGATTTAACGATGGAAGGCGTTACCGAAGGCCATGCCTATTTTGAAGCAGAAGAATTGAAAATTGGACCGTTTCTTGTTACGTTTATGAAGACGATTCATCCGGTACCTTGCTATGCCATGCGTTTTGTGGAAGAAAAGACTGGAGCAGTCTTTGTCTTTACTGGGGATTCTGGTTATTTGGAATCCTTCAATCAGTTTGCCAAAGAGGCCGACCTGTTTTTAGCCGACACCTATTTATTTGACGGTAACGAACATCACAAAGCCCATTTCACAGCTGGCGAAGCCGGTACATTTGCTAAAAATGCGGCAGTAAAAAAATTAGTCTTGACCCATTTGCCGCAACACGGCGACCTAGAAGAATTACGTCAGCAGGCTGAAGCCACCAGCGCAGGCATTCCTGTCGAACTGGCACAGCCCCACAAAGTTTTCAACATTTAAATACGAAGTCAGCAGGATCGTATGTGAAAGACGATCTACTGAAATTTTGTGTTAGAAAAATTCGAACCGAATAGGAGTTGGAACCATGCTATACGTACAAAATGACAAAGAACGTGACCCACGAGTAAATTTAGCCATTGAGACTTATTTATTGCAGAACATGCCTTTAGATGAGCCGATCTTACTTTTTTACATTAACGAACCATCGATCATTATCGGTCGCAACCAAAATACGATCGAAGAAATCAATAAAGAGTACGTAGATGAAAAAGGGATTCATGTCGTTCGCCGCTTGAGTGGCGGAGGCGCTGTTTATCACGACTTTGGCAATTTGAACTTTAGCTTTATCATGCCGGATGATGGCAACTCCTTTAGAGATTTTAAAAAATTGACGGAACCAATCGTTGAAGCACTTCATAAACTAGGGATTGAAGGTGCGCAATTAAAAGGTCGAAATGACCTAGTAATCGATGATAAAAAATTCTCCGGCAATGCGATGTATTCAACGAATGGCCGGATGTTTGCTCATGGGACCTTGATGTTCGACAGCGATATCGATGAAGTCGTTAACGCTTTGAAGGTTAAAAAAGACAAGATCGAATCGAAAGGGATCAAATCGATCCGTTCTCGTGTGACCAATATCAAAGACTACTTGCCAGCTGACAAGCAAAATATGACTACCGAAGAATTCCGTCAAGCGATTCTCTTACAGATTTTTGGTGTCGACAGTGTGGATCAAATCAAGACTCATGAATTGAATGAGCAAGATTGGAAAGTAATCAATCAAATCTCTGAAGAATACTATAAAAATTGGGATTGGAACTATGGCCGTTCACCAGAATTCAACTTGGAACGCCAAAAACGTTTCCCAATCGGTTCAATCGAAGTTCGCTTAGATGTTGCTAATGGTGAGATCGAAAAAGCCAAAGTCTTCGGCGACTTCTTTGGACTAGGTGAGATCAAGGATGTTGAAAATCAATTGATCGGTACTCGTTACGAGAAGAAAGCCTTAGAAGAAAGTGTCGATCAAATCGATCTGACCCATTACTTCGGAAACATCACCAAAGAAGATTTCTTGTCACTAATTTATTAATAGTCAATGACCTTTCGATTTTCGAAGGGTCTTTTTTTATAGTTAAATCTTGCAGAGGTCTAATTCAATCGTAAGTTAAAAAAGTGAGTATATGAATATCGAACAGCCGACTGAAAATTTCCGCTTCTTTTGTTAAGATAGGGATTAAGAAATAATCCGGCAAAGGAGCCACACATGAAAAAGCGTGAATTCATCGTTCAAGACTTGTTAAGCAAAATTTATCAGGAAGAATTCAAAGACGGAAAATTACCGAATCAGCGAAAGTTGGCACAAATCTATGGTGTCTCACGTTTTACGATCCAGCAGGCGGTAAAAAATCTGGAAGAGATTGGGATCGTTCGGGTCGTTCAAGGATCAGGGATTTTTGTCCACGAAAAATGGGTGAAGAATCCGTTGATTTTCAATTCTTTGACCCGCACACCCTATGATCGTATTGATTCGAAAATGGTTGAATTAAAAAAATCCCCTGCGACCTTAGATGAACAAAAGATTTTTCAAATTAATGAGGGAGATGAAGTATGGACTTTTGAGCGGATTCGGATCGTCAATTACAAGATCGAACAGCTGGAAATCTCAAAAATGCCAGTAGCGATGTTCCCGGACCTGTCACAAGAAGTGGTGGAGCATTCGATCCAGAATTATGTGGAGCAAAAAGGATTTCGTATCTCCCATTATATCACCAGCTACGATCCAATCACGACTTCAAAAGAACAGTCAAAACTGCTTTTGTGTAAACGAGGCACTCCCGCGATGCAGATTACCAACCGTGCCATCTTAGAAGATGGGCAGGTTTTTGAATACAGCAGTATCGTGGCGATTGATTATTCAGTAACCTACATCCGTCCTTTTGATCGCGAGATTCATCGGTCAAGGATTGACTAAAAGCTTGATTTAACAGCGATGCAACCTAAAGTTGCCAATATTCTACCATTGCTTTCTTGTAAAAAAAGACCTCTTGAAAGAGGATGGAAATAAGGGGGAGAGGCAATATGTTTAGTGAAAGACTAAAAGAATTGAGAAAAGCCAAAGGTGTTTCTCAAGAAGAATTATCTGAAGTATTAGATGTATCCAGACAATCAATTTCGAAATATGAAAATGGAATGGCTCAGCCAGACTTCAATAAGCTGGCGATCATCGCCAAATTTTTTGATGTGTCTTTTGATTATTTATTAGGAGAGGACCAAAATGCGGCGGCCGATAAGATTGTTTTAAAGGAAAAAGGCAATCGGATTTCTATCATCAGCACGATTGATGGAAAGATGTCTTCTTATTATAAATTTCAGCTGGCCAAGGTCTTTGGAAAAAAGGATTATCATCCGGCGACTCAATTATTGGGTGTTGATTCGCATTCTTTTTGGGGCGATAATCTAAATTCTTTAGGCTGGTATGCCACGAACGAAGATGCGCAAAAAGAAATTGAAGCTATTTATTCGGCAATTGCCAAAGGGGAGACTAGTTACAAATTGAAGTATGATGTTCCCGTGAAAAAGCGTGGGATATTTGATTATGAGATGGATCGTTAACAAGCAAATATCGATTGATTCGAAAAAAAGGTAAAGTCCCAGCAACAGACTTTACCTTTTTTATTGTTTTATGGTGTCACGATCGTTCCATCAGGAGTCCGACTTTGCGTCCATTCATGTGGACGATAGACAACCGGATATTCAGGGGCTAACTCTTCGTTGAAGGTTACTCCGATTCCGCTCTGTTCAATTGGATAGAAGAAGCCTTTTTCTGGTGTGGGAATATTGCCAAAGAGCTTCTGAGTATTTTCTGGTACATCGATATTTTCTTGGATGGCGGCATTGTGCAGGTGGATATTCAAATGTGTATTGACCGCTAAACCAACGGGTGTAATATCGGATGGCGTATGCCAAGCGATTCGAATCCCCATCGCTTCGCAGAAATGAGCCAGTTTCAAGGCCGGTGTGATTCCGCCGATTTGTGAGACATGTGCCCGCATATAATCGATTTGGCGATTACGGACCAATTCTTTCCATTCCATCGGATTGTTGAACAACTCGCCAGTAGCGATCGGTGTTGTAGATTGGCTGCGTAGTTGAGCCAGCCATTCATTTTGGTTCGGCGGCAGGATATCCTCTAAGAAGAAGAGATTGTATTTTTCCGCCGCTTTCGCAAAGTTGATCGCTTGATTAGGATGCAGACGCTCATGGACATCATGGAGCATTTGGAATTGGCTGCCATATTTATCTTGGACGCTTGCGAACATTTTCAAGGTAGTTTGCATGTATTCCTCTTGATCGAAGTAAGAACCATCAATTGGATTTTCGGGTGTGGTTAAATTGCTCGGATTTCCACCATAAAAACCAAGCTGGCAGCGAATATAGCGGTAGCCTTCAGCTAAAAATTTATCGATTTCGCCATATAGATCGTCTAAGTTATCCGCTACGGCATGAGTATAAGCGGGAATCGCTGTACGGGCTTTTCCGCCTAGTAATTGATAGAGCGGCATATCCGCCAGTTTCCCCTTGATATCCCATAAGGCCATATCGACACCAGAGATGGCATTATTGGTGATCGGACCATTTCGCCAATAAGAATTGACCGTCATCACTTGCCAAATGTCTTCGATCTGATTGGCATCTCTGCCGATCAGTAATGGTTTTAAGTATTCATCCACAACCGTTTGAACTGCCAATGGACGAAATTGGAAGGTGCCGCAGCCGACGCCGGAGACGCCTTTATCTGTTTCGACCTTTACTACTAATAAATTGTGGCGGTCGGGTTTGATTGTATAGCTTTTAATATCCGTAATGATTGTTGGTGTCATTTTTTTCACTCCAATATACGTAAATATGAATCATTTGCAAACTCATTGAAACATGTAGATGATAGGGCTGTCAATTTGGTCTGAAAAAAAGGAGTTAAACCACGTAAAAACAGTCCAATTTTATAAAAATATTTTAATAAACATTGATATAAAGCGTATTTTTTTGATTTTAAGATAAAAAGGACTGGTTTTACAAGAGTTGTCGACCGTGCTACTATGTTGGTGAAAACGGAAACACGATTCATCGGGTTTCGAAGAATAAGGAGGAAAAAAAGTGAAGCACGAGGATGTAGCGAAACAAATCATAAAAAATGTTGGCGGTGCGGATAATATCAATAATGCTTGGCACTGTATGACCAGGCTGCGTTTCAATCTAAAAGATGAAAAACAGGTCGATTATGCCGAGCTGGAAAAAATAGCGAAAGTGGTTGGAACGAAGTATCAAAGTGATCAGCTGCAAGTGGTCATCGGAACAGATGTAGCGGATTACTTCGCGCCAATTGCTAAGGAGCTAGGTCTTGATGAGAACAGTCAGCAAGACGATGGAGAGAAAAAAGGAGCAGTATCCCTATTTATGGATACCGTTTCCGGGGTATTCGGTCCAATCGTACCAGCGATTGCCGGTGCCGGAATGATCAAAGGATTGATGGCGGGATTGGTCGCGCTAAACGTGATCTCCAACCAGACGGACACTTATTTGATTATTGATATGATCGCTAGCGGCGTATTTACTTTCTTGCCATTCTTTGTTGCTGCTTCAGCTGCTAGGATCTTTAAGACAAATCAATACTTGGCAGTTGCTATCGCCGCGACATTACAGTTCCCTACCATGACGAATGCAGTCGCTGAAGGGTCACTCTCAGCATTCAAACTGTTCGGTGTGATTCCTGTACCTGTCTTTAACTATGCCGGTACGGTCATCCCGATCATCTTTGTGGTATTGGCTCTGAGTTACATTTACCGTTGGGTCGACAAAGTTCTGCCGCAGGTTTTACGAACCGTATTCACACCAACTATTTCATTGTTTGTTGCGGGCTTAGTTACGCTGACGATCATTGGACCGATCAGTATTCATTTAGGCAACTTATTAGCGGCCGGTGTGGCTTGGTTGTTCTCGATTTCACCAGTATTGGCTGGGATCGTGGTAGGAGCGATTCGTCCGATTGCGATTTTCACCGGATTGCACCATGCGATGACTCCGATTGCGTTACAGAACTTTGCCAACCAAGGTTATGACATGTTAATGCCGATGATGTTTATGGCAAACATGGCGATCACTGGTGCCACAGCAGCGATTTATACGAAAGTAAAATCAAAAGAAGAAAAATCGCTTGTTTTGTCTTCTGCTGTTTCTGGTCTGCTAGGCATTACGGAACCTGCATTATTCGGGATTTTATCAAAATACAAGAAGGCCTTTATTGCGGCAACAGTCGGCAGTTCGGTAGCCTCAGCATTTATTAGTTTCTTCGGTGTTCGGATTTATGGCTATATCTTATCAAGTATTTTCAGCTTGCCAGCATATATCGGTCAATACTTTATCTTCGCTGTGCTAGGCATTCTGATCGCTTTGATCTCTTCATTTGTGATCACGTATATGCTGGTTCCGACAGAACAGACGGAAGATGACGAGTTTACCAATGAAGTAGATTTACATTCAGTTGCTGAAGGCAGTTATGTACCGCTGGAAGATGTTCCGGATGAAGTTTTTTCAACAAAAATGATGGGCGACGGCTATGCCATCAACTCAGTCGACGGCGCGGTGTTCGCTCCAGTTAGCGGTACAGTAACCACTGTCTTTCCTTCAAAACATGCAATTGGCATCAAAACCGGCAATGGTGTTGAAGTTCTCGTTCACATGGGGATCGATACGGTCACATTGGATGGCAAAGGCTTCGATGTTCCGATTAAGGTTGGCGATAAAGTGACAGCCGATACAAAAATCGCACAAATGGATTTAGATTATATCCATAGTCAAGGCAAGGAAACGATGATCATCGTAGTCATCACTAACATGGATCGAGTATTGAAGTTCTCAGGTGAAAGAAATCTAGAAGGACAACATCAAGCGGGTGCTCTATTAGAACGTGCTTTGTTGAATGGATAGGGGATAGTGATTAAATGAAACGAATGGAAATCTTATCACGACTAGAAAAGGCGGGCGTAATCGCGGTAGTTCGCGGAAAGAACCAAGCAGAGGCAGTCAAAGCCAGCCAAGCGATCATCGCAGGCGGAGTAAAAGGAATCGAAGTCACTTTCACGGTTCCTAATGCACAAACCGCAATCCAAGAATTGGTTGGAAGCTATCAAGGTCAAGACGTAGTTATTGGGGCAGGTACGGTATTAGATGCGGTAACCGCTCGTTTGGCGATCATGGCTGGAGCAGAATTTGTAGTCAGCCCAAGTTTTGATCAGGAAACGGCTGAGTTATGTAATTTATATCAAATTCCCTACCTGCCGGGCTGTATGACTATTACTGAAATGCAGCAGGCTCTGAAAAATGGGGTAGATATCATCAAGCTGTTTCCGGGAAGTGTCAGCGGACCAAGCATGGTCTCAGCTGTTAAAGCACCAATGCCTCATATCAACCTGATGCCGACGGGCGGAGTGAACCTTGAGAACATGGAAACGTGGTTTAAGGCAGGTGTCGTTGCAGTTGGTGTCGGAGGTAATCTATTAGCCCCAGCAGCAGAGGGGAATTTCGCGAAGGTAACAGAAATCGCGCAGCAATATGCGGCTAAACTGACTGAGATTCGAGGAGCAGTCAATGGCTAAGGTAGTTTGTTTGGGAGAAATCATGCTGCGGCTGTCTGCCGAAGCGGGCACCCGCCTGAATCAAACGCAACAGCTGGAAGTTTTCTATGGAGGCGGAGAAGCGAATGTCGCTGTCTCTCTAGCTAATTATGGTCATGCCGTCCAGTTTGTCAGCAAGGTTTCAGACAATGGTTTTGGTCAAGCGGCAGAGCGTCATTTAAGAAGCTACGGGGTAGCAACTGACCATTTACTAAAAGCAGTCGGCAGACTAGGAGCTTATTATGTGGAGCAAGGAACTGGTCAACGGGCGACGTCCGTCATTTATGATCGACAAGCTTCAGTATTTGCTTTGATGGATGAGTTGGAATGGCCGCTTGCGGAATTATTTGCCGGGGCAGATATTTTCCATATTTCCGGCATCACTCCCGCACTCTCAGAACAGTGGCAAAACTTGACATTGGAACTGATTAAAGCGGCAAAAAAGGCCGGCTGTAAAGTTAGCTTCGACTGCAACTATCGGCAAAACCTCTGGAGTCAAAAAGCCGCCGGAGCTTTTTTAAACAAGATTCTGCCTTTGGTGGATTATTGTTCAGCTGGGAAAATGGATGCGATCTACTTATTGGGAGTTCCAGAAGTCGAGGCGGATGCCACCTATTATTACCAAAAATTGCAGGAGTTGTTCCCAACGATCCAAGCCTTTTATTCAACGAACCGAATCGTCCATTCGACCTGTATCAACGAATTGCAAGGGACGCTCTGGATCAATGGAAAGTGTTATACATCGAAAAATCATGTGATTGATCCGATCATTGATCGAATCGGCGGCGGGGATGCGTTTACCGGCGGGATATTACATGGCTTGCTCAAAGAAAAGACTCCTAATGAAATCATTGAATTTGCGACGGCTGCAGCTGTTTTAAAGCATTCCGTAAAAGGCGACTGCAATCAGTTCAATGAAAAGGAAATCTTGAAGTTCATCAAAAGCGACAACGCGAAGATTGAACGCTAAAAAACCGGGAACAGTCCTACAAAGGATTGTTCCCGGTTTTTATTTTATAAGCCTAAGGTGATTTTAAAGTATTGCTGCTTTTCTTTATTCTGCCAATGCCATTCTCCGTTAGAGCTTTTGATGGCCCGCTCCAATTCTTGATGAGGATCAGATGGCAATGCAGCTGCAACAGAGTCATCAAAGGAATGACGAGTAAACGTACTAGTATTACTTTCGATCACTAATTGATCCTGCTTCTGCTGGATCGAAATATCAACAGTTCCGAAAGTGGAATCATTCAAGAATTTCTCAAATAATTGAATCAGCAAAGATACATTCTCATCATCCAAAAGTTGAGTATCTTGGTTTATCGTAAGCTGACAAGAGAAAAATTTTGCCTGTTTTCGAAATTCTTTTTGATAATAATCTCGCAGCTGCTGCAGCTGGTGAGTTAATGAAGGAACTTGCTGCTCGCCATGGGACTCTTTTTCAGCTAATAGGTTAAAGGTTGCCAATAAATTTTTCTGCTTTTCTTTCGCTAATAGTTCTTTTTGGGCATTTTCCTGCTGAGTGATTCGATGCCGCTGGATAAAGCTGATATCCTCTTCAAAGTGATAACCGCAAATCAAGAACATCAATCCGCTAAATAGAATCAACGGCCAATCAATCGTTAAATTGGCAGCTCCGGCAAAAAGCTGGATATAGAAAAAGCAATGGATAAAAGCAGCCATAATAATTCCGGGCGAGCATATTGTATAAAAGCGATTGTGGTCGGCGGACTCGGCCAAAGCGATCGCCGCTGTAAATAGTGTCATAAAGACGTTAAAGCCGCTAAAAATCTGCATAGCAATCGGCAAGGATAACTTTCCTGCGACAATACAAAGAACTCCGAAGATTAAAAGAAAGACCTGTGAACCGACACCGTAAAGATAGTAATGTTGATACTTATTGGTTCGCAATAAGTAATAATTGGTCAGAAAAACTGGGACAAGGATCGCGGTTAAATTATAAAAGAGCGACAAGGTCTTCGGTCCAAACAACGTACAGGCCGGGACATTCAAAACGATTGATTGCAGTCCAACTAAAAATATGAGACCGATCAACAGCAGTGCTGAAACGTACTCCTTTTTTGAGTCCTTAGGTTTCAAAAAGAGCAGAACCAGCATCAGAACAATCAAGGTTGTACAGATAATCAAAAGTAAAAATTGCGGCAGAGAACGAAGGAGGAAGAAGCGGCTTACTTCCGCGGTCTCACCAATAAATACTTGAGCAGGAATTCCCGCATAATACTCATAAGGCGTCTTGGTAACGATCCGCAGCTTCTGCTGCCGATAATTCTGCGGCAAATGGATCGTTGTTTGCAATAAGCCGGGGGCCTTTTGTTTCTCGTTGGCAGTGTATTTGTAGAGGAGCTTCTCACCAAGATAAACAGAGAGCCATTGATGATTGGTTCGGACAACTAATTGCGGATCTTTCAGCTTCATTTCCAGCTGCTGCTGCATGATCAGCGCATTGTTTGGAGGCACATTCTTCAAACGTTGTTCGGTTTTCCCAAAGATATAGTGATCGGAGTGATCCTTAACAATAAACGTCCAGCGATCAGTCAGTGCGTGGACATTTGTTTTTTTTATTTCGTTTATAATCTTAAAAGTAGTCAATGAAGCAGCTATTAAAATAACGGATATTATTAAAAGTAGATTGCGTTTTGCATACAATGACGGAAAACGCTCTTGGCATGTAGTAGTTATGATGAAATAACACCCTTTCGTTTAAAAAAAGAAAATAAACTGTGACGTAATGTATAATAATAGTAACATATCACGAGGTCTAGTCAAAATAAATTTGAAATTTTATTCAATTAGCAAGTTAAAAATAGATTTTTTTGATTAATATGATATGATGATTATGAAGAGTTTTTTTCTTTTTAAGGAGGCAATAGAAGAATTTGAAAAATAAAAAAATAACGGTTGTTTATGCCGTTTTGATCTTTTCCTTGTTCTTGTTGGCCGTTTTGACAATTGTTATTCCAAAAGTGTTGAACGTGACACCCTATGTCGTATCAGATAATAAAATGGGACCGGAATATTCTAAGGGCGGCTTGGTTTTTGTGAAGGATGTGATGGAGCCGATCCATGTTGGCGATACGATCACATATTATGAAAATCAAGGAAAAGTAATTAAAACGCGGCGAGTGATCGCTGTGGATCATAAAATTGACGGTTACTTTGTCAAAGGCGACAACTCAGATAAAGCGGAGATGGGAATGGTCCACAAAAGAAACTTAATCGGCCGGCCTCATTTCTATTTACGTTATATTGGCTTTTTAGCTGATACGAAAGTGATGAATGTAATCAAAGGCAGCCTGTTTGTCGGAGCTATTCTCATGACTTTTTCTACGCTGCTTTTTCAAACAGAGAGGAAACAAAGGTTGCGTCAACAGGCCGAATAAAAAGACCTTCACGATGAAGGTCTTTTTTCAATCTATTTAATAAGAAAGATTCATTGATTCTTTAAAGTCATCTTTGGCCTCTTTCATGTCTTCTTTTACTTCCTTGCGACTTTCTTTAAGTGCGCTATTGGTTTCCTTACGACTTTCTTTCATTTCGTTTTTTACTTCTTTTGATGCTTCCTTGATTTCATCTTTGCTGTCGTGTAAATCCTTTTTGAGTTCTTTTTTTACTTGTTTCAGTTCTGTCCGAAATTCTGATTTCCATACAGGTCGGAAAATATAACGATTCACCGTCAACATCCCAATACAAGCAATTCCTAAAACCAACACTGTAATATCTAAACCATTTCTTTTCATTTTCGTTCCTCCCGATCTTTCAATACCAACAACGTCAAACGACCACTTCTAAATATCATTTTTATATTCGTTTCTGATTTATTACTACACTCTCATAATAAGAGAAAAGCGGAAGCGTTTCGTCCAACCAAAGTCGTATTTTCTTCTCGGATAAAGGACTGGTAAGAAAATAAAAAATGACAAAAGCATGAAAAAAAGAGCCTGTATAGGCTCTTTTAAAAAGGTACGCTATTAAAACGTCATTCTATTAGTCGACTGAATATCCGCCTTCACGCAACGTCGCAACAGCAGTATCATATTTATCAGCCTTGATCAAAATGTAATCAGTATTGTAGGTTGAAACTGCAAAAATGCTGATCCCCGCATCAGCTAGAAGGGATGCAATTTTTGCTAAAATTCCTACTAAACTAAAATCCAAGACTCCCTCAATCTTAAAGGCTTTCCACCCATCCTCTCGTTCAATCGTATCAGCAGGAACATTATCAGTAGAAGAAACGATCGAGGTTTCCTCATCTGTTACTCCAATAAAAAGCGGCTGCTGAGTTAGATCAACCTGCGTTAAGTCGACAACCTTATAAACGGATAAATCTTTTGGCAAAGTTACTAATTTCATAATAATGCTCCTCCCAGTTCGTAATCATTTAAATTTATCAGAGGGGATGTAGAAATGCAATCTGATTTTTTGCTGAAAAAGCTGCTACATAGTATATTTGAGGAAATAATTAAAGGAGTCCTTTCCATGAAAGCATTGTATTTTGAACATTTTGGCGCTAGCGAGGTTTTACAATATGGAGAACTGCCGCAGCCGGAGATTGGCGAAAACGATGTATTAGTAAAAGTCGAATATATCGGATTGAATTTTGCGGATATTTATCGTCGACGTGGTGACTATCATATTGAAAAGCACACGCCTTACATCAACGGTTATGAAGGTGCTGGAGTCATTAAAGCTATCGGTGCCAATGTAACAAACCAACAAGTTGGGGAGACGGTCCTTTTTGTTGATGTCCCATTTGCCAATGCCGAATATGTGGCGGTTCCTAGCGAGCAGGCGATTCGCTTACCAGCTGGCATCGATAGTAAGTTAGCGGCCAGTATTGGGCTGCAAGGAATGACGGCTGATTTTTTGGCTCATGACCTTGGGAAAAATACTCCTGGTGAAAAAGCATTTATCACAGGAATCAGCGGCGGTGTAGGACAAGTACTTTCGCAAATGCTAGTAGCTGATGAAATCGAAGTTTATGGTTCTGCCTCTTCGACTGAAAAACAAGCATTGGCGTTATCCCATGGAGTGAAGCAGGTTTTCCCAAGTCGTGAAAATTCATGGGTTGAAACAGTCGAAGGGCAATTTGCCACTGCATATGATGGGGTTGGTTCAACGATTCAGCAGAGCTTGGATCTGATCAAGCACCGCGGAAAAGTAGTCTTTTTTGGAATGGCCGGCGGTGATCCGGTAAAAATTGACCCCGTTGCATTGATGTCCGAATCAAAAAGTATTCTAACTGGAGATCTTTGGGATTACTTAACCAGCTATGAAGAACGAAAAATTCGCAGTGAGCGTTTGTTCAGCTACTTTGCTAAAGGACAAATCGAAATCAGCGAACCAACTATTTTTCCATTATCAGAGGGTAAACAGGCGCATGAATTTTTGGAGACAGGAAAAAGTATTGGAAAAGTATTGCTTAAACCATAGTTAAAGCGAGCATCATCTGGATTTTCAGATGATGTTTTTTGTAACCTGACAAGTGTTTGCAGGTTTACGATGATATACTGATCATGGAGGTGAGTACAGTGGCAGAATATCGTCTATTTCAAATGGTTTACTACTTAATGGATAAAGGAAATACGACAGCGCCAGAATTGGCAGAAAAATTTGAAGTATCTATTCGAACGATCTATCGCGATATTGATATCTTGAGTGCTGCGGGAATTCCCGTATACACGACACAAGGGAAGGGCGGAGGAATCTTCCTGCCTGAAAATTTTGTCTTGAACCGCTCATTAATCTCCGAAGAAGAGCAAAATCAAATCCTGACCGCGCTGCAAGGACTCAGCGGTGTTGATGAAATGGGCAATCAGGCACTGTTGAAGAAATTAGGGACTGTCTTTCAGAAGCAGACGACTAATTGGATCGAAATCGATTTTTCTGATTGGCAACCGCAACATGAAGCATTGTTTCGAACTTTGCAAAAAGCGATCACTCAAAAAAGGCGGATTAGTTTCCATTATTTTAGTCGAGTGAAAGCCGGCTCAGATCGTAAGGTCGAACCGTTGAAGCTGATTTTCAAGGCCAGAGAATGGTATTTATACGCCTATTGTTGTGAGAAGCAAGCCAATCGTTTGTTTAAACTAAAACGAATCAAAGAGCTGGAAATAACGACGGAAACGTTTGAACGTACAGCACCAGAAAACGTTCTTGAACCCGAAAAGATTTATACGGCAGAAAAGCAGCAGCTTCAACTAGTTTTTGCGCCAGAATTGGCCTATCGCGTCTACGAAAATTTTGAAGATGTCCAAGAAACTGAGGATGGCCGGTTGTTGGTGTCGAAATATTTTCCGGTGAATGATAGTCTGTATAGTTTTCTACTGTCATTTGGCGGACAGCTGGAAGTCCTATCGCCTGCTTCTGTACGTAGCGAATTAATCAAAAAAATCGACCAATTGAAAACTATTTATTAAACCTGACACGAGGTTGCAGGTTTAACTCGTTATAATGAAGTCAAAGTTGAAAGCGAGGAAAAATAAATGAAGTATGATTGGAAAAAACAAGAGAAAGAATTATATGGTACAAAAAAGAAAGCAGAGCTGGTAACCGTTCCAGTGCAAAAGTTTCTTACGATCCAAGGAGAAGGAAATCCCAATAACGAAGATTTTTCAGCTCGAGTAGGCGTGCTTTATCCTGTGGCTTGGTCTATCAAGATGGGGTTCAAAAAATTTTATAAGGCACATTTAGAATTACAAAGTGAGTTCGACTATTCTGAATTCGCAATCTTTCCATTAGAAGGAATCTGGTCCACGAAGAACACCAAAGATATTACCGATAAGGAAAGCTTTGAATACAAAATCATGCTGCGACAACCAGATTGGATCACCCAAGAGATGTTCGAAGCGGCAGTAGCAGCAGTAGCAAAGAAAGAGCCGAATGACTTGTTAACAAAACTTTCCTTGGAGACGATTGAAGATGGAAAATGTGTCCAAATTCTGCATCATGGTTCGTTTGATGATGAGCCAGCCTCTTTTCTAAAGCTAGATCAATTTGCAACAGAGCAGGGACTGAAGCGCAGAAGTTTTGATCATCGTGAAATTTATCTAAACGATGCCAGAAAAACAGCGCCAGAGAAACGTCGGACTATCTTGCGTTATCAAGTAGATTAAAAAAAATAAACCTTAGGATTCTAAGGTTTATTTTTTTACTCTGATTCTAAGCACAACTTTAGTCTTCTTTTGGTCTTTTTAGTATAGTGGTCAAAGGAGGTGAAGACATGGAAAATCTTATTTTGCTTGGTCATATTATTTTTGGTATCGCTTCATTTATCGGCTCATTATTATTGACGATTGGTTTTAGAAAATCTTTCGCCAAATTGACAGGGATTCAAAAATCAGGCATTGTTTTAACCGTTGCCAGCCTATTCGGTACGATCGCATTTGCGATGCTGACGAAAGGGAATATGTTAGGAGCTGTCCTATTTATCGTTCTTGGCATAGCAATGTGTGCGCTGCTTGTGGCACCAAAAGCCGTGAAAGAATAAAAAATACAAAAGAAAAACCGCTAGAGACCAAGTCTCTAGCGGTTTTTTAGATATCACAGGAGGGATTCGAACCCCCGACCGTCCGCTTAGAAGGCGGATGCTCTATCCGGCTGAGCTACTGTGACAGTAGTTTTGCAACAATTGCTATTATAGAAAAACTACTCTTAATTGTCAATCCTAATTCGTTATTTTACTGATTCAAAAAGATATTCTTTGATCAATTGCAGTGTTTTCGGATTTTCGATCAAGGAACCATGGTCGGCTTGTTCCTCCACGGTGATTTCCTTATATTTTTCACTGTCGCCATAAATCAAGCGTCCAGCAAGCACACTTGTCAAAGGAACCGTGTTATCAGAATTTTGATTATCGACATTGCCGGCGATGTTATAAACGGTAATATTCTTAGGAATGTTCTTTTTATTTTTCAAGTAATACTTTAGCAAGTCGCTCTCTGCTTTAGGTTTCGTGAAGGTCGAACTATTGTCGTTATAATCCCACGACGTATCGTTGTAAGGTGAACCTAATGTAATCAAATGATAAAGTGAAGGATCATTGCTCTTTTGCTCATTCTCTAAGTAACCGGTTATGATCAAGCCGCCGTTTGAATACCCTAAGTAATCATAGGTGTTGAAAGTATAGTACTTTTCAGCATACTCTAATGCTTTTTGGAACCAGCGAGATTGTTTAGGCAAGGATGGGTCAGAGCCGTCTTCAAAAGCAATCGCAATAATCGGCCGCTTTGTATCTTTAGTAAAGTGTCCGGATGAAGTAATGGAATCATCCATATTAACGGTGATTTTTATTTCATCAACGCCTTTTTCTGATTGTCTTAATGAATCGACCAAACTGTCGAAACGGTCGACGTCGCCATTGGTACCTGGCACCATGATTACTGGCGCAGGAATCGGCAAAGGATTGTTTGAATTTTTAGATGCTTGGACATGGTCCTTTGTTTCGAAAATGAATATCCCGAGGATACACACCAATAGGATTGATATGATGCCTCCTATTTTTTTGTTCTTCACAGGAAACTCCTCCGTTTCAGTTCCTTAGTTTACGCCGATTTTCATCAGGTACAAGTAAAAAGACGGAAATTCAAAAAAATTTCAAATTTCCGTCATCCATTTTATTTATTTTTTGAGATTAAGGCCACACCATCGCCTAAAGGTAATAAGGAAGAAGACAGTTCTGGTGATTTCGTGATCTCTTCTAAAAATTCATTCAGCTTGCGGTGGATCGCACGATTTTTCCGCGGAATTTCATCGATCGGCTGCAAGACTGTGCCTGCTTGAAAAATATCATCTACCATCAAAATGCCGTCATCGGATAATAGACGTAAACACTCGGGTAAAAAGGTAATGTATTTCGATTTTGCACTGTCCATAAAAATGAAGTCATAGGGCCCGTCTAAAGTACTGAGTAAATCTATCGCGTCGCCTTCCAACAGAGTTACCTGATCTTCTAAGCCTAATTTAGCAAAATTGACTTTTGCTTTTTCGATCATGACTGGGAAGCGATCAATCGTAGTGATTTTCGCCTCTTTATCAAGACTTTCCGCCATCAAACTGGCTGAAAATCCGATTGCAGTTCCAATTTCTAAGACGTTTTTAGGCCGCTTTTGCTTCAATAAAAATTGTAAGAATACAACCGTTTCATGAGGAATCACCGGAACCCCATTTTCATGAGCGAGTTCTTCCAATTCTCCCAAAGGTCCAGTCAGTTGTTTTTGTTCTGTACGCAAATAGTGCAGAATATCTTCATTGATTATTGGGCGGTACATCATTTCGTTACGCATTATTTTTCCTCTTTCTCTAATAATTTTCCTAATGTCAGCCAGTCTTCCGCAATTTTCTCACTTAGTGAACGATTATAAAAAATCGCCGCCGGGTGAAAAAGGGGAACGACTGTGTATTCTTTTTCTGATAGTTGGTAACGGTCCTGCTCATTCGTCAGCTCTAAGACAGGGCCATGGTAAATTTCGCCATGTCGCTCGCTGATTTGCCATTTTGGTCCAAGTAGCCGCTGCAAACCGATATTTCCTAACGTCGCAATGATTTTCGGTTGAATTGTTGCCAGTTCATAATCTAGAATCGGTGCATGGGCCAAAATTTCTTTTTTATTCGGTGTACGATTTGGATAAACTGTTTCGTCTTCTTGTGTCCGTTTATTGAAGCGTTCTACAATCTTATAAGGGCGGCTTCTGACGGCACTGGTGATATAAGTATTCTCGCGGGTGAGACCGATTGATTCCATCGCTTGGATCAATTCTTTGCCGGCCGCGCCAGAAAAAGGAATATGATTGACCACTTCGTTGCGGCCTGGAGCTTCACCGACCAACATCAATTTTGGCTGGAGCGGTCCTTGCCCTGCGATAAATCCTTCAAGTTGAAACTCTTTTGAACGATCAGATACTAATTTGACTAGCTCTTCTGGATAGTCCATTCGCGTCACCTCGCTTTGTCATCTTTCTACATAGTAGAAAAAAGCAGGGCACACGTCAATAATTAATCATTGACTTGACCATTCTTTTTTAGTAGAATATGAATGTTGTAATTGTGGAACCCACAGCTACAACCGCACAGAACAAGTTAGTAAGTACTTCGGTCACTTGGGATGGCGAGTCTAAGTATATTATATAAGGAGGTGCCACAAGCATGTACGCAATCATCAAAACTGGCGGTAAACAAATCAAAGTTGAAGAAGGTCAAGCAGTCTACATTGAAAAATTAGACGTTGAAGCTGGCGAAAAAGTTGTCTTCGACCAAGTTGTTTTAGTAGGCGGCGAATCTACAAAAGTAGGAGCTCCTATCGTTGAAGGTGCAACTGTTGAAGGAACTGTAGAAAAACACGGCAAACAAAAGAAAGTCGTTACTTTCAAATACAAACCTAAAAAACATTCACACCGCAAACAAGGTCATCGTCAACCTTACACTAAAGTTGTCATTGACTCAATCAAAGCATAAAAAAGAAGGTGCCTAAGTTGATCAAAGGTACATTCACTCGAAATCAAGCAGGCCAAATTAGTGAATTTACACTGACGGGTCATGCAGAAGCAGGTCCTTACGGTAGCGATATCGTCTGTTCCGCGGTTTCCGCATTAGCCATCAGCACAGTAAATAGCTTGGATGCACTAGCAGGTGTCATTCCGAATATCGAGACGAACGATGATGAAGGTGGTTATCTTCATGTAGCGTTGAAGCTAGATGATTCGATGACTCAAGAGCAGATGAATATCTCGCAAATTTTGCTAGAGCATTTATTATTAGGTTTGCAATCAATCGAAATCGACTATTTGGATTTCATTGAGATCCAAACAAAATCTAAATCATAGGAGGTGCAGCTCATGTTATTGAATATGAACTTACAATTATTCGCCCATAAAAAAGGTGGCGGTTCAACTTCTAACGGACGTGACTCAGAATCAAAACGTTTAGGTGCTAAACGTGCTGACGGTCAAACTGTTACTGGTGGATCAATTCTTTATCGCCAACGTGGTACTAAAATTTTCCCTGGTGTAAACGTAGGTATCGGTGGTGATGACACATTGTTTGCTAAAGTTGACGGCGTGGTACGTTTCGAACGTAAAGGTCGCGACAAAAAACAAGTGTCTGTATACCCAGTAGCTCAAGAAGCTTAATTACAACTAGCTCTATCCCTTGTCTATCAAGGGGTAGGGCTTTTTTTATTTGGGTAAATAGACACTTGATTACACTTTTGATTACACTAAGCTTAAAAATTGGCAAATTTTGCTAGTTTCGTTGCTGTTTCAGTCGTTACTTTTTTAGTGACGTGAGTATAGATATTCATAGTCATTTCAATAGAACTATGACCTAATCTAACTTGAGCTTCTTTCATGCTTGCTCCCGCTTCGAATAGCATAGAAGCATGAGTATGCCGCCAACCATGAGTACCAATATCAGGAAGGCCAGCAAACTTAGCAACTCTTTGAGACCGCATATAAATATTTTGGCGGTTTAAGTATTGGCCATTAAGATCGGGGAAGACTATTTCACAGTCTTTTACTCGATTTGAAAAGAGCAGTTCCTTTTCTTTTAATTGCCAACGTTTTAAAGTTCGTATCGTTTTATCATCTAGTGAGATGGTGCGGTAGGAGCTTTTTGTTTTAGGAGAAGATACAGCGAATCCATTTTTAGTTTGAGATAGATTTTTACTAACTGTTAAAGTCTTTTCTTCAAAATCTATATCTTTCCATGTCAAAGCCAAAGCTTCACCACCACGCAAACCACTAAAAGCTAATAGGCGGTAAAAGGTTTGATCAAACAAAGCAAAGAAGTAATAAAGCTTGTTCGCTTGATTCGTATTAAATACTCTATCCTCTAAAACCTTCATAACCTTTTGAACTTCCTCAACCGTATAAAACTTCACTTCTTTTTCTTTACGAGTCTTTTTAACTTTTGGCCGAATGACTTTATCAAACGGATTTAATTCAATTAGTCCAAGATTAATAGCGAAATCCATGATCTTAACAACGTATTGAAGGATTACTTTATAGACTTGCAGTTTGTCTGCCCATTCATTAACAGCTTGTTGAGCCATTTTAGGAGTAATCTGATTAAGTTTATAACTACCAAAAGTAGGTAAGACATGTAGAGTCACATAGCGTTCAGTTGCAATGCTAGTAGACTCCTTAACTGTTTTCTTATAACTATCAAACCAAAGTTCGTAGATCTCCTGAAACGTGTTTTCAGTAGTTTTTTTGTTGTACTCTCCATTATCAAATGCAGTTCGTAACTTTGTAGCTTCAAGTTTTGCTGCCTTTAGAGTAGGAAAGCCACGACGAGTAACACGAATCTTTTTCCCAGAAATATCCACTCCTAAATAAAGTGAATTGAACATCCATGCTTTAGATCCGTTTTTCTTTGTATATTGCTTAAAATATCCTGACATTGTTTTCTCCTATCTGACCTGGGGCAAGGTAGATAAGCGGAATAATGCATCTTATATCAAATATTGTTTATTGATCATTTCCTTCTTTTAATTTATTTATATGTGATGGTGGCAAATTATGCATATCCCTTTCTTTAAAAAATTCAAAATCTTTCAAGAATAATTTATCAAGTGATTCAGAAATCTTTCTTTTACCTTCAAGATAATCTTTGAAAATTTCTTCAGATCCTTTTTTGTTATCTTCTTTAAGGATTATATTGTCCATTTGAAGACTAATAATATTACATAACGTATCAACTGAATTTGATAATTCATTTGCTGTTTCAGGACCATGAAGTTGTAATATCGACTTAAAGGAATGAGCATAATTTCTTAATGAATTAGTATACAGGGTGGAAGATTCTTCATTAATAGCAATAGAATGCAATATCTCGAGAGAGGATTCAAAGGATGATTCAAGAGCAGATAAACTAGTAATATAGTTAAATTCATCCTTAGAAATATCATCTTTGTCTAAAGTACGACTCTCTAATTGCTTCCACAACTCTTTAGTACCTTCTGTAACTTGTGGAACTTGTAAATTAGTATTTCCAAGTAAATATCCAACAGAAACCTTGTAAAATCGTGCGAGTTCAAGCCAAATTTTTTCATCCCTGGGTTTTCGCTTGCCATTTTCGTAGAAAGAGAGCTGGCTTTCAGCAATTCCGACCTCATTAGCTACTTCTTTTAGAGATAATCCCCGTGCGGTTCTTAACTGTTTTAATCTATTCATCCATTACCTCTCCTTAGTTTACTTAGATGTAGAATAACACATATTGATAATTATATCACTTCGAAATTATCCATTTGATAATTTTTAGTTTGACTTATCAAATTGATAATAATATAATTAAATTATCAACTTGATAATCAAGCTTAGAAAGAAGGAATAATATGTTTGAAATTGATCCAGAGATGGCTGCAAAAATTCGTGAGCGTAGAGCAAGAAAACGTCTTACTCTTCAACAAGGGGCGGATGAGATAGGGATTTCTCGATTAACCTTAGGGAATATTGAAAGCGAAAAGAGAACTAGGGTGTACCGAACTGTTTATGAAAAGCTTGTTAACTGGCTAGTGAATGAAAAGGTGGTGAACTAAATGGCAGAGATACGAGTAAAGCTTGCAGATGAGCAAGAGCAAGACTTAAAAAAATACTTTTATGAGATCGCTCTTGATACGTTGCAGCAAGCGAAGAAAGATTTAGGGTTAGATCGGGATTTAGTTAATCGGTCAGAGATACAAAAATGGTTAGACATTAGCCCACAATTCTTAGATGAGCTAATGGGTTTAGGAATGCCGTACACATTAATTGGCAAAAAAAAATACTTCTTCAGCAAACAAGAAGTACGGAAATTTATTATTGATTTTAAAAGAAAATAAGCGACCTGGGGCAACGGTTGTAATCAAAAAGTGTAATCAATGTTGAAAATGGTATACAAAAGCTCATAGTTATTGGGTTTTATGAAGCTTCTTGAGCTACTAGCTGTATTGAAAGGTGGTGAATTACATGAAAGTTGGACAATTTGCAAAAGTATTGAGATCTAAGTTTTTACCTAAAGGAGAGTTTGTTGAGTTGATTATGGATTTTCCGAATGGTGTTTTTCTATGCAGAAGTTCGAAAGGCAATTTTATTGTTGTTGAACAAAACTTGGAATTAGTAGAGGAGTAAATAAGTATGATTGAGGGTAAAAAAAGAGCCTTGTGCGACAACACAAGACAGGCAAATTGCTTTGGAAGGCATTATTTGCTATTTCTTTTATTTTATCCTCTCAACGTTAGTAAATCAAGCGATAAAAGAAACGAGGAAGAATAATGAATGAATTTTTAGATGCAACAGAAACTTTTGTAAAAAATATTAATAATTCATTGATCGAGCGTGATCAGTGGATTGATTCTTTTGAAATACTACTAGATAAAATGATGGACTACCAAAGTAGCAATGAGGGATTAGATCGTGATTTTGGCCGTTTAATAAGCATGCAAGAAGTATTAATCAAGGCGATGAAGTATGCACAAGATATTGATGAGGATGCAGTGCTGGTGTACGAAAAGAGGAAATTAAAACCGTTTAGAGAAAAATTGAATGTTTTAGATGGTTTGGGGGCTTAGATGTGGCGAATCGTAGAATGATCAGTAATACAGTAGTTAGAACAGCTAGATTTTTAAGGATGCCACCAACTACTCAAAATCTATACTTCCACTTAGTTTTAAATACGGATGATGATGGCGTAGTAGAAGCATTTCCAGTAATGCGCCTTATTGGAGCTACTGAGGACGATTTGAAAATATTAGTTGAAAAAGTATTTGTCTATTTATTGAATGAAGATTTGGTAGTGTATATAAGCGATTGGAATGAGCAAAATACTATTAGATCGGATAGAAAAGTAGATAGTGTATACAAAAATCTTTTACTAAAAATAGTTCCTGATATTGAGTATAAAGAATCAACTAAAAAGAACGGTCAGTCAGTTGTCAGACAAATGTCTGACAAAAGTCAGCAAGATGACCGCCTAAGTAAAGATAAGTTAAGTAAAGACAAGTTAAGAGAAGGTAGTAGTAGTAACGTAGGTATTCAAAACGTAGATATAGGAAATGAAGATATAAGAAACGTAGATATACAATTCGTAGATAACAGTAGTAGTAAGGAAGAATCTTTAAAAACAGTTTTTACCTTTTGGGAACAAAATGGTTTTGGGACAATTTCGCCACTCATAATTGAACATTTTACAAAATGGGTAGAAGACTTTAAAGAAATAGGTGCTACTACTACGGCTGCTATTGAGTTAATTGTTCATTCTTTAGTTATTTGCGTAGAACGTGGTAAACGTAATTATGGCTATGCTAAAGCTATCCTAACTAATTGGGAAAATCAAAGATATCTAACAGTGGATCAAGTTAAAGCAGAGGATAAAAAGAACTCATCTTCTAACAACAAACGTCAATGGCCGGATTACAGTATCGGTAACAAGTTAGAAAATACTGGTTCTTCTGAATATGACAATTTAGGGTGGTGAGTAGATGGATTTACTGAGTGGATTATCTAAGGAAGTAGTGGAAAACATCATGGAGCATTCAAAAGGAATCCTTGAAATTGATGAATATTGTGAGAAACATCCACGCTATAAAAAAATGATGCTTCCCGATGGTCGGGTTATCTGTCCTGTTTGTTATAAAGACGGGCGAGACGGGCTAGTTTCTAAAGAAAACAGTGAAGCCTATTATGCTGACAGCGTTGAAGGCAGAAGAAAATATCTTTATAAAAATAGCGTAGTATCAAATAAATCAGTATTGGACAAAGGTTTTAAAACATTTTTCACTAAAACTGATAATGAGAAAAGCATTCGACAAGAAGCAACTCTATTGATTGAACCATTAGCTAGTGGAGAAGCTATGACAGTGTACTTGCAAGGTGCACCAGGAACTGGTAAGTCGCATTTAGCTAGTAGCATGATTAAAAATATCAATGCTTTAGCAAATGGAAAGAAATGCTTGTTTATGAACTTCCCAACGTTGCAGCAAAGAATCAGAGCAAGCTATAGCAATCAGATGAGTAATGACAGTGAAGGAAAGTTTATTGATCAAATGACTCAAGCAGATATTTTAGTGTTGGATGATATAGCGAGCGAAATAAATCCTTTATCCATTCAAGGACAAGTATCAGATTTTTCTGCAAGAATATTATATGCCGTAATGGATGCTAGAGCAGAGAGTAAACCGACAATTATTACAAGCAACATTCCTTGGAGAGAATTAGAAAACTTATTAGATCCTAGGGTCTATTCAAGGATGAGCCATAAAATCAAGGTAATTACTTTTTCAGGAATTAGAGATAAAAGGAAAGGAGCAATTGGATGAGTCAATTATCAGCCATTGAAAGTGATGTATTAGATGTTATTCCAGTGGGTAGCGGTCAAAAGATCGCTATCCGAGATGTTGGCCAATTAGTTGGACTTGATGAACGTACCATTTATGAAGTGATCAATAGCCTACGAAAAAAAGGCGTTCCAGTTTGCGCTAAGCGAAGTGGTGAAGATAGAGGGTACTTTATTGCTGAGACAGAACAAGAGCGCATAGAAGGCCTATCAGCTTACAAGGCACAAGTAAAAGACATGACCAAGTTAATTGATCAAATTGAATCAGCAGATTTAAATAATTGGCATGAAGGATTAAAAATATCGGAACATAAGGGAGCTTAGCACGTTGGAGAACAAGGATCCACTGATTAAAATCATTGATGGTTATCAGTCACTAGAAATTATTCCACCACAGTATGGACAAGTGATTTTAACCTTTCATGATGGTAAAATTAAGTTAGTAGAAGAATGTAAAAAAACACAAGTTTAATCATTATCCTACCTGAAAACAGGCGGATATAAATACTTACCAGTGAGATTTTGGGTAGGTGTTTGTATCCGTCTTTTATTTTGTATATGGGGTGAGCTTACGGTATGGATCTAACAAGGCCTTTAGACGAAAAGCAGACGAAAAGCAACACTCGAAAAATTTTACGAATGTATCGGCAACTTGAGAGGCAAGCGGGGAAAAGAATCACTTTAGCTGGCCAAAAAATTGATGATACGCCCAAAGGCCAATTTCAGCCCGATAGATTAGAGAACAAAATTATCAGGCGATTGGATGCAGAACGGGAATGTCTAGAAATACTTGAAGCGGTAGAACGGTTAGAAGATCGCGAAAAGAAAATCATCCAGCTCACTTACTTATTAGCGACACAATGCACTAATTATAAAATAGGGCAGGAATTACAGTATAGTGAACGGTCTATCGAACGACTAAAGAGTGAGGCATTAATTCAATTTGCTTATGCTTATAAAAATGGTGAATTACTTGTGTGGAAATAATTAATTAGCTGTCCAGTACGCCTGATAAAGAACGTCAGTTCGTATTTTGATATTTGTGTAAATGTATAAGCGGAAAAGCTAAAACGCCTTAGAACTAAAAATAAGGGGCAATAAGAGCAAGGGTACTGAAAGGAAGTGAGCAGATGACAGCAAAAGAAAAGCACAAGCCTAAACGTGGTGCGCCTTATGGAAACAAAAATGCTTTAGGGAATAATGGTGGCGCTCCGTTTGGTAATCTAAATGCTGAAAAGCATGGATTTAATACCAACTTACTTTATAGGCTTAGGTTGCAATATTTTATTGATCAAAGTGATATTGAAACCTTTAACCGTAGTAGGTTACGAGAGGTTGCAAAACAACTCAAATAGTAGGTACAGAAAATATAGTAAAATGTAGTATTAAATCTCATATCAATAGGAACTAAGAACCTTACTAAACCTTACCTTAAAAGGTATGCTGGCGGCATTTAAATATAGGTCAAAAAACCTACTACTAAATCTTATATTATCCAAAATTAGCATGTTGAAAAATGTTGAAATTAAAATGGTATAACTTGTCAAAACTTGTCAAAACCTGTCATTAAATCCTATATTTATGGGGTCTATTCGACCTTTTAAAAAAGCACATAGAAAACTGAATACAAAAAAATAATTGAAAGAAGGAAATAATAATGGCAGCGAAAAATCCAAAAATCAAAGAAGACTTAAAAAAAGTAATTGAAAAAATCGGTACTGAATTTGATCCAGAGAACTTAGATCAGTATGTGGATGATGTGTTAAAGGTGTTTGATGAGGATCCAAACATGGATGAAGTAAAAAAAGGCTTAGGACTAAAAAAAGAGGAGGATAAAAAATAATGAACTATGAAATCACAAAAGAATTACTAGCAGAGCAACAAGCACGGTTTAAAGATATTGATGATCAATTAGCGTTATTAAATACCACTATTCAAGAATTAGAGAATGAGCAGTCGGATGTAAAAGGGAAGTCTTTCTTTGTTGGCAAGGCTAAGAAGTTAGCTGAAATCAATGGAGAGTTAGAAGAAGCTGGTAAAGAGAAAAAATCTTTACTAAGGCAGCGCAATGAGCTTCTGCTAAACAATAATGATGTAAGCGGCTGGGTTGATAAGATGGCCGAACCTGGCGAAGAGCTATTTAAGAAAGAAGTCTTGACTGAAGTTGAAAAGCACGTTGCAGCAATCAATGAACTTATTAAAAAAGGTTCTGATTTAGACAGCCAATTTTCTCAAGAAATTCGTTCGGATATTTCTACCTTGATGCCTTACATTGATGACAATGCTAAAAAGCAATTAAATGGTGCGATCACCTATAAAAGATTTAACAACGGTGTTACCCATGCGATCCACCAGCTTGATGATAGAGCTTTACACGGGTGGTCATAAACAATCATTAAAAAAATAATTTTATGGTCAGTCTGTAAAGGCTGGCTTTTTTGGTATACTGATATCGAGGTGAGTTTGATGGTAAATTATTTTTTAAAGCATCCTAGTGATTTCGTTGGTTTAATTGGTAGCATTCTAACTGTTCTACTATCTGGATATATTTCAAATAAGGTTTCCAAAAGAAATATAGCAAGTGAACAAGCAAAAATAGATAAACAAATCACATCTGAAATTGAAAAATTACGTATTCAGTATGAATATAGTCAAAAGCTTAATAATTCAAACTTTCTTTATCGTTTCAAGTTAGAAAAACTTGCAGATCTTTATGAGTTAGTCGTCCAATATGCAAGAAACAATGCTCAAGTAAGTTTAGAAATAGAATCACTGCTGCGTAATACAAAAATTGATGATATTACTGATGAGCAAAAAAGTAGGTTTAAGGACTACCGCACACAGATTGAAGATGATTTTTTTAATAGAAATGTTATGAGAAAGATTACTATAAATATGGCTTATTTTCCTCGTATAAAGAAGCAGTGGGTGTATGCTTCTTCTTTAAAATTTAGGATAATTGATTTGTATATTGATCAAATACTTGGGCTACTTGAAATTACAGACCCAGTTAAATTTGATAAAAAAATTCCAGATAATTACACTATAGGACAATTTCTTGATGATATTCATCAGGTTAGTTATGAAACGCAAAGCATTTTAGATTCGATCGAAAATGAAGTTGGCAGATTGATGATGGAAATGGAAGTATAATTGAGGATTAAAAATTATCAAATATAAGACACATTCCGTGAACGTACGTTCTTTTTTTGTGGTATAATGTTGTCATAATCCTTATGATTATATCTGCTGAGAAGGTTTTGAGAACGCTTGTTTTCATGGCCTTCTTTTGGTTTAATTGACATAGCGGGTATGAGAAAGAGGAGATTATTATGGCAAAAAAAAAGACTACAACAAAAAGATTTGATTTCTTTTCTATTAATTATATTTTAAAGGAAAAAAAATCTTATGACTTAAAGCATCTAGATAATTATTTCCAATCAATTTATAAATCTTTACAAGAAGGGAAAGATGTAAAACCGATAGAGTGCTATAAGCAAGTCTTTGTAGGGATAAGCAAAGTAGAAAAAATTTATATAGATGAAGTTGTTAGAAATGATTATTACTGGGTAATTAATTTTTCTAAGGTGGATACTGAAAAGGAGTCTAGTGTAGCGAATGTGACTGCTGACATAAATAAAGGTCGGCAATACTACGCTTCCGGCGAAGATGAAGGTCCGGTTACAGATACTGTTGTCTTGTTAAATCCATTTAACTCTGTTGTTATCATCCCGACCAATAGAGACGGATTTGGAAAAAATTTATTACAAAAATTTTTATATAAAGCTACAAAAAAAAGAGGCGCTCAAATCTCAATAATTGTAGACGGATCATCATTGAATAAAGTCAATTTAATGGATAATCCCAAAGAAGTTGAGTTAAGAGTAGCTAAAATAGCAGATGTTAAAAGAATCAAAAATCCAAATACAACAGCCCAGAATGCCCAAAACCTTTTACTTGATGCCGAATCTGACAAAGTGTATATTAAACTGAATTCATCTACTGCATTTAATGGTAAGCTTAAGAAAATCATAGGTGGTTTACAAAAATTAGTTGGAAACGAAAAAATAGAAGCAAGCACATTGCGTGTAATTGGGGAGCATGATGATGAGCCTCAAATTATTGATCTTGTAAGTGAAAGAATAACTTTTCTAGATGAAAATATCATGTTAGATTCCCATGGTAAATTGACGGTCAATAATATGTTTAAATCGATTGAAAGAGCATATAAAGGCAGACGTAAAGAATTAGATTTATTTGAACAGACAATAAGGGCCATAGAGAGAAGAAATGAGTGATAGATGTGAGAAGAAATCTTGGTTATATTGTAGTAACTTTAGTAACCACTGTTTTTTGCTATTTCAAATTTGAGTTTTCTCCTAAAAGCTTCATAAATTATAAAGAGATAATGAGTTCCGGTTTATCTTTTGCTGCAATTGGGTCAGCAATTTTAATTTTAGGACTGTCATTCTTTCCTTTTTCTAAAGGGAAAGGACTTATTACTAGCGTTTATAATAAAATTCTAGAAAGTGTTGTTATGGGCACTATATTTTATTTTTTACAATCAGGTCTATCTTTAATGGGACTTTTTATCAATTCTACATCTAGTACTATGATATCTAAAGTATTTATGAATTTATGGATAGGAATTGGAATTACGTGCGTCATAATAACAATTAATATTCTAAAGATGATTTTAAAAGAAATAGCTTCTTCTTTAAAATAAAGATTAAGGAATGCATATATACTTAATACCGTGTTAAAGGCGAAAATAAAACCGCCCACAAAGTGAACGGCTGCCCCAGGTCAATTTGATTACACTTTTTGATTACAAAATTGATTACACTTAGTTTTATTCAGTTTAGTTCATTGGCTTAGAAAGCCTTTGAAATAGCGGGTCATTACACTTAGTAAATACAGCCTAAAGGTGCTGGGTTCTTTACCCAGTCGCTCAAGAAGCTTAAGAACTTCAAAGTCCTAATCCTGTTATCAGGGTTAGGGCTTTTTTTTCGCTTCTTTTTCTTTCTTACGGTACTATTTTATTAAGGAAAGAAGTTTGAGGTGTTTTTGTGGATAAAAAAGAACGGACAGTATTAATTTTTGGAAGAATCGCATCAGTCTTATCAGTGCTGATGTATGTTTCGTACATCCCGCAGATTATGAATAACTTGGCGGGAGACAAGGGAAATCCTATCCAACCAATGGTTGCGATGGTCAACTGTATCTTTTGGGTGATTTACGCGTCCATGCAGAAGAAAAAAGATTATCCAATTATAATCGCGAATGTGCCTGGTGTTTTTCTAGGGGCGATCACGTTTATTACAGCGATAATGTAGAAATTACAAAGATTTGTTGAGGAAGCATTTAAAGTAGAGATTCTGCTTTAGATGCTTTTTTGTTTTGTGATGAAATTAATTTCTGTTTCAAATGTTAGGCTAAATCCGAATTTTTTATTACTTATGCGCCATAAAAAAACTTACTTATTTTTATTTACCAAAAATATTTAAAACAGCGTGTTGTTTTGAATAAAGCTGGTATGAGTCTTTACCAAAAGTCCGTTGTTTTCCCCTGTATAAAAGGCTAGAATGGAGATTAAGAATATCAAATTTAAACAGGAGGATAGAATGAAAATTTTAGTTTTAGGTGCTGGGAAAGTTGGTAAAGCACTGACTCAGTATTTATCTGATGAGGATTATGATTATGATGTCGTCGTCATTGATTTACATGCGGAAAAAGTAGAGTCGATCGTCAACCAGTTCGATGTATTGGGTGTGGTAGGAGATGGTGCGACTTACGATATATTGATGGAAGCAGGAGTCAATGATGCAGATATCATCATCGCGGTTACGCAGTCAGATGAGTTGAATATTTTAGCTTGTTTGATGGCGAAAAAAATGGGTGCGAAAAATTCGATCGCCCGCGTTCGAAATCCTGAATATTTGAAACAGCGTTCCTTTATGCGGGATCAATTAGGATTATCGATGATCATTAATCCAGAGTTGGAAGCGGCGAATGAGATTCGTCGTATTTTATTATTTCCTTCTGCGTTTAAAGTGGATACTTTTGTTGGCGGAAAAATCGAGCTGGCTGAATTTCGGCTTAAGGAGAACGCTAAGCTGATTGGTGTTCCCTTGAATCGCTTAGACAAGGTATCTAAAACGAATGTTTTGATTTGTGCGGTACGGCGTAAAGGGGAACTGATTATTCCCGATGGTAATTTTGTTCTTGAACAAGGGGATCGCATTCACGTTATGGGTCAGCATCGTGACTTAGTTCGTTTTTGTCAAAATATTAATTTATTTGAGCAAAAGACCAAACGGATCATCATTGTTGGTGGTGGACGGATCGCATATTATTTGGCTCGTCAATTAAGCGAACACGGAATCCAAGTCAAGATTATTGAAAATAATCCAAAGCGCTGTTTGGATTTATCGATCATGCTTCCTGATGCAACAATCATTGAATCGGACGGCAGCGATGAAGAGGTTTTAATTGAAGAAGGTATTGAGTCGGTGGATGCGTTTCTTGCATTAACAGGACTTGATGAAGAGAACATCGTAATCTCTCTTTACGCTAAACAAATGAAAGCCAAAAAGACAGTAGCCAAAGTGACCCGGACGAATTTCATGAATGTCTTAGATCAATTGGATATTGATAGTGTCATTTCGCCTAAAAATATTATCGCGACTCACATTTTGCGATACGTACGGGCGAAAAATAATAAGGATGACGATAGCAGTGTTAAGACACTACATCATTTGTTCAATGACGAGGTGGATGCAATGGAATTTGTGGTCACACCGCAAACCTGCTTTTTAAATAAAAAAGTATCTGAACTGAAATTGAAGAATAATGTCTTGATTGCGGCAATTTCTAGAGAAAGAGGATTTGTCATTCCAAAAGGGGATACAGAGATTCGTCTAAAAGATCATCTCGTGATTATTACGACGGATCGGAAAATTTGTAGTTTGAATGATCTGGTAAGGAGATAGCGGGGAATCACTATGAATAAGAAAATGATTTTGTTTACTCTAGGCAAGCTGTTGAAGGTAGAGGCTGTTTTGCTATTGCTGCCACTACTTGTTTCGCTGATTTATCGCGAAAAAATAGCCATCGTTTATGCTGCTGTCTCGGCACTAGTTTTTATTGTCGGGCTTTTATTGAGTTGGAAAAAACCGAAGAATCGTAATATTTATGCCAAGGAAGGTTTTTTTATTGTTGGTGTCAGCTGGTGTTTGCTATCGTTTTTTGGGGCACTGCCGTTTGTTTTTTCAGGAGAAATTCCTTCATTTACGGATGCCTTTTTTGAAACAGTTTCTGGATTTACCACGACGGGTTCCTCGATCTTATCCACACTGAGTAATATTAGTCAGGCGAGTTTATTTTGGCGGAGTTTTACTCACTGGGTCGGCGGTATGGGTATTTTAGTTTTCACCGTTGCTTTTATTCCAATCGCCTCTGGTCGGACGATGCACATTTTGAAGGCAGAGATGCCTGGTCCAGTGATCGGGAAGTTAGTATCCAAAGTTCGAGTAACTGCGCGAATTTTGTATGTAATTTATACTGTCTTGACGTTGATTCAGATTGTTTTATTAGCGCTAGGCGGGATGCCGATTTTTGACAGCGTTTTGAATTCCTTTGCGACAGCTGGAACCGGCGGTTTCGCGATGAGCGATAGCGGGATTGCCGGATATAACAGCGCCTATATTGATGGTGTGATTACTGTCTTTATGATTCTATTTGGTATCAATTTCAATTTGATCTATTTCTTCTTAATCGGAAAAATCGCTCCCGTATTAAAGAGTGAGGAACTGCGCGGGTATTTAGGGATTATCGCGGTATCGACGATATTGATCACGATCAATATCTCGACGCAGTATTCTTCCTATTTGAAAGCTTTTCGCTATGCAGTATTCCAAGTGGCCTCTATTATCACAACAACCGGGTTTACGACCACCAATTATGATCTATGGCCTATGTTTTCTCAAGTGATTCTGCTGCTATTAATGTTTATCGGCGCGTGTGCGGGATCAACGGGTGGCGGGATTAAGGTATCGCGCATCCAAATGCTGACCAAACACGCGATTCAAGAAATGAAAAGAATCGTTCATTCCCGCAGTGTTACGACTTTGAATTTCGAAGGCGAAGCCATCGCACCTAAAACGATTGGAAATATCCATTCGTACCTGGTGCTCTATCTTCTAGTGTTTGCCGGCTCGTTAATGATTCTTTCGTTAGAGAATATCGATTTTCAAACAACTTTTTCTGCTGTAGCAACGTGCATCAATAATGTTGGCCCAGGTTTTAAAGCGATAGGTCCAACTGGGAATTTCGGCTTTTTATCGGATCTTTCTAAATGGACATTGTCATTTGCGATGTTGGCGGGAAGATTGGAGATATTCCCGATTCTGCTGCTTTTTTCAAAATCATTTTGGAAGAGTTAATGAACGAAACGTTAGAAAAAAATCTTATTCCAGGTTTTGGGATAAGATTTTTTTATTACAATTTGTCTTACATCAAAAAAGTTAAGGTTTCTTTTGGCGAAAATAAATACTATACTTTGGTTGACAGATTTCCAGAAAAAATAATTATTTTTTTCAATCAGAATAAGAACCGCAGTTATCTTCTCTATATAATAGAAGGAACATGATTCGAGTAAATGGATAAGGGATAGAAAGTACTAAGAAATTATAAAAAATGTTAAAGTTATTAAAAGAGCGAGTGGAGAAATTCCCTAAAATTTTCATTTTTAAAAAATATAGTGTATTATTTTACAGCGAAATATTTGACATTTTAATGAAAACTATAGATGATTAATACTATAGATACACTAAAAAAAGTAGGTGACTGAATGGAACGACGGATTGACCGCATTTATCGCTTTGTTTCGGAAAATGCAAATGTAACGACAAAAGATGTAGCGGATTCATTGGATATTCAACGGACAAATGCCAGTAAAGATTTGAATCTCCTTGTTAAGGATGGCCAGTTAAGAAAAAGTGATGGAAGGCCTGTTCGCTATTTTGTTTCGACCCAATCAGTGGAAACGTCGTTTGACACAGAAGCCCCTCGAGCACAGGCAGCAGTTGTGGAACCGCCGGAGAAAAAAATCTTAAGTCAGAATACAGGAAATGTTTTTACTCAAATTATTGGTTCTACTGGAAGTATGCGTAATGCTGTTGAACAAGCCAAAGCAGCTATTTTGTATCCCCCGCGCGGATTGAATTGTTTGATCACAGGCCCAACAGGTTCTGGGAAAACGTTTTTCGCTCACGCGATGTTCCAATTCGCACAAACGGAAGGTGTTGTGGAAGCTGATCGCGAGTTGGTCGTTTTTAACTGTGCTGACTATGCGAATAATCCAGAACTATTGATGAGTCATTTATTTGGTTATGAGAAAGGTGCCTTTACTGGTGCAGATACAGAGAAGGATGGGCTAATCCAAAAAGCCGATGGCGGGATGCTATTTTTAGATGAAATTCACCGCTTACCACCAGAAGGTCAGGAAATGATTTTTTATTTCATGGATCACGGTACGTACAGTCGACTTGGAGAATCAGGAAAAAATCGTTTCGCGAATGTTCGAATTGTAGGAGCTACAACGGAAGATCCGCATTCAGCTTTACTGGATACCTTTGTTCGTCGTATCCCGATCAATATTCAAATGCCTGCTTTCAGCAGTCGACCAGCGGCTGAGCAGTTAGATTTGGTGCGGGTAATGGTTGCAATAGAGGCAAATCGGATTCAACGAAAGATTACTTTATCTGAGGACGTCGTAAAAGCTCTACTAGGCAGTGTTTCTTATGGAAATGTCGGACAGTTGAAATCCAATGTGCAGTTGATTTGCGCACGCGGGTTTATGAATCACATGATGCAAGAAGAGATCCATATTACGTTGAATGACCTAACAGAAGGGATTCAAGCGGGGTTGGTTCAGCTTTCTGCTGATCGGATCAAGACAACTGATATCTCACCGTATCTTGAACCGGAAATGGTAGTCACTCCAAATGAGATCGACGAGTTAATTAAAACGGATACGTATGAGCTGCCGTATAATTTGTATGATATCATCGGAGACAAAGCGGCCTTGTTAAAAACGGAAGGCTTAGATCAAGAAACCATTAATCATTTTATTTCTACTGATATTAATGTTCATTTGAAATCATTTTATAAAGACCATGGATTTACCTTTGATACTGAGACTCGCTTGACCGAGTTTGTCGATAAACGAGTAATCGACATCAGTAACAAAATCGCTGTGTTAGTTGGCGAACGATTAGAGACACATTTCCAACAAAACTTTATTTATGCTATGAGCCTTCATATTTCTTCATTCTTGAAGAAAATACATGTGGGAGAAACGCGTGAAACCAACGATAATATTCGTGAGATGGCCAAAGATTATCCTACCGAGTTTGCGGTAGCTCGTGAAATCCGCTGTCTGGTCGAAAAAGAGTTCCAAGTAGTCATTCCAGATAGTGAAGATTACTATTTAACCGTCTTGCTAGTTTCCCTGCGAGAGGATCAGTCCTCTGGTAAAATCGGTGTGGTCGTAGCAGCACATGGAAATAGTACGGCAACTTCTATGGCTCAAGTCGTTCGCGAGTTGCTAGATGTTTCAAATATCATTGCGGTGGATATGCCATTAGACATGCATCCGCGTGTTGCTTATGAGAAGATGCGTGAGGCCGTGACACAGATCGATGAAAGCAGCGGTGTATTGATCATGGTGGACATGGGCTCCTTGGCTACTTTTAATGAAGAAATTCGAAAAGACACAGGAATCGATGTTTGTACTTTAGATATGGTCACAACGCCATTACTGATTGAAGCGGCTCGAAAATCGAGTGTTCTAGGATCAGGTGTGGATGAATTGTATGAATCATTACAGGGGTTCCGCGGATATGGACATGTGAATCAAGAAGTGAATGAGCCGCAAGAGAAGCAGGCGATTCTAGCCATTTGTGCTTCTGGTGAAGGGACTGCCCAAAGACTGAAAGAAATTATTGAGCGTCCATTGAAACAACGAAACTTGAAACATATTGAAGTGTTGACATTAGCCGTTGCAGATATTAAATCGAAGGTTCCTGTCTTCAAGGAAGAGTATAAAATTTTGGCAACGACTGGTATTATGGACCCCAAGGTAGGAGCACCCTATATTCCGATGGAGAAATTTATCAATCAAAAGGCCGATCAAATTTTGGATGAGTTATTGCTTGAGAATGATTTATCTGAACAAGAAGAGGTTGTTTTAGACGCGGGTAAAGCGCGAGAGCTATGTATTACTTTTATGGAGGAAAGTTTTACATTCATCAATCCTAATAAATTGATCGATCCGTTGTGGCGTTTGGCTAAAACTGTAATTAAGAGTGAAGGTCATTCCTCTGACTATGCATTAATGGTGAATTTTGTGATGCACATGGCCGGAACGATTGAACGTGGCATTTTGCAGCAACCATTGAAAATTGACGATGAGTCAAAACGAATCTATCAAAATGTGACCGATAATGTAGTGATGAATCGTGGCCTAAACGAGTTGGAAAGCCAGTTGCGAATCACCATTCCGACATCAGAACGATACTATATATATCAATTGCTTAAGAATAACGAAGAAATTATTGTATAAATAATACACAAAAGAGGGATACAGTATACTGTATCCTTTTTGTGTATCGTTAAAAAAAGCGCTAGATTGGTAATTCCCAGTTAGTGTATTTTGGCACGGTACTTGCTTTATTATAAGTGAGTACCTGTGCGATACTGTACTCAAAAAATGTAGCACAAGTCTTTTAGCATCTGAGCCTTGTAGTAGCAGGAGGTGGTGGGATGGTAATGGATATTCGACTCACTCGTATCGATGATCGTTTGATTCATGGTCAGGTTGCAACCGTTTGGTCCAAAGCAACAGGGATTGAGCGAATCTTAGTGGTTAGTGATGAGGTCGCGAATGATGAGTTGCGTAAGTTCCTCCTAAAGCAAGCCGCACCACCAGGAATCAAGTCCAATGTCGTCACAAAAAGAAAACTGGTTGAAGTGTATCAAGATCAATTGTTTGATGGAATGAAGATCATGCTGTTGTTTGCTACTCCGCAAGATGTCGTTGAAGTCGTCGAATCAGGTGTTGACCTGAAAACAGTCAACATTGGCGGTATGCGGTTTAGTGAAGGAAAGAAAATGATCACTAACTTTATTTCAATGGATGGAGAAGATGTAAAAGCTTTTATCAAGCTGGCAGAATCGGATATTGAATTAGAAATTAGACAAGTACCAACGGACCGTAAAACAGATTTGATGCAATTGATCAGGAAAGAAAAGATGCTGCAGTAAATTAATTTTGGTTACAGGTTTTTAGAACTTATTTATATTTTTGAGCTGTAACAATAATAGTAGGAGGTATGAAGATGGTAGGAATTATCATTGCCAGTCATGGTGAATTCGCTAATGGTATCTTGCAATCCGGAGCGATGATCTTTGGAGAACAAGAAAATGTCAAAGCTGTTACTTTGATGCCAAGTGAAGGACCGGATGACATTAAGGCAAAAATGAAAGATGCAATTGCTTCTTTCGAAAACCAAGACGAAGTATTGTTCTTAGTCGATCTTTGGGGTGGAACTCCTTTCAACCAAGCCAACAGCTTGTTTGAAGAACACAAAGACACGTGGGCAATCGTTGCTGGTATGAACTTACCAATGTTGATTGAAGCATACGCTTCACGTTTCTCAATGGAAACGGCGCATGAAATCGCTGCTCATGTTTCTGGAACAGCAAAAGAAGGCGTAAGAATTCGTCCAGAGGAATTAGAACCAGCTGAAGCAGCTCCAACGGCTGCAGCAGAAAGTAATCAACCATCAGGAGCTATTCCAGAAGGAACAGTACTTGGCGACGGACACATCAAGTTTGTGTTGGCACGTGTTGACTCTCGTTTACTTCATGGACAAGTTGCAACTGCTTGGACTAAAACAACTGGTCCTAGCCGAATCATCGTTGTTTCAGATGCGGTGGCAAAAGACGATCTTCGTAAGAGACTGATCGAACAAGCGGCACCTCCAGGTGTTAAAGCGAATGTTGTTCCAATCGACAAAATGATTGAAATTTCAAAAGACCCTCGTTTCGGAAATACCAAAGCGTTGTTGCTATTTGAAAACCCTGAGGATGTATTACGAGCAGTAGAAGGCGGCGTTGATATTAAAGAAGTCAATGTTGGTTCAATGGCTCACTCAGTTGGAAAAGTCGTAGTAAGTAAAGTATTGTCAATGGGTCAAGAAGATGTTGATACTTTCGAAAAATTGAAAGCAAAAGGAATTAAATTTGACGTACGTAAAGTACCAAATGATTCTAAAGACAACATGGATGAAATCCTGAACAAAGCAAAAGCTGAATTGAAAAACGCTTAAGCAACAAAATTAACTTAAATAGGAGGGCTTATAATGTCTGGTATTTCAATGGTATTAGTAATAATCGTTGCCTTTCTAGCTGGTATGGAAGGAATCTTGGATGAATTCCAATTCCACCAACCACTAGTAGCATGTACATTAATTGGTTTAGTAACCGGTAATTTAGAAGCTGGGATCGTCCTTGGCGGCTCACTTCAAATGATCGCCTTAGGTTGGGCAAACATCGGGGCTGCCGTAGCACCGGATGCTGCATTAGCATCTGTTGCATCTGCAATTATTTTAGTTTTAGGTGGTCAAGGAGTTAAAGGTGTTTCTTCAGCGATTGCAATCGCTGTTCCTCTAGCTGTTGCTGGACTGTTCTTAACAATGATCGTTCGTACTTTGGCTGTACCAATTGTCCACTTTATGGATGCGGCAGCTGAAAAAGGTGAAATGCGCAAGGTTGAAATGTGGCATATCATTGCTGTATGTATGCAAGGTGTTCGTATTGCTATTCCTGCAGGTGCACTATTAGTTATTCCTGCTGATACTGTACGAGGATTCTTAGAATCAATGCCTGCATGGTTAACAGATGGTATGGCTATCGGCGGTGGTATGGTCGTTGCCGTTGGTTACGCAATGGTTATTAATATGATGGCTACAAAAGAAGTATGGCCATTCTTCGCAATTGGTTTTGCAATTGCAGCTATTTCTCAATTAACGTTGATCGCATTAGGTGTTATCGCGGTTGCATTCGCTTTGATTTACTTGAACCTACAAGAAAGCTCAGGTGGTTCATCTAATGGCGGTGGAGGCAATACTGGTGATCCACTAGGCGACATTTTGAATGATTATTAATCTTGAAGGAGGAGAAATAAAATGGCAGAAAAAATCGAATTAACGAAAAAAGATCGTTTAGCCGTTGCATGGCGTTCTACCTTCATTCAAGGTTCTTGGAACTATGAACGTATGCAAAATGGTGGTTGGTGTTACGCAATGTTGCCAGCGATTAAGAAATTATACAAAACTAAAGAAGACCGTACATTGGCAATGCAACGTCATTTGGAATTCTTTAATACTCACCCATATATTGCTTCACCAATCATCGGTGTTACTTTAGCGCTTGAAGAAGAACGTGCCAATGGCGCACCCGTTGATGATGTAGCCATTCAAGGGGTTAAGGTTGGTATGATGGGACCTTTAGCCGGTGTCGGCGACCCAGTTTTCTGGTTCACTGTACGTCCGATGTTAGGTGCCCTAGGTGCATCTCTAGCATTAGCTGGAAATATCTTAGGACCAATCATTTTCTTCCTTGCTTGGAATATTATCCGTTGGGCCTTCATGTGGTATACACAAGAATTTGGTTACCGTGCTGGTTCTAAAATCACAGATGACCTTTCAGGTGGATTATTGCAAAAAGTTACTAAAGGTGCTTCTATTCTAGGTATGTTCGTCCTAGGGGCCTTAGTGCAACGATGGGTAAATGTGAAGTTTACACCGGTTGTTTCTACTGTTAAATTGGATAAAGGTGCTTATATCGAATGGGATAAATTGCCTGCAGGTGCACAAGGTATTAAAGAAGCATTAACACAACAAGGTTCAGGACTTGCTTTAGATAGTTCAAAAGTAACTACTTTACAAGATAACTTGGATTCATTGATTCCTGGTCTTGCTGCATTACTATTGACATTGCTTTGCATGTGGTTATTGAAGAAAAAAGTTTCTCCAATTGTCATTATTCTTGGCTTGTTCGTAGTTGGTGTTGGCTTACACGTATTAGGTGTAATGTAAGAAGTCAATCATTAAAAATGCTCGGGCTTGCCCGAGCATTTTTTGCTTAATAGGAAAAAAATAAGTATAATGATTGCAGATACATATATGGAAATGGAGTAGGTCTAATGGTTCAATCAATCAATACTAAGGTCGATTTGACGATCGATGCTACCTCGTATTTAGGAGTTGCCGATTATGGACAAATTATGATTGGTGATAAGGGATTTGAGTTTTTCAATAATCGCGATGCACGCAAGTTCGTGCAAATTCCCTGGGAAGAAGTGGAGTATGTTATCGCTTCTGTCGTATTTAAAGGAAAATGGATTCCGCGTTATGCGATTCAAACAAAGAAAAATGGTACCTATTCTTTTGCTTCTAAGGAGCCCAAAAAAGTATTGCGAGCAATTCGTGAATACGTTGATCCAGATCATATGGTTCGATCATTAGGCTTCTTCGATGTCATTAAACGTGGTTTTCAAAACAAACTCAAAAAGTAATCTTAAAAAACGTCTAGCCTTTGTTTGGCTAGACGTTTTTTTTTAGGATTGGCACAAACTTCTGTGCCAAAGCTCTATCTACATTTCATTGAAAGCGGATACCCGAGGGGCTATGATAAATATGTAAACGAAATCATTTTATATTATTTCTCAAGGAGGAAAAAGAAATGGAAGCTACTAGACAAAAAAGTGGACTTAAGGCAAAAGTCCAGCGTCTCGGAAGTCACTTGTCAGGGATGGTAATGCCAAATATTGGGGGCTTTATCGCTTGGGGGGTTATCACAGCGCTATTTATCCCAGATGGTTATTTTCCCAATGAACAGCTTGCCACATTAGTTGGACCGATGCTTTCTTATTTATTGCCATTATTAATAGCTTATACAGGCGGCAGCATGGTACATGGTCAACGAGGTGCAGTTGTAGGGGCAATCGCAGCAATGGGTGTTATTGTCGGATCAGACGTTCCAATGTTTATCGGAGCTATGATGATGGGTCCTTTAGGCGGTTGGTGTATCAAGAAATTTGATGATGCTTTCCAAGATAAAATTAAAGCCGGCTTTGAAATGTTAGTTAATAACTTCTCTTCTGGATTGATCGGTTTTGCTTTAGCGATCATCGGTTATTATGCGATTGGACCAGTTGTTGAAGGTGCGACACATTTAATGGCAGCAGGTGTTGAATCAATTATCAATATGCATTTATTGCCATTAGCAAATATTTTTATTGAACCTGCGAAAATTTTGTTCTTAAATAATGCAATCAATCATGGTATTTTGACTCCGCTTGGAATTGAACAAGCAGCAGAAGCTGGAAAATCAATTCTATTCTTATTAGAAGCAAACCCTGGACCAGGGCTAGGAATCTTGTTAGCTTTCACACTATTTGGTAAAGGTGCGGCGAAATCTTCTGCACCAGGTGCGATCATTATTCAATTCTTAGGTGGGATTCATGAAATTTACTTCCCATACGTAATGATGAAACCTCTTTTATTCTTAGCTGTTATGGCTGGTGGGGTTGCCGGAACATTTACATTCCAATTGTTAGGTGCAGGTTTACGTGCCGCAGCTTCTCCAGGTTCCATCATCGCTATTATGGCTATGACACCGCCTAATGCTATCTTTGCTAACTTAGCAGGGATCGTTGTTGGATGTATTGTTTCATTCTTAGTAGCAATGATCATTATCAAATCTGACAACAGTGACGAAGATGATTTGGCCGCAACGCAAGCAGCCGTTGCTGGAGCGAAAGCAGAAAGCAAAGGTCAAGGCACGATGAAGGCTGAAAATCAAGAAATGTTCGGCAACGTTAACAAAATCATTTTCGCTTGTGATGCTGGAATGGGTTCAAGTGCGATGGGTGCTTCGGTTTTACGAGATAAAGTGAAAAAAGCCGGATTATCATTACCAGTTTCCAATTCAGCAATCAATAATTTAACAGATGATCCAAATGCACTGATCGTAACGCAAGAAGAATTGCATGAACGTGCGACACAAAAAGCACCAAGTGCAACCTTTGTTCAAGTAGAAAACTTCATGAATTCTCCTCGTTATGATGAAATCGTGGAAAACTTGTCAGAAGAAAAAACTTCTGGTGACAGCGGAAAAAAGCCGCAGACAGATGATGTAGTAGAAGGCTTAGCAGACTATTCGAAAGTCGATCACATTGTCTTTGGTTATGATCAAGTTAAAGGTTCTGCCAATATGGGTGCAACAACCTTGAAGAAATTGTTGAAAGACAACGGATTGAATTATCCTGTGACAGTTGCAGCGATCAGCGAGTTGAAAGATGCAACGAATGCATTGATCATTACAAACAGTGCTGAAACAATCAAAGCAGAACAACAAGCACCAAGCGCAACACATGTGCCATTGACCGACTTAGTTGCTTCGGAAAAATATGACAAAGTCATTCAAAACTTAAGGAAATAAGTAGTCTTTTTTACAGAATCGTATTACTCTTAAAGCAGTGAGGATTCTCACTGCTTTTACCCTTTTGAAATTATTGGAGGAGATATTGTGTATTTTTCGATTCGCGAAAAGAAGATACTTTCCCTTTTATTAGATTATCCAAACGGGATCACGCCGGAAGAGTTGCAAGATATTTTGCAAGTCAGCAAACGGACGGTCTATCGTGAGATTTCGAGTATTGAAAAAACAATCAAATCTCAGGATATCCAGATTATCAAGCCGCGTGGCGAAGGTTATCGGATCGTTGGTGAATCATTAAATCTTGAGCGTCTACAGCAACAACTAGAAGAGAAACAAGCAGAATTATTTACAGACAATGTGCAACGGCAAAGTGCGATCGTTTGCTCTTTGCTGCTAATGGATGAAGAGGAGACAATTGAAGGATTGGCGATTGATTTTAAAGTCAGTCCTGCAACGATCACCTCGGATCTAGCAACCATTGAAACAAGCCTAATCGACTATCGTTTGGAATTGCAGCGATTAAAGGGTCGAGGAATCCGAATTGAAGGTCGCGAGAAGCAGCGTCGACAGCTGCTAAGCAATTTGATCTATAACGGTGTTAGTGAATTTGATTTTTTCCAATTCATTGATTCATTAGATGAAGAGAAGACAACTACGGATAACTTCTTTTTAAATTTATTGAGCCAATCGAGTTTGTTATTGGCACGAACGATCTTTGAACAAATTTCCCAGCAAGTCTTCGAACAGGTGACCGATAATCAATTGCAGCGAGTATTGATATTGTTAGCTTTGTCGATTGACCGAATGGCGCAAGATCGATTCGTCGAAGTTGAGCGAGAAAATAAGGCCAAACCTGAAAGTATGCAGATCGCCAGTCAGATCATGATCAAGGTAGCGACGACGATCAAAAAATCGATTCCGCCACAAGAAGTTCGCTTCTTTGCTTTTCAATTAGAGGGTGTAAATTATAAGAAACCACAAAATATCTTTATTGATAGTTTTGATGTGGAGCTTTCCTATAAGATCAAAGAATTGATTCGCTTAGTCTCTGAGCAGATGAGTATTGATTTCCGTAAAGATGAACAGCTTTTCAATGATCTATCCGCTCATATGTCCGCCGCGCTAAAGCGGAACTTGACGGTTATCCAAGGGGCGAATAATCCATTATTACAGAAAATTCGTGAGAAATATCAAGAGCTGACAACAGCGATTATCAAAGAGTTGGCAGTGGTCTTTCCGGACCACCAATTTACAGCGGATGAGTTAGGTTATGTTGTGATTCATTTTGCGACTTCATTGGAGCGGCATCCGAGTGGACGAGCGCTTTCAGCATTGGTCTTGTGTTCTAGCGGGATCGGAACGGCTCGAATTTTAGAAAGCCGCATTCATAAATATTTGAATGAGATCGAAAAGGTACAGGTCGCCAAAATTTCTGAAATGAATCAATTGGATTATAAAAGTTATGATCTGATTTTAGCAACGGTCTTCTTGCCGGGCTTCCATTTGCCATACAAAGTAATTTCACCATTACTATTAGATGATGAAATCAAAGAAATCAAGGAGTATATCCAGACACTGCATCCTGAAAAACTTTATGAAACAATGAATGAGCCGGAGCAAGAACCTAGCGAGGCTTTTGATGAGATTTATGAAACGATGCGAATAGCCAACAGCTTGCTGCAAAACTTTGATGTCAAGCCAATAAAGACGCAGGAAACGATTGAATTAACTTTGGAAGAAATTATTGATCAGTTGCAGGGGACAATCGTCTCAGATGCAAAAATAGTGACGGAAAAAGTAATCAAACGGTACTTGATAGCACCGATTGGTGTTCCAAAAACCAATTTTGCGTTGTTCCATTGTGCCGATGCTCATGTCAAAGAACCATTATTTACCATCTATGACCTTGATCAAAAGTTCTTGATCCAAGGTATGGATAAGAAAAGCATTGAACTAACGCGTGTCTTATTATTATTAGCGCCTGACCCAATGCCGGAAAGCCAACAAAGTCTGTTAGGAAAAATCAGCAGTTCAGTGATCGAAAGTGATCTGAATACTGAAATCTACAAATTCGGCAACAAGGAAATCATTTATCAGTTATTGAGTTCTTTGTTTGTTAAAGAGATTCGAGAAAATTAGCGATAGCTTAGAAAAATATCGGAGGGATTTAAAATGGAATTACAGCCAGAAATGATTTTGTTAGATCAGGAATATGCAACGAAGGAAGACGCGATTCGCGCGAGCGGACAGCTTTTAGTGGATGCGGGTTGCGTGGAAGAAGGCTATATCGATGCCATGATCGAAAGAAACGAGTTAGTTTCCGTATACATGGGAAACTTTATCGCGATCCCCCATGGAACCGATGAAGCAAAACGCTATGTGAAGAAAAGTGGTATTTCAGTGATTCAAGTCCCAACGGGCGTTCGCTTTGGTAAAGATGATACAGAGGATGTGGCGATGGTGCTGTTTGGTATCGCTGGAATCGAAAATGAGCATTTAGATATTTTGCAGAAGATCGCGATCTTTTGTTCAGATGTTGAAAATGTCGTAAAATTAGCAGATGCAAAAACAAAAGAAGAAGTCATTGGCTATCTTCAGGAGGTAGAATAGGATGCAAGCAACACACTTTGGCGCAGGAAATATTGGACGCGGATTTATCGGAGAGATTTTAGCAAAAAATGGTTTTTCAATCGATTTTGTCGATATTAATGAAACGATCATCAATGCTTTGAATGAGCGGAACGAATACACGATCCAGTTAGCAGATGAAAGTCAAAAAGAAATTCATGTCTCAAACGTGGATGGTTTAAATAATCAAACCAATCCGGATGCAGTTATCGATTCAGTCAGCAAAGCAGATATTGTGACGACCGCGATTGGGCCAAATATCTTACCCTTTATTGCAGAATTAATCGCAAAAGGTATTCAAAAACGCCGCAATGAGAGCAATACAACACCACTAGATGTGATTGCCTGTGAAAATATGATTGGCGGCAGTCAGTTCTTGTTTGAAAAAGTCCAAGCCTTCTTGTCAGCTGAAGACAAGAGCTATGTGGAACAATACATCGGATTCCCCAATGCAGCAGTCGATCGTATTGTACCGATTCAACACCATGAAGATCCATTATTTGTATCCGTGGAACCTTTCAGTGAATGGGTGATTGATGCAACGCAAAGTAAGAACAAAGAGTTGCACCTCGATGACGTAGAATACGTAGAAGATTTAGAACCTTATATCGAACGGAAACTATTCTCTGTTAATACAGGGCATGCGACAGTTGCTTATACGGGTGCTTATGAAGGCTATAAAACTATTGATGAAGCAATCGCTGATGAACGTGTTTTAGAGAAACTTCGTGCAGTTCTTGGTGAAACGGGCAGCTTATTGATTAATAAATGGGATTTCGACAAGGAAAAACATTTTGCCTATATCGATAAGATCGTTAGTCGTTTTGAAAATAAATATATTTCTGACAGTATCAGTCGCGTGGCTCGGACGCCGATTCGTAAATTAGGTTTTGACGAACGTTTCATTCGTCCAATCAGAGAATTGAAAGAACGCGGTTTGGATTACACAAATTTAGTGGATGTCGTAGCAATGGTCTTGAAATACGATGATCCAAATGATGAACAAAGCGTCGAACTGCAAGGATACTTAAAAGAAAAATCCGTTGCAGAAGTGATCCAACAAATTACCGATCTTAAAGATGACGAATTGATCGCTGAAATTTCAGCTAGATATCAAAAATAATCCTCCGAACTCCAGTGCAGAAGAAATTCTGTACTGGAGTTTTTTTACACGTTTTGCTTTTTATTTGATAGCAAAAATGAGTAGGATAAGTTCGTTTATTATGATCAGTGAAAAAGTTATTTGATTGAATCTTAGTATAATGAGAGTAACTATTTTGGCGAACGTGTAGTCAGCAATTTTAGTTGTCAGAAATAGATGCTTTACGTTTCCGAAGAAATTGAGGATAATGAATTTAGGTTAGAATGATAAAAAATTAATGTTTTGGTCTAGACTTTTTTGTTGTAATATTTGTTGAAGGGTGTTAAAATTGGTGTATACCAAATTGATAAAGGAGCGTTTACCCATGAAAGTAATTCGTGTGAAAGATGCCAACGAAGGCGGAAAAAAAGCATTTGAAATCATCAAAGATGGAATGGAAAACGGCGTAAAAGTATTAGGGCTGGCAACTGGTAGTACACCTGAAACTTTATATCAAGAAATGACTTCTAGTGATTTAGACTTTTCAGATATGACTTCTGTAAACTTAGATGAATATGTAGGATTAGCTGGCGAGGATGTTCAAAGCTATCGCTACTTCATGAATGATCAATTATTCAACAAAAAACCATTTAAAGAAACGTTTGTACCAAATGGTAAAGCAGAAGATTTAGATGCTGAATGCAAACGTTACGACGGCGTGATCGCTGATCATCCGATTGACTTGCAAGTATTAGGTATCGGCCGCAACGCACATATCGGTTTCAATGAACCAGGAACTTCATTTGACGTAACAACTCACGTAGTTGAATTAACAGAATCAACAATCGAAGCGAACAAACGTAACTTTGATAAAGTTGAAGACGTTCCAACACATGCATTGTCAATGGGAATTGGTTCAATCATGAAGAGCAAAAAAATCTTGTTGATGGCTTTCGGTACAGACAAAGCTGATGCAATCAAAGACATGATCGAAGGTTCAGTAACTACTGACGTACCAGCAAGTGTTTTACAAAACCATGCTGACGTAACAGTTATCATCGACGAAGACGCAGCAAGCAAACTATAATAAACAGCTTAAATTTTTTAGTGTCAGGGATATTTTCCTTGGCACTTTTTTTTAATTTAAAAGTTGATGGTATACTTAGTTATAGGAGTGTGATCGTATGAAGAGGTGCATTGTTTAGTCTGGAATGGTTAACTCAGATTCAATTAAAGGAGTGATAGGCTATTCCAGAAAAAAAGCTTTATCCCAGAAGTAATGATCATGAGACGATCTATTTGCAGAATGCCATCAAGCGGCCAAATATCTCGGTCGGTGAGTATACGATTTATAATGATTTTAGACGAAGTCCCTGTGATTTTGAGCAGAACAATGTACTGTATCAGTACCCGATCAATCATGATCGGCTGGTCATCGGGAAATTTTGTTCGATTGCCTGTGGCGCGACTTTCATTTTTAATAGTGCGAACCATCGACAGTCAGCGCTTTCTACGTACACTTTTCCATTATTTTTTGAGGAGTGGCAATTGGATAAGGAGCAGGTAGCTTCGGCTTGGGACAATAAAGGTGATATCGTGATTGGAAACGATGTATGGATCGGGTATGAGGCGACTATCTTGTCGGGTGTTCATATTGGTGACGGTGCGATCATCGGGGCCAAAGCGGTCGTGACTAAGGATGTTCCCGCATATAGTATTGTAGGCGGTATTCCAGCAAGAGAGATCAAAAAGCGTTTTGATCCGGGAACGATTCAGAAGCTGCAGCAGCTCAAGTGGTGGGATTGGTCATACGAAAAAATTCGTGCCGCGATTCCGTACTTAAAAAATGGAGACGTAGACCTGCTACTACGTAAATGAATTCGAACTCAGCCGTTTCGGCTGAGTTTTTTTGCGGCTTGCTTCTTTTGTTTCCTTTGGCTATAGTGAAAGCTAGAAAGTAAGCGAAGGGAAAATGTGCGCGATGCGTTTAGATAAGTTTTTAGCTGAGGTCGGTTTGGGCAGTCGTAAAGAAGTCAAACAACTCATTAAAAAGGGCCAAATCACTGTGAATCAGCAGATTGAAAAATCGGACAAACGACAGGTCGATCCGGAAAAAGATAGGATTGAATTTCAAGAGGAAGTTTTGCATTATCAAGAATACTACTACTATTTACTACATAAGCCAGCTGGGGTGGTAAGTGCGACAGAAGACAATCGTGATCAAACAGTGATGGATTTGTTTTCAGCTAAAGATTATCGCAGCGATCTTTTTCCTGTTGGACGATTAGATAAGGATACTGAAGGGTTATTGCTGATTACTAATGATGGTAAGCTGGCTCATGAACTGTTGTCCCCAAAGAAACATGTCGAAAAGGAATATCTCGCTGAAGTCAGCGGAGTAATGACTGATGGCGATCAGAAGCAGTTTACAGAAGGGATCGTACTAGATGGAGAGTTAACGTTGCCGGCGGAATTGTTCATCGACGAGGTAACGGAAGAAATGTCAGTGGTGCGAATTATTTTACATGAGGGGAAATTTCACCAAGTGAAGCGGATGGTCAAAGCTTGCGGGAAAGAAGTAACCTATCTGAAAAGAATTCGCATGGGTGATTTAACGCTGCCGAAAGCTTTGAATAAAGGGACTTATCGGCCGTTGACCGAAGAAGAGTTGCAGATGCTAAAAGGTTAAGAGACTCGCTTTTTTTCTGAGCGTGCTATACTAGAAGTGCGATGATTTTACAGGATGAGAAGCCAAGTTTTTATAATAGGTGAACTAGGAGGTGGTGCACAGATGGATTTGAAATTATCAGTATACGAAATAATGCTGCGCTTATTTTTGGCCATGGTTATGGGCGGCGCCATCGGTATTGAACGTGAATATAAAAATCGTCCCGCGGGAATTCGAACCCATATCTTGGTTTGTATGGGAGCGACCATCATTGCCTTGATCCAAGTTGAAATTGCTGATCAGGCACTGCGGTATGCAGCGGCCAAGCCAGAGTTTGTAGGAGTTGTACGAGCGGATGAAGCACGATTGATCGCTCAAGTTGTCAGCGGAATTGGTTTCCTTGGAGCAGGGACGATTATGGTCAGTAATCGGTCAGTCAAAGGATTAACTACTGCTGCTTCGATCTGGGCTGGCGCCGGACTGGGAATTGCTATTGGAATGGGATATTATACAATCGCTATTTGCAGCTTTGTTGGAATTATTTTGGCTTTGACGGTGGTCAAACGCATCATCAAAATCAATGCCATCAAAAAACTCGAAATACGCTATATTCATCGTGAAGCAACTAAAGAATTCATCATGAACTACTTTGACAGCAAAAAAATTGAAGTGGAAGATGTCGATTTTGATGTTGATTTCATGGATGATTACAGGATTTATACGAATGTCTATACGATCGATCTGCCGCGAGGAATGAATTACACCGATGTAATCGAAGACCTTTCGATGTACAAAAACATCACCAAACTACGGATGATCAATGTTTAAGAGAGAAGATAAAATCATTTCACGATGATTTTATCTTCTTTTTTCTTGAAAGTTGTATTGTCAGAGCATTCGTTCATTGATAGAGTTAAGAGTAAGAGTTGATCTAGGAGGAAAGAATGGGAAAAATCCTTTTATTAGAAGATGATTCAAATTTGAATAATGGTATTCAATTATGTCTGACACGAGAAGGCTATGAGGTCGTTGCTTGTTTAGACATTGCATCGGCAGAAATAGCCTTTCAGCAAAATGAGATCGAGTTGATTATCAGCGACCTCTCTTTGCCCGATGGCAGCGGATTGGATTTTTGTAAAAAAATCCGCGAGCAATCGAATGTCCTGATTTTGATGCTGACATCTTACAATCAAGAACATGATATTGTAACGGGATATGTGCACGGTGCTGACGACTATATGACGAAGCCTTTTAGTTTGATGGTTTTGGTTTCGAAGGTTCAGGCCATGATGAAACGGGTCGTTCGAAATCAGGGACAATCATTGGTATCTGGCGAATTGTCGGTATCCTTGACCGAAATGAAAGTCAAATTGCACGAAGAAATTTTGCCTTTAAGTAAAACAGAGATTCAGCTATTGATCCTATTTATGGAGAATCCGAAGCAAATTTTGTCCTCGGATCAATTATTGGATCAAATTTGGGACACGAAAGGCGAGTACGTGGACACAAATACTGTTTCAGTCAATATCAGTCGTTTGCGCCAAAAAATCGGCAAGGAACGAATCAAAACCGTTCGAGGAGTGGGCTATTTATGGATCAACGACGTTCAAAAAAAATAACTCTATTTTATCTGCTGCTCTCAGCAATCTGCTTTGCTCTTTTTATTGCCCAGAATCTAATCATGCGAACGGAGCTTCAAGAGGATCAGCAGTCGACTCTGGTTATGCTGAATAGAGAAAACTCTTTTTCTGAAGCTAAGTTGATCCAAGCTTTTGATGAGCCGAAAACTAATGAATTGGCAAAGTCGGGGCAGGCTTTAGAAGAAAAATATGACTTATTGGGAAAAATGAGTCTCTCACATATTTTAGATGGCTATTTGCTGCGAAATCTGGGCTTATTCATAGGTTGTTGGTTGCTGCTTTCGGCAACTTTTTTTTGGCAGGTACGTGAAAAACGAAAAATTCAGGATCGTTTAGTTGAGAAGACAAAAGAGTTCCACGAAGCAACTGCGCATAATGAATTAATGCTGCAACGGAGTCAACGAGAAGAGGGGAATCTAAAATCTAATATCACAGACATCACCCATCAATTGAAAACACCGGTGGCTTCTCTAAAGCTAAGTTTAGATATCGCGCTCTCGGAACAGTATGCTGAACAGGAGCGGAAAAAATTTGCTGAACAGGCCGAAGTACAAATTAATAAACTTGATTTGATGTTAGATGGTTTGGCAAAGATCTCACAGCTTGAAACAGATTTAATTCAATTACGACCGCAAAAGCTTTCGCTGCAGTTATTAATCAATCAATCAGTCAATAGTGTCATCATGAAGGCTGTCGAAAAAGAAATGGAACTGGAAGTGGAATTGGCAGAGGATCGAATGGTTTATGTGGATGAAAAGTGGACCCTAGAGGCATTGGGGAATGTCTTGGAAAATGCGGTCAAGTACGCTCCTGAAAAGACAACGGTTAAGGTACAAGTATCTTCATTAGTAACCTATGTTTTGGTTGAGATCAAAGATGAGGGACCCGGGATCACAAAAGAAGAACAAAATAAAATTTACCAACGGTTTTATCGCGGCAGTCACAGCGACTCGGTAGAAGGTTCAGGTGTGGGCTTGTATCTTACACGGAAGATTATTGAGGAGCAAGGCGGAACGATCATGGTGAAACGGAACCATCCAAAAGGTGCCAACTTTCAATTAACATTGCCGTTAGCTTAACTTAACCTCTTGATGAAGGTGTTCGTAAAGCTATTTCTATTTTTCTTACAAAATTGTTATGTTCGCTGAAAGAATCCTGCAAGGGTTCTTTTTTATACTAAGAGTATAGAAATAAGCTAGAACAGGAAAGAGGGAGAAAAATGATTTTAAAAATTAGGGATTTAGTAAAGCATTATGATGACGGGAATTCAATTGTAAAGGCCGTTGACCATATCGATTTGGAAGTTGGAAAAGGCGATTTTGTTGCGGTAGTTGGGAAATCAGGTTCTGGGAAAAGTACTTTGCTAAATCTGATCGGCGGTTTGGATCGTCCAGATTCGGGGCAGGTGATTATAGACGGCAAAAATGTTTTCCGTATGAAAGACGAAGAATTAGCTATTTTCCGTCGTCAAAAAATTGGGTTCATTTTTCAAAATTATAATTTGATTCCATCATTGAATGTGTGGGAGAATGTTGTTCTGCCAATTGGATTAGATAATCGTAAAGTCGATAAGGCTTTTGTCGAAGATTTATTGACGACGATCGGTTTAAGTGATCGGAAAAAAGCGTTGCCGAGTATGCTTTCTGGTGGGCAACAGCAGCGGGTGGCGATTGCACGAGCGATTGCGTCAGAGCCTGCCATCATTTTAGCAGACGAACCGACAGGTAATTTGGACACTAAAACCGAATTGGAAGTGATGTCCCTATTAAAGAAATCTGTTGAGAAATTTGGTCAAACATTGATTATGATCACTCATGATGAGGGGATCGCTCAAACAGCGGATCACATCGTGCACATTGAAGACGGGCGGGTGATCTAAATGAAGATGACTAATACGGTGGCGCTGGCCAATACGAAGTATCATAAAGGAAAAAATCTGCTTTCAGGAATTGCGATCATTTTAACCAGTGTGTTAGTTTTCTTGATCACCTCGATTGGCTTAGGCGTAGTAAATGTTCAAAATGCGGCGGTCAATAAGGTTTATCCAACCTGGCACGCAATGTATCGCAATGTTTCTGAAGAAAATATGGAAAAGATCGGTCAACATGATGCGATTGGCAACTATGGGCTGCGTCAAGATGTCGGTGAAGCGGCATTATCTGCTGATGATTATATTTTGATCAGTTATTTAGATACAGAGGCTCAAAAATTAACCAAGCAAAAATTTGTCAGCGGTCACGCACCTAAAAGGGCCAATGATGCTGTTTTATCTAGAAATGCCTTAAAAGAACTTGGCTATCCCAAAGCGAAAATTGGAGATACGATCTCTATCCCATTGCAGTTCTTTGAAAAAGACAGCCTGGGGATGCAACAGGAAAGATCTTTTCGTTTAACCGGTATTTCGCCAGATGGTGTGGGGAAGACCGATAGAAAAATCTTTTCAATGCTGATCTCTAAAGACTTCATGCAAGAGGTCATTCCAAAAGATCAACGCAGCTATCGCATGATGGTTCGCTTAACCGAGGAAGCATCAACATCAACGGCTGCGATTAAAGAGAAAGTCAAAGAAATCGGGAAAAATTTTGATGTGATTGAGGACAATATCGTTGAAAATAGCGACTATCTTTTTGCTAACTATATTGATCCGGCCTTTTATTCAGGGATGGCGATCATTATTGCAGTCATTCTCGTGGCGGGCGCATTAACAATTTATAGTATATATTATGTGTCTCTGATCAATAAAGTTCAGGACTTCGGGAAGCTGGCTGCCTTAGGGGCGACAAAACGTCAAACGCGCCAAATCATTTTGAGAGAAAATTTGATCGTGGCAGGAATTTCGATCCCAATTGGCCTGTTGATCGGGATTGCTACCGTTAAATTTGTCTTCTTCCAACTGATGTCAACGATTGAAAATGAGGTTGCCACGATCAAAGTCATGCGGGAGGTTCTTGAAAAAGGAGAAGTATCTTTGGTCCTTCCATGGATTGTTGGCATGACGATCGGGGTTACGTTATTGACGGTCATTTTAGCTTCATTGAAGCCTATGCGACAGGCAAGCAAAATTATGCCGATCGAGGCAATGCGTTACACCGGACAGGCACAAAGTAAGAAAAAACAACGGAAGGGTTTCATCGATCTTAATTTACAAAGACTAGCCCGTGCAAATCTTTCAAGAAATAAAAAACGGACCTTTATCACTATTTTTTCACTCGGCATGATTGGGATACTATTTGTTGTCATTTCAACTGTCTTTAGCTGTACGAATCCCAAGCAGATCGCCCGAGATACGATTGCGGAAGATTATCGAATTAGTATCAAATCTGTTTCCAATGATAAAATGCGTCCAGAACGTGAGTGGACAGCGATCCAGCAAAATAATCCGCTGAACGATGAAATGATTGATAGAATAAAGTCAATTAATGGTGTTGAGAAAGTGGATACTTTTCAATCAATAACCGGGGAAACACCGGACCTTAAGGAGATTGGGTCGGATGATCCGATGGGATTATCTGTCGGCGGAATTTCGAAAGAGCAGATGGACTTGATCGAAAAAGATATCAAGAAAGGCAGCGCTAACTATGATGAACTAAACTCTGGCGATAAAGTGATTGCCACAGGCTATTTTATCGCTAATTATCCAGAGATCAAGATAGGGGACAAATTGACTTTTAAATTTTTTGATGGAGACCGTTCGTTTGAAAAAGAAATGACCATTATCGCAGGTGGAAATTTTTCAGAGTCTGTTAGTAATTACGATAATTTCTTAATGAGTAATGAAGCTTTGAAAAAAATGTCCAAAAACAATCTGATTTATTACGTCAATATCAAAGCAGCGAAAGGACAGGCTAAAGCCATTCAACCAGCAATTGAAAACCTTGTAGCAGAAAATGAACTCTTCAATCTTGAAAGTTATGAAGAAATTTTGGCACAGTGGGAAGGGTCCATGCAAATGATGACCGGCGCAGGCTATGCGATTATGCTGGTCCTAGCAATCGTTGGAATCATGAACTTGATCAATACGACCATCGATAGTATTTTGAGCCGCAAAAAGGAGTTGGGCGTCATGCAGGCGCTGGGTATGTCTAACCGTCAAATGAAACGGATGCTGCAAACAGAAGGCTTGGTTTATGCCGGAGGAATCCTTCTAATGGGTGTAGGAATAGGTAGCATCTTAGGCTACTTGGTCTACGTATACGCTGAAAGCAATGCCTTGATGCAGATCAAAGTTTATCAATACCCGTTGATCCAAGTCCTGTTAATGATACTGTTAGTGGTTATAGTTCAGCTGATTCTGACCTATGCGACTACGACGATCGTTAATAAAGAGACAGTGATCAAACGAATTCAAGCGTCAGAATAAAAAAAGAGCTGCCGGCAAATACGCCGGCAGCTTTCGTTTTATTCTAAACCAATCAAATAATCATCATCATTCATTGCTTCAACTTGACCTAAAAGATAGCCGTTACCGACTTGCGAGAAGAAGTCATGATTGCTGGTTCCGGTTGAGATTCCGTTCATGACAATTGGATTTACGTCATCCGCGGTGTCTGGGAACAATGGATCCATACCCAAATTCATCAACGCTTTGTTTGCGTTGTAACGCAAGAAAGTTTTTACTTCTTCCGTCCAACCAATTTCATCGTATAACTCTTCAGTATAACGTTCTTCATTTTCGTACAATTCATACAATAAATCGTACATCCATTCCTTCAAACGTTCTTGCTCTGCTTCCGGTTGTTCATTGAAACCACGCTGGAATTTATAACCAATGTAGGTTCCGTGAACCGATTCGTCACGGATAATTAATTTAATGATTTCCGCTACGTTGGCTAATTTGTTATTTCCTAAATAATAAAGCGGGGTATAGAAACCAGAATAGAAAAGAAATGTTTCTAAAAAGACACTGGCGATTTTCTTTTCCAAAGGAGTGCCATTTTTATAGATTTCGTTGATCCGTTCTGCTTTTTTTTGCAGATAAGGATTCGTGTTGGTCCATTCAAAAATCTCGTTGATTTCAGTTTTTGTATTTAATGTACTGAAAATAGATGAATAGCTTTTGGCATGGACAGATTCCATAAATTGGATATTGTTCAGCACGGCTTCTTCATGTGGAGTACGAACATCTTTACGTAGTTGATCCATTCCGCTTTCTGATTGAACAGTATCTAGCAATGTTAAGCCGCCGAATACATGTCCTACGACATCCTTTTCCAAAGATGATAATTTGCGCCAATCATCTAAGTCATTAGATAGCGGGATCCGCGTATCCAACCAAAATTGTTCCGTTAATTTTTCCCACGTCGATTTATCGATGACGTCTTCGATTTCATTCCAGTTAATGGCTTCGTAATAAGTTTCTGCCATGAATATTCCTCCTACTTCGCTTCAAGGTAATTATTTTTCGAAAAACGAAAAATAAATTTGATTTTCAACTGTATATCATTCTGTTAACGTACTAAAGGCACGAAAGGAACGTGATAAATTATAAATTACGCATAGCATTACCTCTCGAACAAAAGTACGAGAGGTAAAAGATAGTTCTTAAATTACGCAGCTTTCACATTGGTTAGAACCGATTTCTTCGGCGTCATCGGTGAATGTACGAACGTAGTAAATCGATTTGCAGCCTTTATAAAAGGCATAGTTGCGCAAGATATTCAAATCACGTGTTGTTTGTTTGCTTTCTTTTTTCCATTCATATAAGCCTTCAGGAATTTCAGAACGCATAAACAACGTCAAACTCATTCCTTGGTCGATATGCTGCTGCGCAGTCGCATAAACATCAATGACTTTCCGCATATCCATATCGTAAGCAGAAGTATAATAAGGCAACGTTTCATTATTCAAATAAGGCGCTGGATAATAAATCTTACCAATTTTCTTTTCTTGACGTTCTTCGATCAAACGAGTGATTGGGTGCAGGCTGGCACTTGTATCATTGATATAAGAAATCGAGCCATTCGGTGCAACAGCTAAACGATTTTGGTGATACAAGCCATCTTTTTGAACGGCTTCTTTTAGTGCTTGCCAGTCTTCAGCAGTCGGAATAAAGATATCTTTGAAGATTTCTTTGACTTTATCTGTTTTAGGTAAAAATTCGTTTGTCGTATATTTATCGAAATAAGAACCATCAGCATAAGCTGATTTTTCGAAGTTATGGAAAACAGTCTTGCGTTCTTTCGCCATCTCGTTGCTTTCCATTAATGTCCAATAGTTTAACAAAGTGAAATAGATATTAGTGAAATCAATTGATTCCTCAGAGCCGTATTCCATCAAGTGTTTTGCAAAGAAGCTGTGCAAGCCCATTGCGCCTAAACCAATCGTGTGATTCAAATTGTTTCCGTTTTGAATAGAAGGAACAACTTCGATATCGGATTCGTCTGTAACGAAAGTCAAGGCACGAACCATCGTCCGGACGGATTGACCAAAGTCAGGACTTTCCATTAAGTTGACGATGTTGGTTGAACCTAAGTTACATGAAATGTCCGTTCCCAATACATCGTATTCTTGACGACCATTGATAGTAGAGGGCGTTTGAACTTGTAAGATCTCAGAACACAGATTACTCATAACAATTTTACCATCGACAGGGTTGGCACGGTTTGCCGTATCGATATTGATGATATATGGATAGCCAGATTCTTGCTGTAATTTAGAGATTTCATTTTCTAAATCACGAGCGCGGATTTTCTTTTTACGAATATTAGGATTCGCCACTAAATTATCGTATTCTTTTGTGATATCGACGTAAGAATAAGGTACGCCATATTCACGTTCAACACCGTAAGGGCTGAATAAATACATGTCTTCATTTTTACGAGCCAACTCGTAAAATTTATCAGGAACAGTCACACCAAGTGAAAGTGTTTTTACCCGGATTTTTTCGTCGGCATTTTCTTTTTTAGCAGATAGGAACATCTCAATATCAGGATGGAAGACGTCTAAATAAACGACACCGGCCCCTTGACGTTGACCTAACTGATTAGAATAAGAGAAGCTATCTTCAAATAATTTCATGACTGGAACGACACCGCTAGCAGCACCGTCGTAGCCTTTGATTGGTGAGCCGGCCTCACGCAAGTTTGAAAGGTTGATTCCTACGCCGCCCCCAATTCTTGATAATTGCAAAGCGGAATTGATTGAGCGTCCGATACTATTCATATCATCTGTTACTTGAATCAAGAAACAGGAAACCAATTCACCGCGGCGTTTACGTCCCGCATTTAAGAAGGATGGCGTAGCTGGTTGGTAACGTTGATGAATCATTTCGTCGGCTAATGATAATGCCAGCGCTTCATCACCGTCCGCAAAATACAACGCATTGAAAGCCACACGATCTTCGTAGCTTTCTAAATATTCTGTCCCTGCATTGTTTTTCAATGCATATTGCGAATAAAATTTATAAGCCGCCATGAATGACTTGAAAGTAAAGTTTTGCTCCGCTAAGTAATTGAAGAGTTTCTCGATAAAAGCAGTCGTGTATTTGCTGATGAATGCCGCTTCTATAAAATCTTCTTCTACTAAATAGTCGATCTTTTCTTGTACAGAAGAAAATGCATGGGTATTTGGTTCCACATTTTCTTTGAAGAAGGCATCCAAAGCCTCTTTGTCTTTATTTAGTGGGATCTGTCCATTTACTGGACGGTTAATTTCATTGTTCAGCTTGAAGTAGGATACTTCACCTAGGTCTTTTAAACTCATCTCGTCACATCTTTCCATTTTTTCTATCTATAATAAAGAAGAAACTTTGCAATCGTGGATCGCAAAGTTTCGAATTACGCTAATGCTTTCAATTGATCTGGACGGAAACCGATGATGGCTTGCTGTCCGCCGAAAATAACTGGGACACTTTGGAAACCTTGATCTTTTAGAAAACCTAGTGCTTCGGGTTCATTGTCGATATTGACTTCTTCAAATGAAATTTGATTCTCAGTTAAATAACGTTTGGCCATTTTGCATTGCATGCAATTATTTTTAGAATAGACTTTTACCATAAGACTACCTCCTCTGATTTCTACAATTACTAGTATAAAAGATGTGGGAGAAAAGTCAATCGTTAAACACCATATATTGTGGTGTAGTTTTAGTGGTATACTACTCTTTGTGTTTTTTGCAAAAACGTTGAAAACGGACGACCGCAAAGAAAAATCCCTTTACAAAGTAGATAAAAAGCTCAAATGATGTTTTTTTTCGGAAAATAAGTTTTTTTAATAACGAAAAATCCGGATTTAAAACAAATAAATCAGTGATTGTCAAACAAATTGCTCGGAAAAGGCAAAAATCTTCGACCATTTATTGACTTTGCTATCAAATGAAGCTATTCTTAGTGAGAAAGATTCTCATTATTAATTAGATACAGAAGTCGAACAGTAAGGTGGAGAAAGATATGACAACTTTGGCAGATGTCTCATTGAACCATGTCGTTCAAATTGACGAAATGACTTTAGAAAATGAGTTAAAGCATCGACTGCAAGATTTGGGAATGATTGTCGGCTCAAAAGTTGCCGTCGTGAATCATTCTGGGGATAACGGAATTATTTTATTACATAATACACGGCTGGCTTTATCCCAGTCTTTATTAAAGAAAATACTTGTGAAAGACCTAACGGAAGATCAGCAGACGTGGGTTTCATTGGATCAATTAAAAGCTGGTGAACAAGGAGTCGTCGTGAACGTTCACGGAAGCGGATCAATCAAACGACGTCTTATGGACATGGGTCTAACTAAGGGAACTGAGGTCAAGGTCGTTAAGCTGGCTCCTTTAGGTGACCCAATCGAGCTTCGGGTTCGCGGCTATGAACTAAGTTTACGGAAAAGCGAATCAGAAATGGTTGTCGTATCGAAGGAGGCGGAATAGATGGCGAAGACTCATATTGCTTTAGCAGGAAATCCCAACAGTGGGAAAACGAGTACCTTCAATGTCCTAACAGGAACCAATCAATTTGTTGGAAACTGGCCTGGGGTGACCGTTGAGCGTAAAGAAGGGGTCTACAAAAAGGATTCTGAAGTAATCATCGATGATCTGCCGGGGATATACTCTCTTTCACCGTACTCACCGGAAGAAGTAGTGGCGCGGGATTATTTGCTATCAGGTACACCGGACGCCATCGTCAATATTATCGATGGAACAAACCTTGAACGCAATCTTTATTTGACGACCCAGCTGATTGAGACAGGAATTCCTGTTGTTGTTGCTGTAAATATGATGGACATCATCAAGAAAAGCGGCAAGCAAATCAATTTAGATAAATTGTCTTATGCCTTAGGGGTTCCGGTCGTTGGAATCAGTGCATTAAAAAATTGGGGTTTGGATAAAGCAGTTAATGAAGCTCTTCATCTAGTTAAAAAAGGTGTGGAGGAAATCAATTTTCCTCATTATGATAAGCGATTAGAAGCTGCACTTAGTGAAATCGAAGAAGTTCTTGGCAGTACCGCGGTTGCTAAATACAGTCGTTGGTATAGTTTGAAATTATTTGAACGAGATGAACGTGCGCAAAGTGATCTAGATTTAAGTTCGATCCAACAAAAAGAACTGCAGGAAATCATCAAGATTACAGAAAAGATCTTTGGTGAAGATGCGGAAAGTTTAGTGATCAACGAGCGTTATAATTTTATTACGGATTTAAAAACATTATGCGTAGTTGATGAGGATCAATTTAAATTATCGATTTCGGATAAAATTGACCGTATTGTCACGAATCGCTTCTTAGCGTTGCCGATCTTTGCTTTGGTAATGTGGCTGATTTATTACATCGCTATCCAAACAATCGGGGCGATGGGAACCGATTGGGTGAATGAGAATCTATTTGGTGATATCGTACCCAACTTTGTCAGCACGACGCTGCAATCTTGGAATGTGGCTGAGTGGATGCAAAACTTGATTTTAGATGGAATCATTGCCGGGGTTGGGGCTGTTTTAGGCTTCCTTCCGCAATTAATGGTCCTTTTCCTGTGTTTGGCGCTATTGGAAGACTGCGGTTATATGTCTCGAATCGCCTTCGTTATGGATCGGATTTTCCGTAAGTTTGGCTTGTCTGGTAAATCATTTATTCCGATGTTGATCGCGACAGGGTGCGGGGTGCCCGGCGTTATGGCAAGTCGGACGATCGAGAATGAAAAAGATCGACGGATGACTGCGATGCTGACGACCTTTATGCCTTGTTCGGCGAAATTGCCGATTATCGCTTTAATTGCCGGCGCCTTTTTCCCAAATAGCAGCTGGGTAGCACCGTCTGCTTACTTTATTGGAATGGGAGCCATCGTCTTATCGGGGATTGCATTAAAGAAAACAAAACTATTTTCGGGAGATCCTGCACCATTTATCATGGAACTTCCGTTGTATCATATGCCTCGAATCGGCAATACGATCCGCTATACTTACGACCATAGCAAGGCGTTTGTTAAGCGTGCAGGAACGATCATTTTTGTTTCTAGTATCGTAATCTGGTTTATTTCTAGCTACAACTTCACCTTACAATCGGTGAACGAAAATGACAGTATTTTGGCAGCGTTGGGCGGTTTGATTGCTCCGTTGTTCGCACCATTAGGTTGGGGCGATTGGCGCGGGGCAGTTGCGGCCATTACAGGTCTAGTAGCAAAAGAAAATGTAATCGGCACTTTTGGTATCTTATATCGTCATGCTGAAGTCGCAGAAAATGGTGTTGAAATCTGGAAATCATTGCAAGCGGCTTACACACCAATCGCTGGTTATTCATTCTTAGTCTTTAACTTGCTGTGTGCACCATGTTTTGCGGCAATCGGCGCGATTCATCGTGAAATGGGCGATATCAAATGGACTTGGCGTGCAATTGGCTACCAATGCGGATTAGCGTATGCGGTAAGCTTCATTGTTTATCAATTTGGCCATGTGATTTTCGAGAATGGTGAGATCGGTATTGGATTTATTTTAGCGGCCCTTGTACTTATTGCGATGATTTACTTTGTCGTTAGAAGACCTGCTAAACAAACACCGACAATTACGATTGAAGAGATCAAAGAGGTGAAAGAATGGCAACTATAATATTAAGTGTTTTGATCTTCGGCGGTGCCGGAGTGATCGTTTATCGGCGGATCAAAAATGGCAGTTTTTGTGAAGATTGCGATAGTGGTTGTCCGGTAAAAGAAGAACAACACAAACATTAAATCATAGGATTCGGCGAATTTCGCCGGGTCTTTTTTTTGACCTTTTCGACTGGTAAGACTAGAAAAATGATATGGATGAAACAGTTCGTAATAGTTGAGACAACAGGTTCTATAAAAATATTTAAAAAAAAGAGCAACATAGTTGTTGACAATCGTTCGGTACCGAACTATAATTACAAACGAAATAAGGTTCGGTACCGAACTTTATCAAATGGAAACGACTATTGGTCCAATATTAAAAGTTAGGAGATCTTTATAATGAGTGAATTTACCAAAGACTTGATGCGTCAATTACGTTTTATCAGTTCAGCAAGCAATGCCTTTATGAATAAAAGACAGAAATTAAACGGTCAGCAGCGGGTCCTAGCGATTTTAGCTAAAGAAGACGGGTTGATCCAAAGTCAGTTAGCTGAAATTTTAGACATTCGACCAAGTTCATTGGCTGAATTAATGAAGAAGATGGAAAAAAGCGGCGATGTCTTACGAAAAGAAGAAGAACAGGATAAGCGAATCAAAAGGGTTTATTTAACCGAAAAGGGAAAGAAAAAAGCCCAGAAATTTAGTTTTGCTGGCGAAGATATGAGTGAAGCCTTCTTTGCAGGCCTAACGGATGAAGAACAACAAAACTTTAGTGAGTATCTGCAAAAGATTTCTGCAGGTTGGCAAGAAGAAGTCCAAAAACAAGCAGGACGTTTTGTTGATCCAATGGAGCGTTTGCGCCAAATGCAGGCGATGCGTGATCAATTTGCTGGAAACTGGCAAGAGGACTGGCAAAATCTTTCTCGCGAAGAGCAGCATCGGATGCGCAATCAAATGAAACGTGAGATGCGTAATGCTTCAAGAGATTTTTCCCGCAATTTCAAACATGATTTCCGTCCAAATTTTTGGGACAATCGTGATTGCTTTGAAGAACCAGAAAAAACCAAAGACCACGATGATAAAGAATGGGAAGATTTTTAATACCCATCGAAATAATCATAAGAAACGGGTAGTGAAATAATTAATGGAGAATTTAATTTCATTACAAAGAATTAGGAGGAACCAACTATGGATCGGGATATGAGTATGGCGCCTGAACAAACAGGTGAAGGCGACAATAAGAAAAGTACCTACAAATTGAAAGATTTCATTCGATTGATCATGAGTGTCAATCCTAAGAAAACACTTTTTGCGATTGGATTGTTTTTGAGTTTATTGACAAGTGGTGCTAGTTTGATCGTACCGCAATTAACAAAAGGGTTGATCGATACCAGCAAATTGGCGCAAATCGATAAGAAAATGCTGATTGTTTTAGTACTCGCTTTTGTAGCACAATTAGCATTTGGTGCAATTGGCAGCTTCTTGTTACGTTTTGTCGGGGAAAGTGCCGTTAAAACATTGCGGGAAAAATTATGGGGACATTTGCTTCAAATGCCTGTCGATTATTATGATGACCATAAATCGGGGGAAAGCAGTTCGCGTCTGGTTAATGATACGACTGTGATTAAAGAATTAGTAGCCACTCAATTTCCAAACTTTATTACTGGTGCGATCCAACTTGTTGGATCAATGATCATTTTGTTTGTAATGGATTGGAGAATGGCAGCGATGATGTTTTTGGCTGTTCCGATCATGGCATTGATCATGATGCCGATCGGTCGGATTATGTCGCGTCTAGGACGTCAGCTGCAAGCAGCAACGGCCGACTTTAATGCAGAAGCTAGTGAAAAGTTATCAGAAATTCGTTTGATCAAGTCAAGTAATGGTGAGACTTTTGAAAAAACCAGCGGTGGTTCATTTATCAATAAGATCTTTAACTTAGGAATCAAAGATGCAAAGGTTGAAGCGATGCTGCAACCGATCATCACGACCGTTATGTTAGGTCTATTCGTAGGGATTTTGGGTTACGGCGCCGTTCGTGTTCAAGCGGGCACATTAACTAGTGGGGATTTAGTTGCTTTCCTATTGTATCTATTTAATATCATGATGCCGGCAGCCAGCTTCGCGATGTTCTTCTCGCAAGTCCAAAAAGCGATGGGGGCAACAGAACGGATTGAGCAAATCTTGGAAACAGAATTAGAACCAATCGAAACTGGGAAAACGGTTGATGTTGCAGGCAAAACGATTCAAGCGGAAAATCTTTCCTTCCATTATGTGGCTGATCGCCCAATCTTGAAGAATGTTTCGTTTGAAGCTAAACCGAATACGGTGATTGCTTTTGCTGGACCAAGCGGTGGCGGAAAATCTACAATCTTTGCATTGTTAGAACGATTCTATCAACCGTCAGAGGGCGTAGTTAAAATTGGTGAGGATGCGATTGATGATCTCAGCCTAACCAATTGGCGTTCGCAAATCGGGTATGTTTCACAAGACAGTGCTGTTTTTGCCGGAAGTATTCGTGAGAACCTTCAATACGGGTTGGATCGGACATTAACTGAGGATGAGCTATGGCACGGTTTGGAATTAGCGTACGCCGATCAATTTGTCCGTGATTTTCCTGATCAATTGGAAACAGAGCTAGGGGAACGCGGAGTGAAATTATCCGGCGGACAAAAACAACGGATTGCCATTGCTCGTGCTTTCTTACGCGATCCAAAAATCTTGATGCTGGATGAAGCGACGGCCAGTCTAGACTCACAATCTGAAGAAAAAGTTCAACGTGCTTTGGATCAATTGATGGAAGGACGGACAACCTTAGTTATTGCTCACCGCCTATCAACGATCGTAGATGCTGATCACATTTACTTCATTGAAAAAGGTGAAGTAACGGGTCATGGAACTCATAGTGAATTGATTGCTACGCATCCTTTATACGCACAATATGTACAAGAACAAGTTGTGAATTAAAAAATACCCTTCGAAAATTTTTCGAAGGGTATTTCTTTTATGAATAATTCGGCATTTTGTTTTCGTAGGCCGTAATTTCATCTTCGTATTGCATGGTGATACTGATATCATCCAAACCGTTGACCAATTTCTCTTTCCAAGTTGGATCAATTTGAAAGGCGTAGTTAGCCTCTTCGGTTCGAATCTCCTGTTTTGGCAAATCGATCGTGATTGACTGATCCGCAGGGAGCCGGCTCAAAATTTCTCTAACCTCTTGATCTAGGCGAATCGGCAACAGTCCATTTTTTAGCGCATTCATATAAAAAATGTCGCTGTAACTGCCGGCAATTACTGCTTTAAATCCATAGTCTTGAATGGCCCAGGCTGCGTGTTCGCGCGAAGAACCGGAACCAAAGTTTTCACCAGAGATCAAGATTGTCGCGTCTTTGCGTTCCTCTTTGTTTAAAATGAACTCAGGGTTAGGCGAGCCGTCTTCTAAAAAACGCCACTCATCAAAAAGATGTTTACCAAAACCGGCCTTATCAACTTGCTTCAAAAAGCCTTTTGGAATGATTTGATCCGTATCAATATTATCATTCATTAGAGGAACGGATTTTCCTTTATAGATCGTAAATTTTTCCATTAGATGACCTCCTTGCGGCTATCGACGAAATTTCCATGAACGGCGGCCAAGGCGGCCATTACCGGGCTGCAAAGATGTGTACGAGCATCCTTGCCTTGACGCCCTTGAAAATTACGATTAGACGTTGAAGCACAATGAACTCCTGCCGGGACACGGTCAGGGTTCATACCGAGACACATGGAACAGCCAGGTTCGCGCCATTCAAAGCCAGCTTCTTTAAACACTTTATCGAGCCCAATTTTTTCTGCAGCCTTGCGAACAGGGCGCGAGCCGGGAACTACGATAGCTGTGACGTTGTCGTGAACTTTCTTGCCTTGCACGATTTTGGCGGCTTCCTGCAAATCTGAAAGACGTCCGTTTGTACATGAGCCGATAAATACATAGCCCACTGGGATATCTGCGGGTGTCTGCCCTGGTTTTAGATCCATATAGTCGTAGGCCTTTTGCAGTTCAGGGGAAGTTGCTGCCGGGAATGCACCATCGAAAGGAACGCCCATCTCAGGGTTGGTGCCCCATGTTACAAATGGAACCAAGTCGCTAACTTCCAATGTTAGTTCTTTATCGTACACGGCATCCTCATCGGTATATAGTTCCTGCCAGTCTTTGATGGCTGCCTCCATATTCTTCGGAGCGTATTCGCGACCTGCGACGTAATCAAAAGTTTTGTCATCAGGGGCGATCAGGCCGATTTTCGCGCCGCCTTCGATCGCCATATTACAAATCGTCATACGTTCTTCCATTGATAGACTTTCGATAGTTTCTCCATAAAACTCTGCTCCGTAACCTACGCCGAAATCCGTGCCGTATTTTGCGATCAATGCCAAAATAATGTCTTTTGCATAAACGCCTTTTGGCAGTTTTCCGGTAATTTTGATTCCCATATTTTTCGGTTTATTTTGCCAAAGCGTTTGAGTGGCAAAAACATGTTCCACTTCGCTAGTGCCGATACCAAAGGACAAGGCACCAAATGCACCGTGTGTCGCAGTATGAGAATCGCCGCAGACGATCGTTTTGCCGGGCTGAGTCAAACCAGTTTCTGGTCCTACCATATGAACGATCCCTTGACGATCACTGCCGTTGTCACACAGTCGGACATTAAATTCTTGGCAATTATCTCTTAAGGTGTCGATTTGTTTTTTTGCTACTAGATCACTGAAATTAAAAATATCAACAGTCGGTGTGTTGTGATCCATCGTTGCAAAAGTCCGTTCTGGATGGCGCAATGTTCGGCCAGCTTCACGAATGCCCGCAAAAGCTTGCGGAGAAGTAACTTCATGGATCAAATGCAGATCGATGTAAAGTAATTGTGGAGCACCTTCTTCGCCGTGGACGACATGGCGATTCCATAGTTTATCAAATAGTGTTTTTCCCATCGTTTATGCTCCTTTCAATTCTTGAATCACAGCGTCGGTAAATTCTGCTGTTGATGCTTGACCACCTAGGTCATGGGTAAATAATCCGTTTGACAGCACTGCATCGCAGGCCTTTTCAATTGCTTGAGCGGCCTGTTCTTCTTGGAATGATTGACGCAGCATCATAGCCACAGACAAGATCATCGAGATCGGGTTCGCAATTCCTTTACCTGCGATATCCGGTGCCGAGCCGTGAATCGGTTCGTAAAGAGATGGTCCGCCATCACTGTGACTAGCACTCGGCAACACCCCTAATGATCCTGGCAGTACCGAAGCTTCATCACTTAAGATATCGCCAAAAAGATTTTCTGTGACGATTACGTCAAAGGCTTTAGGATTTTGGATTAATTTCATTGCCGCAGAGTCAACGTATTGATGCTCCAGTTGACAATCAGGATATTCCTTCGCGATTTCCTCTGCGGTTGTTCGCCATAGTTTACTCGAAGCTAATACATTCGCTTTATCTACAGAAGTGACTTTTTTACTGCGTCCTTGAGCAATTTTGAAAGCAGAGTGGATGATTCGTTCGATCTCGTCTTTTTGATAGCGAGCTGTATCGAAAGCCATTGTTTCTGTTAGCTCTCGCGGCTCCCCAAAGTAAATACCGCTGCTCAGTTCCCGAACGATGATCAGATCTGTCCCTTCAATAATCTCCGGTTTTAAAGGGGAGAGATGCAGCAAAGCGGAGGAGACGGAAACGGGTCGAATGTTCGCAAATAGGTTCAATGTTTTTCGCAAAGCCAATAACCCTTTTTCTGGTGTATCCTGCATTTTTTCCCACTTAGGTCCGCCAATTGCTCCTAGTAAGATCGCATCGGCGGTTTGACAGGCGGCTAAAGTTTCTTCAGGCAGTGAGGCATCAGCTTCGTCGATTCCAGCACCGCCGAAAGGAAATTTTTCAAGTTCGAATGTTTTACTGCAAGTATCTTCGACAGCCCTCAATACCTTCAACCCGCTATCCATAATCTCTGGTCCAATGCCATCACCGGCTAATACAACAATTTTACTATTCATTTACATACTCCTATCTTCTTTTTAGGTTTAACTAGATATTGTTACGCATGCTATTTTCGTTATACATTTTGTTTTAAGTGATTACTTGCTTGGACATAGGCTTTAGCTGAGGCTTGTAAAACGTCAAAGTCTACACCAATTCCGCGATAGTCGTTTTTCGTTTTTTCATCCCATAAAGTAACTCGAACTTCCGCTTGGGCATCTTCACCGCCGGTTAATGCCTGAATTTCATATTCGGTTAATTCGGGATTTTGCTGGAACAATTCATCGATCGCGTTGTAAATGGCCTGAATACTGCCTGATCCGATTCGCGACGCAACTTTTGTTTCGTTCTCTTCATTCACGATCGAAACGATCGCTCCTTGATACCCATTTGAACTGTATTGAACTTGCACGTCTGCCAGTTTATATGTCTCGGTTTCTTCTCTATATTGATCGGCAAGCAAAGCGACCAAATCTTTGTCAGTAATTTGTTTTTTCTTATCGGCTAAAGCTTTGAAACGTTTGAAGGCTTCTTTACTGTCGGCATCATTTAATTGGTAGCCCAATTCTTCTAATTTTGCATTAAAGGCATGACGTCCCGATAGTTTTCCTAGCGGTAGAGAATTTTGATTGACGCCTACAAGGGTAGGGGTGATGATCTCGTAAGTCTCAGGATTTTTTAGCACTCCATCTTGGTGAATCCCAGATTCATGGGCGTACGCATTGTCACCAACGATCGCTTTATTTTTCGGAACAGGAATTCCAGAGAGCCGAGAAACCAGTTCGCTGGTTCGTTTTGTTTCATTTAATACAATATTTGCTTCGCATTGATAGAAGTCTTTGCGGATCGCTAGTGCCAACGCAACTTCTTCCAAAGCAGTGTTGCCTGCACGTTCCCCAATCCCATTTACGGCTCCTTCTACACGATTTGCTCCATTTTCGATGGCTGCCAGTGCGTTTGCAGTCGCCATTCCCAAGTCATCATGGCAATGAGAAGAAAAACTGATTTCTTCTTCACTTCGAATGTTTTCAATCAGCGATTTAAAAATTCCACCGTATTCAGTTGGATTAGAATAGCCGACGGTGTCAGGAACATTAATAATTGTTGCTCCTGCATCAATCGCCGTTTGTACAGCTTCTAATAGGAAGTCTTTTTCTGTTCGCGAGGCATCCTCTGGTGAGAATTGGACTTTCTTAAACAAACTGCGAGCATAACCAACATGCTCTTTAATAGAAGAAAGGACTTCTTCTCTTGTCATTTTCAGTTTGTATTGCATGTGGACATCACTCGTCGCTAAGAAAACATGAATCTGCGGATCAACGGCATCTTTTAATGCTTCATACGCTCGATCGATATCTTTTTTCTGGCAGCGAGCCAAACCTGTAACGGTCATGGATTTTACTTGACGTGCAATTTGTTGAACGGCTTCGAAATCACCAGGGGAGGCAATTGGAAATCCGGCCTCGATGACATCGATTCCCCATTTTTCTAATTGAAGTGCAATTTGAACCTTCTCTTTAGTATTAAAATTTACTCCTGGGGTTTGTTCACCATCTCTTAATGTGGTGTCAAAAAACTGGATACTTCTCATTTTTGCTCCTCCTTCGTTTAAAAACGGGTATAAAAAAAGCACCCCATCGGAAAAGAACCATTTTCTTCTCCGATGCAATGCGAATAGGGACTTCATGAAATAATTTTCAGAAAGTCCCAGCTATAATAATAAAGTTGCGTTGAAAGATATGTTTGATTTCATCATGGCAACCACCCGTTTATTTTCAGAATTTTTAAAAAATTGTTGTAATCATCGTATAAAAAAAAGGCTGAAATGTCAATAACATTATGAAAAAAAGATGAGAAAATTTTTTAATAAATTTCAGTCGTTATAAAAAGATGCCAAATGAAAGGCTGAAATTTATGATTTCGCAAATTTTTCCTACTATATAAGGAGAGTAGAATATCTATCATGAATATGTCAGTAAAAGTGTGCCTAACAAAATATTTCGTCGTTTTTATCAAAATAAAAAATTTTTTTAGTTTAATTGTTGAATCTACAAGTTTTCTTAGGTTTTTTTCATAAAAGTAAAAATTTTATTAGAGCATATGTGTTGATTTATTAAAAACAAATGATTAAACTACTCGACATATTCAGAACTTCGTAATTAATCTGAAAATTGAATCAAAAGGGGAAAAAGATATGAGGAACAAATTAGCTTATGGTATCATCGCGGTTTGCGGGCTCGCTTTGGCGGGGTGTTATGGCGGCAGCAGTGCTTCAACTGATGAGAGCAGTTCAAGCACGAAAGCAAAAGATAATGGCACTTTTAATTTAGTGGTCCAACAAGAAATGCCTACTGCTGACCTATCTGTAGCGACCGACACAATTAGTTTTACTGCACTAAATAATGTTTATGAAGGTATCTACCGTCTAGACAAAGATAATAAGCCTCAACCAGCTGGCGCGAGTGAAAAAGTCAAAGTCAGTGATGACGGCAAGACCTATACTGTTAAATTACGTAAAGATGCAAAATGGTCCAATGGTGATCCAGTAACAGCAAAAGATTATGTCTTTGGTTGGCAGCGTACGGTTAAACCAGAAACAGCCTCAGAATATGCATATCTTTTCGAACCTGTTGAAAATGCAGCTGATATTTCAGCTGGCAAAAAGGCACCAGATGAACTAGGGATCAAAGCCGTTAATGATCACGAACTAGAAATCAAGTTATCGAAACCAACACCATATTTTGATTACTTATTAGCCTTTCCTTCATTCTTCCCACAAAATCAAAAAGTAGTGGAAGCAAACGGAAAAGAATATGCGACTAAGAGTGACAAGTCAGTTTACAATGGTCCGTTCACATTAGAGGGCTTTGATGGTCCGGGTACAGATACTGAGTGGGAATATAAGAAAAATGATACTTATTGGGATAAAGACAAAGTGAAACTATCCAAAGTTAAAGTCAATGTAGTAAAAGAATCTTCCACTTCATTGAATTTGTTCAAAGACGGCGAAGCGGATGACGTGATTCTATCTGGTGAGTTAGCGCAGCAAAACGCCAATGATCCAGCATACAAATCATTTAAAGAAGCGCGTACAAGCTATCTTGAATACAACCAGCGGAAAGAAGATTCACCGTTTAAAAATGAAAACCTGCGTAAAGCAATCTCTTATGCAATCAATCGTAAATCTTTAGTCAATCAAGTTCTAGGTGACGGTTCAGTGGTTTCTACTGGTCTAGTGCCATCAGGGATGTCAAAAAATCCTAAGACTGATGAAGATTTTGCTAAAGAAGCAGGCAACTTAGCACCTTATGATAAGAAAAAAGCGAAAGAGTATTGGGATAAAGCTAAGAAAGAATTGAAAATCGATTCACTTTCATTTGAATTGATGGCTTCCGATACCGACTCGTCTAAGAAAGTTATTGAATATATGCAAAGTGCGTTAGAAGAAACCTTGCCGGGTATCAAAGTGAAACCAACACCTGTACCATTCTCTGTTCGTTTGGATCGTTCAAATGCGGGCGACTTTGATGTTCTACTTGGCGGTTGGGGAGCTGACTATGCCGATCCATCTAGCTTCACTGACTTGTTCGTAACAGGAAACTCTTATAACCGTGGCCGTTGGAGCAATGAAGAGTACGACAAAGCAGTGGATGCTTCTGGTAACAAAGACGCAAGTAACGAAGAAGCACGCTGGGACGATTTACAAAAAGCGAACGAGCTTATTTCTAAAGAATCCGGTGTCGCACCATTGTATCAACTATCTGAAGCTCATTTGGTCAATAAGAAAGTCAAAGGCATCGTTCACCATCCAGCCGGCGCTTCTTGGGATTACAAATGGACTTACGTAGAAAAATAGTTTGCTAAATGAAAAGAAGTTGGAACGTTTATCGTTCCAACTTCCTTTTAAATGATTGTTAACAAAGCACAGATGATCGAAGCACCGATTAAGATGGCTGCGATGATCAACCAAAAAGAATAACGTCCTTGACCAACATGAGAAAGGGACTGGAATTCTGATTTTTTCTTTTGTTTTCTGCTAAACGTTTGGTGCATCGAATGCTGAAAGTGATCGAAGAAGCCTGAAGAAAAAATCCAAAGCAGGATACCGATAATAAAAAAAGGTAATCCGGTCAAGAAAAATCGGTTTGATAAGGCCAGTGGAGAGACAGTTCCTTGAATGATCGAGTAGATCACAACGATCACCAATAAGCCACCACCGATTCCAATGGGAAATAATTTATTTTTCATACATACACTCCAATAATTAATAGCTTAACAAAGCTATCCAGATAAAAATTCAAACGCAATGTCTTTCTACTCTAAACCATAACAAAAGTAGAAGTCAAAATTTAAGAACGAATCACTGAAATCATTTTTATAAAAATGAATACATTGAAGCGAATTAGGAGGCACCTCATGGGCAGTTATTTGAAATATTTTTTAAAGCGTGTCTTTTTCATGGTGATAACACTATGGTTGATTGCAACGATCACTTTCTTCTTGATGCAATTATTACCTGGTACACCATATACCAACCAAGAACGATTAAGTCCTGAAACGATCGCGATGCTGAATAAACAAGTTGGTTTAGATAAACCAGTGATCGTTCAATATGGAATTTACTTATCGAATCTCGTACAAGGAAACTTCGGAATTTCTTTCCAATTCAAAAACCAAGCGGTTGCTGCATTATTGGCTGGCCGAATTGGACCTTCATTACAATTAGGGGTTCAGGCGATCATCTTCGGAACCTTCGTTGGGATCGTATTAGGAACCATTTCTGCCATGAAACAAAATTCATGGGCAGATACGGCTTCAACATTAGTTGCGATTTTAGGACGTTCTATTCCCAACTTCGTCTTCGCCGTACTACTACAATATATTTTCGCTATGAAATTGCAAATCTTGCCTATCGCAAAATGGGAAGGTTTCGCGTATACGATCCTGCCGACCCTGGCATTAGCCATGTCGCCGCTAGCCGACTCGGCTCGTTTTATTCGAACCGAGATGGTGGAAGTTCTGCATAGCGACTATGTCGAACTGGCTCGTGCGAAAGGCTTAAGTCGTTGGGAGATCGCATTCAAACATGGGTTGCGGAATAGTTTAATCCCATTGATGACCTTGCTTGGACCATTAGCAGTTGCTTTGATGACCGGCTCGCTTGTAGTAGAAAATATTTTTGCGATTCCTGGTATCGGAGAACAGTTCGTTAAATCAATCATGACTAATGATTATCCAACGATTATGGCTGTGACGATTCTTTATTCGTTCATGCTGGTTTTCGTCATTTTAGTTGTCGATTTATTATATGGTCTGGTTGATCCTCGGATTCGTCTATCAGAAGGGAGTAAAAGCTAATGGAAATGAAATATCCTTCAATCGTTGATATTCCCGCTGATGAATTTCAACCTTTACAAAAAAATACCGAAGAGGAACGCGAGGAAATCGCGGCCCCTTCGCTGAACTTCCTGCAAGACTCATGGCGCCGTTTGAAAAAAAATAAAGCGGCAGTCATTTCAATGATCCTATTAGCAGTGATCATTATAGTTTCGATCGTAACAATTTTTATTTCACCACAAGACCCAAGTAAACAAAATGTCGATTACATTAATTTACCGCCGCGGGTGCCTGGTTTAAACATTGATGGGTTAAACGGGAAAACCATGGTCGCCGGTGAACTAGTAGATAAATACGCGCAGGCTGATGTTCCCGGTAATGTAAATTATTTGTTAGGGACAGATGGTTTGGGGCGTGATGTGTTAAGCCGTTTGTTTATGGGGACGCGAATCTCATTATTGATCGCCTTTATCGCAGCACTATTTGATATCACTCTAGGTGTTGCTTATGGCTTGATTTCCGGAATGTTGGGTGGAAAAGTCGATAATGCGATGCAGCGTTTCTTAGAAATTCTTTCTGGTATTCCAAACTTAGTAGTAATGATTTTGATGCTGGTCGTTTTTGAACCAGGAATTTTCTCGATTGTGGCGGCCATGGCTATCACGAACTGGATACCGATGGCGCGGATCGTCCGAGCCCAAACCCTCAAACTAAAAGACCAAGAATATGTTTTGGCAGGGATGACTTTGGGTGAATCGAAATGGAAAATCGCATTTAAACACATTATCCCCAATATTTCCAGTGTGATTATCATTCAAATGATGTTCAGTATCCCAACGGCGATTTTCTTCGAGGCTTTCTTAAGTTTCATCGGGCTTGGATTGACACCGCCGGCTGCTTCACTAGGTACTTTATTGAACGATGGATACAAAACATTCTTGTATTTGCCATACTTATTGTGGATTCCTGCAGTGACGATCTCACTGATTATGATCTGCTTCAATCTGTTAGCCGATGGTCTACGTGACGCATTCGATCCGAAAATGAAAGAGTGACGAATTATGGAAAAAATTTTAGAAGTGAACAATTTAAATATTTCGTTTGATACCTATGCCGGGAAGGTTCGAGCAATTCGAGGTGTAGATTTTGATTTAAATAAAGGTGAGACATTAGCCATCGTAGGGGAGTCTGGTAGCGGAAAATCAGTTACCACCCGCACGATTATGCGTTTGCTATCTAGTAACGCCAATATCGACGAGGGGCAAATTTTATTCAAAGGGCAAAACATCGTCGATAAGACTGAAAAGGAAATGCAAAAGATCCGTGGTCGCGAAATCGCGATGATTTTTCAAGATCCGATGACTTCTCTGGATCCAACAATGACAATTGGGAAACAAGTAGCGGAATCTTTACGGAAACATAAAAATGTTTCTAAAAAGGAAAGCTTAAAGGCAGCATTAGATTTACTGAATCTGGTTGGTATTCCAGAGGCTGAAAAACGGCTGAAAAACTATCCGCACCAATTCTCTGGCGGACAGCGCCAACGGATCGTGATCGCCATTGCGCTGATTTGTAATCCTGAGATCTTGATTGCTGATGAACCGACGACCGCACTTGATGTAACGATTCAAGCACAAATTCTGGAATTGCTAAAAGAAATTCAAGAAAAAATTGAAACATCGATCATTTTTATTACGCATGATTTGGGTGTTGTGGCGAATGTCGCAGACCGAGTAGCTGTAATGTATGCCGGGAAAATCGTAGAAGTGGGAACAGCAGAAGAAATCTTCTATAACCCGCAGCACCCATATACATGGGGATTACTGGGCTCAATGCCGACATTGGAAAGTGAAAACGATCGTTTATACGCAATCCCAGGTTCACCGCCGGATTTGTTGAACCCGCCTAAAGGAGATGCCTTTTATCCACGAAATGAGTTTGCGTTAAAAATAGACGCGGAAATGGAACCGCCTTTCTTTGAACTTTCTGACACACATAAAGCAGCGACTTGGCTGCTGGCACCTCAGGTAGCAGCAGTTACACCTCCAGCTGAGATTCAACGACGTTGGGATATTTTTCGCAAGAAACAAAGTCAATATTCCGCTTAATTTTAGTGAAGAAAATGGAGGGTTACGATGGAGAAACGACTACTAGAAGTAAATAATTTAAAACAATATTTTAATACTGGCACTAAAAATGAAGTCCGTGCCGTAAATGATGTAAGCTTCCATATTAATGAAGGGGAGACCTTTGGCTTGGTTGGAGAATCAGGTAGTGGAAAATCAACGACAGGTCGTACGATTATTCGACTGAATCAGCCGACCGATGGTGAGATTCTTTTTGATGGTGAGGATGTTACGAAGATTCATGGGAAGACAGCATTGAGCGAATTTCGCAGAGATGTCCAAATGATCTTTCAAGATCCCTATGCTTCGTTGAACCCTAGAATGAAGGTAAAGGATATTATTGCAGAGGGTATCGATGTGAATGACTTAGCGCGAACACCAAAAGAACGGGACAAGATAGTCAACGAATTATTAGAAACGGTGGGGCTAAACCCAAGCCATGGGACGCGTTACCCGCATGAATTTTCCGGCGGACAGCGCCAACGAATCGGAATCGCTCGTGCCTTGGCCGTACGTCCACGTTTTATTATCTGTGATGAACCAATCTCTGCATTAGATGTATCGATTCAGGCGCAGGTCGTGAATCTATTACAGGATTTGCAAAAAGAGCATAACTTAACCTATTTGTTTATCGCCCATGACCTTTCAATGGTGAAACACATCAGTGATCGAATCGGTGTCATGAATAATGGTCATTTATTGGAAGTCGGAACGAGTGATGAAATTTATCATTATGGTGTACATCCATATACCGAAAGCTTGTTGTCGGCAATTCCAATGCCAGATCCTGACCATGAACGCCAACGTCGACGGATCAAATATCAAACAGAACCGCATGACGGAAAAGCTCGATCATTGCGAGAAATTGCACCAGGCCATTTCATTTATTCTTCGGAAGACGAAGTTGCCTACTATAGGAAAAAATTGCAGCATTTAAAAAATGAGAAAGCCGTAGCGGTTTAACTCGATAAAGAGGAGCCAAGACAGAGATTAATTCTGCCTCGGCTCCTCTTTATGTTGATTGAGAGAGAGTTTATTTATTATAAACGCACGCGTCTTCTTAAAATCACGACACCTGCAATAATAAATAATGTAATTCCAGTGAAAGTGAGAGCTAGATTACGATTTTCACCGGTTTTAGGGTATTCTTTTTGAATAGTTTGTGCTGACAGATTCTTTTGATCTGTTGGAACGTTAGCGACATTTTCAACAATTGGTTTAGTCGCTGTCGCCGTATTTTGAATTGGCAGAACAGGTCTAGAGCCATTCTCGATTGGACCATTTCCTTCTTGAGAGTTGTACAGCCAGTGGACCAGACCAGAGAACAATCCATTTGCAGCACTTAGTTCGTCTTCTGCACCGCTAAGATGATTTAAAATATGAAGCATTTCTTCATTTGTGAAATGACGAAGCGGCAAGAAGCCTTCTTTACTTGAATAAAGAATTCTCAGATAGGCCTGCAACTGATCGACATTATTAGCTAACTCCGCAGTTGTCGTGTAATTATTTGGATTGAAGGCCAATGCTTTCTCAGCGTCTGCCCAGGAAATTACTTGATCTTTATAAACCATCCGCAGAACCCGCACATAGCTGCCAAAATCCATACCAGTAATGTCGAAATTATAACGTGCGAATAACTTGAAAGCATTCGTTAGTTCTTGATCAGTGTATCCCTTCAATTCTGTTTGATTCATACCAAAATCAGCACTGGTTAAATTTTTACGAATATCTTCAGCGGTCCATTCATTAATGATTTTTTCTTCGAGCGTTGCTGGTGAGTTTGCTGCTTCTCCCGTCGTCTGCTGAGGTGCAACGGTAGAAGCATTTTTTCAACTGTGTTCGAGTCTGTTGTCTTTTCAACTTCTGCAAACTCGTTAGTGGCTGTTTTGGCTGTTGGATCTTCTTTCATCGTCTTGTCCGCTGCTGAAACTTCTTCATTTGAGGTTTTTTTACTTTCGACTGTTCCTTCTTCGGAAGGCCGAGTTTTACTTGAATCTGCTACTGGTTTTTCAGCTATTGCCTCATTAGTAACAGAGGCGCTATCAACCACTTGTTCTTGACTGGAAGCAGTGGGGACATCTAAGACACTATCAGAAGTGTCGGCAAATGCGACAAGGGGGAAGCTCAAGACCAACAAACTAAACACAACCATTTTTTTCACAATAATCACTCCTTAATATTTCTGTAACACAATTGTAACATAAGAAATATTTTTGTAAACTAGGAAGGTGAAAAAAATAAAAAAAGTTTTTTTAGGGCGAACATATAATTGTAGTTTAATTGAAAAAGCCAAAGCAATTTAAAAAAAATCTGCTTTGGCTTTTTATTTATTGGTGAAGTACATTCAATTTAATTCAGTAGCAATAGAAATTACTGTGCCTTATTTTAAATGAATACGTCGTTTTAGGATAACTAAACTTGCAATTGAGAATACAATGCTTCCAATGATCGTCAAGAATGCAAGTTCTGCGTTCACTGGTTTTTGGATACTCTTTTTGAGATGCGGAGTTTGTTTGTTCCTTTCATTTTTTCTATGACCGGAGCAATAGGAGCTGTAGCTACATTTTGGATAAGCGGTTTAACAAATATGGATTAGGTAAGTGTTGTTTTTATCGGCCATTTTAAAGAAAAATGATTTTCCGTTTTTAAAACCTGCCCCTGAAACAAAAAAATGCCACCACGCGCATTCTTTTCTAAACTACCGAAGTAGCCAAGAATGCACTGGTGACGTGGGTTTGGCACCCAATGGGCCGTGAGGGGCTCGAACCCGCGACCCGCTGATTAAGAGTCAGCTGCTCTACCAACTGAGCTAACGGCCCAAACAAAGTACTTTCATATGTTAGCACTGAGAAAATAAAAAAGCAAGAATAAACTAAAAAAAATTTTATCAAAAAGAACGGCAATTATCTAGTTTTTGAAACTATATTGTATAATTATCGTGATTTTGTTAAACTATCGATGAAAGGGGTGCAAATAATGGAAGAAACGAGACTCAGATCATGGGCAGAAGGATTAAAAGATTTACGCTTGCCTCGCTGGGAAGAGTTACCTGAATTGGAATTGTACATGGATCAAGTTATTACTCTTGTTGATCGTTACTTATCACCATTGATAGAAGACGAGAAACATCAGCTTCTATCGAGCGCGATGGTCAACAATTACGTTAAGCATAAATTAGTACCACCGCCAGTAAAAAAGAGATACAATCGTAATCATCTGGCATATTTGATAGCGATTACTTTGTTAAAACAGGTTTTTGCGATTCCAGATATCAATGAGTTGATACGCATGCAATTAGCAATCAACGAACCTAAAGATGCTTACAACAGCTTTTGTACCGTCCAGGAAGAATCACTTGTACAAATAGCTAAAATTACTTTAGGCGAAGAGGTTAAATTGACAAGAAGCAACAAAGATTTTTACTATTTAGCTATGGAAGGCGCTGTCGCATCGTTTACACAAAAGATGCTAGCTGAAAAAATAATTCAATTGGATAAAGAGAAAGAAGGCGAAAATGATGAGTGAAAAAATTGCGATCCTAGTTGACTCTGGGACAGATGTACCCCAAGAAGTCATCGACAATGGGCCATTTTTTATGGTACCGCTGCGAATAATTTTTAGTGACCGAGAATATAGAGATGGAATTGATATCAGTTCGGATACGATTTTTCCATTGATCAAAAAAGAATTACCAACAACTTCATTACCTGATGGTGAGTTGATTCATAAAGTGTTTGATGAAATCAAAGCACAAGGGTACACACATGTTGTCATCGTAACGATTTCTAGCGGATTGAGCGGAACGTACAATGCATTGCGTGTGTTAGGTGAACATTACGAAGGCTTGATTTTCCAATCAATCGACACGAAAAATGTTGGGATCGGTGCCGGAATTTTAGCGATTTATGCCGGAGACTTGGTTAAGCAGGGAAAATCCTTCACGGAAGTTATTGCTGAAGTCGAAAGTAAAATTACAAAAACCAAAATCTTTTTTAATGTGGACACCCTAGAGTATTTACAAAAGGGCGGCCGAATCGGTCTAGTTTCTTCCTTGCTAGGGAGCGCTTTGAAATTGAAACCGATCATTTCGTGTAATTCTGATGGGATTTATTACACTGTTGCGAAGGTACGGGGGTTAAATAAGAGTCTCGACAAAACCATTCAACTGGTAAAAGAACATGTTGGGAATCATAAGCGTTTTAATTTGGCGGTGACTCAAGCGGATGCTTTGGAAACAGCCGAAAAGATTCGAGCGCGATTGCAGGAAATCTTTCCAACAGCTGAAAATATTTATTTTGGTAAGGTTTCACCGGCATTGTCGGTACACACGGGGCCTGGGTCGCTAGGTGTTGTCTGTCAAGTACTTGATTAATCTACAAAAGAGATGAGCAGAGCTCGTCTCTTTTTTTCATTTTTTCTTAAGTAATAGTTGTAAAAAAATCGTTGCCTGTTTGAAAAGATGAAACACCATTGAAATTATTGTATAATGGTAAGGCGTACATACAATCTTATAAAGGTATGAGGTGACTCTTAGTGAAAAAAATTCTAGTAGTTGACGATGAAAAACCGATTTCGGACATCGTGAAATTCAATTTAACCAAAGAAGGCTACGAAGTCTTTACTGCATATGATGGTGAAGAAGCCTTAGAAAAAGTCGAAGAAGTCAATCCAGATTTGATTTTATTAGATTTGATGTTGCCTAAAAAGGACGGTTTGGAAGTGGCTCGTGAAGTACGCAAGACCCATGAAATGCCGATCATTATGGTTACGGCCAAAGATTCTGAGATCGATAAAGTTTTAGGTTTGGAATTAGGGGCAGATGACTATGTGACAAAACCGTTTTCCAATCGGGAATTAGTCGCTCGTGTAAAAGCAAATTTACGTCGCGGCGGACAAGCACCGAAGGAAGAAGAACAAACAACGCAAAGTGATTTGACGATTGGTGATTTGACGATCCATCCAGATGCTTACATGGTAACTAAGCACGGTGATACGATCGAATTGACCCATCGTGAATTTGAATTGCTGCATTATTTAGCAAAACATATTGGTCAAGTGATGACTCGTGAACACCTGCTGCAAACAGTGTGGGGGTACGATTATTTTGGTGATGTTCGAACAGTTGATGTAACGGTGCGCCGTCTGCGTGAGAAAATCGAAGACAATCCAAGCCATCCAACCTATTTAGTAACGAGACGTGGCGTAGGCTATTATTTACGCAACCCTGAACAGGAGTAAAGAGAGTAAGTATGGAAAAAAAAGTCCGTTTTTACCGATCAGTCAATTTCAAGATCGCTTTTTCATTTATCTTGATCTTGTTGATTTCGATAGAGATCATCGGTGCTTATTTTATTCGAGGACTTGAAAAATCAACAATCGATAACTTTACTAAAGACATGAATCAGCGAGTTTCACTTCTTAGTACGACCCTCGGTGCGACAATGGCAGAGGATAGTGAAAATGAAGCGGATCAATTGCAGCGTATTCTTGAAAATAATACGGCTTCTGATATCACAGATATGTGGGTAGTCGACGACAAGGGAATTGTTGTTGCCACCAATGATGTGGGACAAAAAGATTCTATCGTTGGTAAGAAAAATGAGTACAGCGATATCGATGATTTTTCAATGAAACAATATGTAACGCTTGATGACAATAACAAACGGGTATATATCAATGTCCAACCTATTCAGTCCCCGACCGGCGATTCGGCTGTGATCGGGGCTCTTTATGTTAAGAGCGACATTGAGCAAAAATATACCGAAATTGGCAATACTGCCTTGATCTTTTTCTCGGCCTCTTTGATTGCAGGATTAATTTCGATCGTGGTGGCATTGTTGGTGGCTCGTTCCATCACCAAGCCCATCAAGGAGATGCAGAAACAGGCGGTTCGTATTGCACAGGGCGATTATTCTGAAAAGGTTGATGTGCAAGGCCACGATGAATTAAGCCAATTAGCCAGAACCTTCAATAAATTATCCGATCGAGTAGAGGATGCTCAAGATACGATGGAAGCCGAGCGAAATCGATTAGATAGCGTTTTGACTCATATGACCGATGGGGTTATTGCTACAGATCGGCGTGGTAAAGTTATTACTATTAATGAGATGGCTTTGTCGCTTTTGGATACTACGAATGAGCAGGCAATTGGGCAATCAATTTTAACCTTGCTTGATTTAGAGGAAGAGTATACACTGCGTAAATTATTAGAAACACCAGAAGAGATTTTGATTGATCGTTCGAAATCTGATTCTGATGAAGATCGCAGAACTTTACGGTCAGACTTTGCCATGATTCGCCGTGAATCGGGCTTTATCAGCGGACTAGTAGTTGTTTTACATGATGTTACCGAGCAGGAAAAGACGGCAGAAGAACGCCGACAATTCGTTTCAAATGTTTCTCATGAATTACGGACACCGTTAACCAGTGTTCGCAGTTATTTAGAAGCGCTAGAAGAAGGTGCTTGGCAAGATAAGGCGGTTGCACCAGAATTTATTCATGTGACATTAGGTGAGACAGACCGGATGATTCGCATGATCAATGATCTGCTGAATCTTTCCCGCATGGATTCGGGTGCACAGCAAATGGATCTTGAATTGGTCAATTTCAATGAACTCGTCGATTACATTTTGGATCGTTTCGATATGATGGTGAATAGCCAAGAGAAAAATTATCGGATTGTCCGCGAATTTACGGAACGTGATCTGTGGGTTGAGATTGATACGGATAAGATCATGCAGGTGCTTGATAATATCATGAACAATGCCATTAAGTATTCACCAGATGGCGGCAAAATCGAAGTCCATTTGATGGAAACTCATAACAATGTCGTCTTAAGTGTTTCTGATGAGGGCTTAGGAATTCCGAAGAAAGATTTGGAGAAAGTCTTTGAGCGTTTTTATCGGGTAGATAAGGCGCGGGCGCGTCAACAAGGCGGAACTGGACTTGGTCTGGCAATCTCTAAAGAAGTCATGAAGGCCCATAAAGGTCAAATCTGGGTCGAAAGTGTCGAAGGAAAAGGGTCGACCTTCTATATTTCTTTACCATATGAACCTTATGAGGAGGATATTTGGGAATGAAATTATCAGAAAAAATCATTCGCGTAGCGCTTTTTGCTCTGATCTTGCTCAGTCTCGTCCTCACTTATGCCATTTGGCTTAGTCCTACCTCAAAAACAGCAGAGGTCAATACCAGTAAACAGACGGTGAAGAATGACCAAAGTTATGCGAAAGCAACAGATGCTTTTTTGCCGATTCGCGGTATTTGGGATTTAGCAGAAGGCAAGTTTCAAACCAGCAGTGAGAATTTATTAGCTACAACCCAAGCTCGTTTGACGGAAAGTACGTATGGTCAGCTGCAAGAAGTTGCTCAAGGCGAAGAAGAGATCAAAAACTATTATAGTTTAGACAACGGAATTGAGCTTAATTACGAAGGGGGCTTTTCTTTAACCGAGTACATCAAGGTTTTTGATATGCCGATCAATTTAAATTCACTGAAGGAGTCAGATAAGATTACTTTTTCAAAAATTCAAATTGATTTTTCTAAAAAGAAAATTCGTTTTTTAAGTTACAGCAAAGATACGGTATACGAAGCGACGATCTCCGCAGATTTTACCGGCCTCGAAACGATTTATCAAAAAAATCAAAGCCGCTATTTGCCGATGTCTGATGAGAATCCATTAGTTCCGCGCTTGCTGCGCACAAAGGATCGTGTTCGTTTAAAAAAATACAGCTATATCTTGACGACACAATCCTATTCGCTGTTCCGCAATTCATTTTTCCAAAATCCTGATCAAGCAAAAGGTGAAGAGGAAGAACAGGGATCGCGTTCTTTTGTCAGCGGGCATGAGGAACTTATGATGGACGAGCAAAAACGTTTGGTTACATTTGATGGCGAACTGCCTGAGGACTTAGCGAAGGAAAGCGTCTATAGCCAAAGTTTTAATTATGTTAGTCGTTTAGGTACAGCGGTGGGAAATCTGCGCTATTTTGATCACCATGATGGACAGGTCAATTATCGAATATTTGTTGAAGGCTATCCTATTTTTAGTCAATCATCGAAGGGCAAAATGAGTGTGAAGATCGAGCATGCACCCAATGCGTCGCTGCCGCAGGTTAAGATCGAAACAAGTATGGATACGGTCCAAGTACCAATTCCTTCTGACGAAGAGGTGGAATTGCCGAGCACTTTAGAAATTGAAAACAATTTGGCCGCAGTAGGGATTGATCTTGATAAAATTCAGAGCTTTATCATCGGTTATACATGGCAAGATATCGATGGTGTAAATAAATTAGTTGCCTTGACTCCAGAATGGTTTGTTAAGTATGACAACACTTGGTATTCAGCTAATCAGCTGATGCAGGGAAACCTAGAAACGGAGGCGAGCTAATTGGATTTTAGAAAAATCGAATGGATCTTTTTTCTCGTCTTTATCGGGTTGAACATTTTTCTTTTCAGTATTTACTGGAATAACCAGCATGAGCAAAGCCTTGTTACAAATTCAAATCAACGGGAAGATATCATTCACCGGTTGGAAAACGATGATATAGAAGTTAAGGGACAAGTTTCTGATAAACAACAAGAAGGCTATTATCTAAGTGCTGAACAGGATACCTTTGATTCATTATTGAATGAAGGAGCGAATCCAACGATTAAAGGCAATTGGAGTATTTCAGATAAAGTTTTGACGAACAGCTATCCCAATGCAGACACAGAGTTTGATTTGAAAAAATCTACCAGCAGTTTTAATCGACTGATGAAAAATAAGGAATTTATCATGGACGGCGAAGAGTACACTTACATGCCGGATATTTCAAAGAAGGATGACGAGCTGGGTAAAATTATCGGTGCGCAATCTTACGAAGGGATTCCTTTTATTGATGAGACTTCTCGAGTGACGTTGGACATCGTCAAAAGTGATGATGATCAGGAACGAGTTTCGAAATATACTCAAACTCGTTTGAAAGAGATCGAGCCGTTACGGGAAAAAATGACGCTTTATTCTGAGAAAGAAATTTTAAATACGTTATACATCAATAACAATATTCCCAGCAAATCAACGATTACAAACATTTATCTAGGTTACTTCCGAACGCTTGAGGTGCGGGAAAAGAATGTGTATGTCCCGGTCTGGTTTGTGAAAATAAAGACCTCTGACAAGACGACCCAGATTGAAAAGGTCAATGCATTGAACAATCAAGTGATTACGAATAATTTAGTTCCAAAGGTGGAAAATCCATAAAAAGGGTTGTATACTGAGGACAGTTTTAAAAGAGGGGACCAATTGCTCATGTTAGAAATGAATAACGCATTCAATATCAGCATTTTAGCTAGCGGAAGTACAGGGAATTCTTTGTATTTAGAGAGTCCGCAAAAAAGAATTTTGATTGATGCTGGGTTGAGTGGGAAAAAAATCACTTCACTATTAGCAGAGGTCGATCGAAAACCTGAGGATTTAGATGCAATCTTAGTCACCCACGAACATCGCGACCATATACATGGTGTTGGGGTTTTGGCACGAAAATACAAATTACCTGTCTATGCCAATGAAAAAACGTGGGAAGCGATGGCTCCCTTGATTGGAAAAGTGGATGTAGAGCAGAAACATATTTTTGAAATGGGAAAAGTACTAACTTTTGGTGATTTAGACATCGAGAGTTTTGGTGTTTCTCATGATGCGGCCGCACCACAGTTTTACCGTTTCTATAAAGATGGTCATTCGTTTGTGATGCTGACGGATACGGGGTATGCCAGTGAACATGTCAGAGGAACGATTCGTGATGCAGATGCTTACTTAGTCGAGAGTAATCACGATTTAGAGATGTTGCGGATGGGCGCTTATCCTTGGAGTTTGAAGCAGCGGATTTTAGGTGATCGCGGGCATCTATCCAATGATGACGGAGCATTAGTGATGACTGATATTCTTGGAGATCGGACAAAACGAATTTACTTAGGACACTTGAGTAAAGAGAATAATATGAAAGAGTTAGCACATATGACGATGGAAGAAACTTTGACACGTTATGATCTAGGGGTAAATTATCAATTTCAAATCTTCGATACCGACCCTGATAGTGCAACGGAATTATTTGCAATCTAAAAAATGGCAAGCTTGCTTATTGCAGGCTTGCCATTTTTTGTTAACTATACACACTAAAATGTTGGTTCAAATGTCTTGGTTCGATGATTTCATCGACTAGCGCGATGGCGTAATCTGCCATGCTGATCTCGCTTTTACCTTCCGCATTTTTTTGCAGATGGTCATCACTGACATGATAATGTCCAGTACGTTTGCCGTCAGGTACAAAGTTTGCGGCAGGACTTAAATAGGTCCAGTTCAACTGCTATGCTGCTTTTAAATCTAAAAATGCTTGATACATGTTATAGGCAGTTGGATAATAAATGGCATTGGGATCAGAGACATCAATCATGCGATGAGCTTCATCAATAAATAATGAGGATGCTCCTCCAACAACGATCAAGCGGGTGTCGGTTCCACGTAAAAGACTGATGAGATGCTTTAGAGAAGTTTGATGCAGTTCTTCTTGGCCTGCTGGTGGGCGAAAGGCGTCAACTACCACATCAAAGAATTCGATATCCTTTTTTGTCAGTTCAAATAAATCCTTCACTAAAATAGGAACTTTTGTCGTTAATTTTTCTGAATGGCGGACAATCGCTGTGACCGCTAAATCACGGTCTAAAGCTTCTTTTAGGATTAGTGATCCGGCGTTTCCAGTAGCGCCGATAATTGCTACTTTCATTTAAAAACCTCCTTAAACTGATAGTACTTTCAGTCTAAGGAGGTTTCTTTAAAAAGGCAAAAGATTCGTTTTAAGATTGAAGGGCTAGCTGAGTCAGAATAACCAGCAGATTCATTCCGACATGCGTAATCATTGATGTCCAAATACGTCCGCTATAGCGATACATGCCGCAGAATAGGAAACCTAGTCCAGCATACAAAAGATAATGCCCATCGTTGTGAGCGAAAGCGAAGAGAACAGAACTTAGCAACGCAGGCAGAATGAAGCCAAATCGTTTTTCCAGTGAACCAAAAATCGCACGCCGAAAAACGAATTCTTCCATAATTGGCCCAGCAATTGTTGTCGCTAAAATAAAAATCATATTGTTCATGATCAGTTGAACGATATTTTGCGTATTTTGTGAAGCAACAGATTGACCTAGCAAGCGCTGCTCGATCTGTAAAATGAGCATTTGCAGTAATAAGGAAGCAGGAATGCCTACGATTCCGATCAAAATAGAGATAAGCAGGCTTTTTTTGCGGCCTTCTAACTCAAACGACTGTGATTTGATGCGATAAAAGATCATCAAGACAGCTCCAATAAAATAAGACAGTGTGGTTAACTGAATAATCTGCGATGAACTTGCCTGAAAAACACGTAAAAATAATAGTGGAGAAAACAGAACTAATCCGTAAGTAAAGATGGTAATAAAGCTATATTTTTTTTCGTTCATTATTTTTCCTTCCTAAACTTTTATTGTTCCCAAGTATACCATAATTCTCTTAAAAACTAAGTGGAAGAAAAATCAAAAAAGCAAACGAAGGACTTGCAAAAAGAAACAAAAATGGTATGATAATACATGTGAGTTAGCACTCTTGGTTATCGAGTGCTAACGATTTGAAAAATCATTACTAGTTGGAGGGATTTATCGTGTTAAAACCATTAGGTGATCGTGTCATTCTTGAAGTCACTCAAGAAGAAGAAAAAACAGTTGGAGGTTTAGTCTTAGCTTCTGCAGCAAAAGAAAAACCACAAACTGCTAAAATCGTAGCAGTTGGCGAAGGCAATGTACTGGAAAACGGTCAAAAAAGTCCAATGCCAGTAGCTGTTGGTGATATGGTAATGTTTGAAAAATACGCAGGTACAGAAGTGAAATATGAAGGCAGTGAATACTTGATTATTGCTGCTAAAGATATTATGGCAATCGTAGAATAAAAAAATAATGAGGTGAAAGAATCATGGCAAAAGATATTAAATTTTCTGAAGACGCACGTGCAGCAATGCTTCGTGGTGTGGACAAATTAGCTGATACCGTAAAAGTAACATTAGGACCAAAAGGACGTAATGTCGTCTTAGAAAAATCTTATGGCTCTCCATTAATTACAAATGACGGTGTAACCATCGCAAAAGATATTGAGCTAGAAGATCATTTTGAAAATATGGGTGCGAAACTTGTTTCTGAAGTAGCTTCTAAAACAAATGATATCGCTGGTGACGGTACTACAACAGCGACTGTTCTTACCCAAGCAATTGTTCGTGAAGGTTTGAAAAACGTAACTGCTGGTGCTAACCCAATGGGAATTCGCCGTGGGATCGAATTAGCAACAAAAGCTGCGGTTGAAGAATTACACAGCATTTCTAAAGTTGTTGATTCAAAAGACGCGATCGCACAAGTTGCTGCTGTTTCTTCAGGTAGTGAAGAAGTCGGCAAATTAATCGCCGAAGCAATGGAAAAAGTTGGTAACGACGGCGTTATCACTATCGAAGAGTCAAAAGGGATCGACACAGAATTAGATGTCGTTGAAGGAATGCAATTTGATCGTGGTTACTTATCTCAATACATGGTAACTGACAACGATAAAATGGAAGCAGCTTTAGAAAATCCTTACATCCTGATCACTGACAAGAAAATCTCGAATATTCAAGATATCTTGCCTTTGTTAGAACAAGTTTTACAACAATCTCGTTCATTATTGATCATCGCTGATGATGTGGATGGCGAAGCATTACCAACATTAGTCTTGAACAAGATTCGCGGAACATTCAACGTTGTAGCAGTCAAAGCTCCTGGCTTCGGCGATCGTCGTAAAGCAATGCTTGAAGATATCGCAGTCTTGACTGGTGCGACTGTAATTACAGAAGACCTAGGTTTAGACTTGAAAGAAGCAACGATTGAAAACTTAGGGACTGCTGGAAAAGTAGTTGTTGATAAAGACAATACAACGATCGTTGAGGGCGCTGGCGACAAAGCTGCTTTAGCTGACCGCGTAGAAATGATCAAACGCCAAATTGGTGAAACGACTTCTGATTTTGACCGTGAAAAATTACAAGAACGTTTAGCAAAACTTGCTGGCGGGGTTGCGGTGGTTAAAGTTGGTGCGGCAACTGAAACAGAATTGAAAGAATTAAAACTACGCATTGAAGATGCTTTGAACTCAACTCGTGCTGCGGTTGAAGAAGGAATCGTATCTGGTGGTGGTACAGCATTAGTCAACGTTATCAAGAAGGTTTCTGATTTAGATGCTGAAGGTGATGTAGCTACTGGTATCAAGATTGTCGTACGTGCTTTAGAAGAACCCGTTCGTCAAATCGCTGAAAATGCTGGTTTCGAAGGATCAGTCGTTATCGACAAATTGAAAAATGCGGACCATGGTACTGGATTCAACGCGGCTTCTGGCGAATATGTCAATATGATTGACGCTGGTATCGTTGACCCAACCAAAGTTACGCGCTCAGCGCTACAAAACGCAGCTTCTGTATCTGCTTTATTATTAACAACTGAAGCAGTCGTTGCTGACAAACCTGTTGAAGGTGGAGCAGCCGCTGCACCAGCAATGGACCCATCAATGATGGGCGGCATGATGTAAACCAGTTATAAACAATGAGCCATCGGAAATTTTTCCGATGGCTTTTTTGTGTGCAGTTAGTTTGAATTTATATAGAAGCACCTGCTTATCATATAATATCTAAGTTGACTGATATATGTATAAAATTTATTGATTTTATGAAAATAAACTATTGGAATTTATCGATTAAATTTCTTACAATGAGCGTAAGAAGGAACTAGAGATCCTTGTTCAGAAATTATCAAAGAAATGATTAGATACAAATGGAACATTCCTAGTGAGGATGAATGATAACAACGTATAGAATTTGTCACACGCAGAGACACTCATGTGAAATTTGTTACATATCAAGCGGAATTGATGAATAGAGCGTTCATTTTGAAAGGAGAACCACATGTTAAGAAATTTATTTGATGAGATTCCATTAGCATCGGGAGCAAGCTTTAAGAATCGTTTGTTTATGTCGCCGATGACGACCCAATCAGCCTTTTATGATGGGGAGATCACACAGCAAATTATTGATTACTATGCGTTTCGTTCTGGCGATGCGGCAGCGGTTATCGTTGAAAGCTGTTTTGTTGAAGATAAAGGACGCGGTTTTCCGGGAGCCTTAGGAGTCGATACGGATAAGAAAGTTGCGGGACTGACCGAATTAGCCACGGCAATCAAATCAAAAGGCTCAAAAGCAATCATGCAGATTTATCATGCGGGACGGATGGCTTGGCCAGAAATCAATGGTGGGGCGACACCAATCTCAGCAAGTCCAGTTGCGGCATTGCGGCCAAACGCTCCGGTTCCTCGAGAAATGACTGAAGAACAAATCTTAGAAATGATCACGATGTTTGGGGATGCAACGCGTCGTGCGATTGAGGCTGGCTTTGACGGCGTCGAAATTCACGGAGCCAATACGTTTATCTTGCAGCAATTCTTTTCCCCTCACTCAAATCGCAGAACGGATCAATGGGGCGGCAGTCGTGAAAAACGGGCGAAGTTTCCTTTAGAAGTGATGAAAGAGGTTCAACGTGTTGCCGAAGCACAAAAAGCGGAAAACTTTATCATTGGTTATCGTTTTTCGCCGGAAGAGTTAGAAGAACCGGGAATTCATTTTGAAGACACGATGTATTTATTGAATACGCTTGCAGAATTGAAGCCAGATTATTTCCATTTCTCAATGGGAGCATATACACGTCCATCGATCGTTGAGTCGGACAATCCGGAACCGTTGATCACGAAATATTTGGCGCATCGTTCCTCTGCCTTGGCACAAATTCCAATCATGGGTGTCGGCTCGATCTTGCAGCGAGCAGATGCGGAAGATGCGCTGAAATTAGGTTATGATCTTCTAGCAGTTGGAAAAGGATTCTTGATCGAGCCTAACTGGGTCAATTTAATCAAAGAAAACCAAGAAGTAATCGATTATGCCCATATCAATGCTCAACGGAAATTACTGATCCCTACACCATTATGGGACTTCATGGCATACATGGTTATCGATCCCGAAGAGGAAAAACGCAAGCACGAACGGCTAAAAGAATTACAAAAAGTAAAATTGACCTTCAAACCAGGGACATACACGGTTGAAGCAAAGGGACATAATAGCGAGCTGGCTATGAATGTGACCTTCTCGGAAGAACTGATCGAAAAAATTGAAGCAGATCAAAGCAATGAATCAGAAGGCTTATCTGATCAGGTCTTTATTCGTTTACCGCAACAAATAATTGATAGTCAAACGCTGAATGTTGATGTAATCTCAGGTGCTTCAGCATCCAGTCAAGGATTGATTGATGGTGTGGCAGAGGCAGTCGAACTGGCGGGAGCCAGCTCTGAAGTCTTGAAGGCGCGTCCGAAACCGACTGTTCAATGGTCTAAGGAAGTCGTTGAAGAAGAAGCCGATGTGGTGATTGTTGGATCTGGTGCTGCGGGTATCTCTGCGGCCTTGCGAGCAGACCAAATGGGTCTAAAAACAATTTTGCTAGAAAAATTAAGCTTTGTCGGCGGAGCTATCTCTATCAGCGGCGGAAACCAAGTAGTGATGGGCTCGAAATTGCAAGCACGTGCAGGTGTTTGTGACGATACAGTAGAATCTATGGTCGAAGACTTCTTAGCAAATGGGAGCGGCTTAAATGTTCCTGAACTTCTGACCACCTTGGCAGAAAATGTGGGCGAGGCAACAGACTGGGTCCACGAGTACATGGGTGTTGAATACGACATGGAGAATGGGCTGCACATTTTAGCAGAATACCGTAAAAATCGCGAGTTAGCCTACGAAGATGGCGGTCACGGATTTGCGGCGAGTGCTAGAAAGGCCTTAGAGCGAAGCAACGTAACGATTTATCTGCAAACTAAGGCAGAAAGTTTGTTAACCGATGGGAATGGGAAGGTCACTGGGTTAACAGCAGTTGAAGATACTGGCAAGCGTCATAATATTCATGCACAGGCAGTGGTCTTGACGACTGGCGGCTATGGCAACAATTCCAATTTATTGAACCACGAGTTAAATAATATCTTATTCTATGGGACGAAATCGTCAACAGGCGATGGGATTCTGATGGCGACGACTCCAGAATTGAATGCGGCAACGCGTTTGATGGAATATGGAAAGATTTATCCAAATGGTGTGGAGGTTTCGCAAGGGTATGCGAAATCGACGATCGGCGGAAATATCGAAGTAATGAAACGCAGCGGTTTATTAGTGAATACGGCTGGAGAACGAATAATCAATGAACGAGCAAGTAATAAGGAAATTCTGAACGTGCTTTTGAAGCAAGATCCGCAAATGCTGTTCTTGTTGATGGATGCGAAAAACTTTGAGATCTTTACAGAGGCAGTCGAAGAGGGTGGAATTACGCGGGAAGATTTGGCCCGGTGGATCGAAAATGAAAATGAGACGCCGCAAATTTTCCGCGCAGACACGCTAGCTGAATTGGCAGAAAAAGCTGGGATGGCTCGTGAAAGCTTAGTGAATACGGTCGCTCGCTATAATGGCTGGGTAGAAAAACAAACGGACGAAGATTTTGGTCGTCAATTGAAGTTTTTACAGGAAAAGGTCGGTGAAGGTCCCTATTACATGATTGAACAGAAACCGCGGTTTGCGACTACGATGGGTGGTTTGGTCGCAAATAGCCAACTGCAAGTGTTGAACCGTAACGATCAAGTGATCGAAGGCCTTTATGCTGCTGGAGAACTGGTCGGCGGCGTGATGGGAAGCGACTCCCCTTCTGGCGCAAATAACGCATGGGCATTAACTTCTGGAAAATTGGCAGCAGAAAAGGTTCATAAAACAGTCGCAGTTGAGTATGTCGTACAATAAGAAAAATGATCCTGAGACAGTTGTCTCGGGATTTTTTTCTTTTTTGCAAAATTATTTTCTTTCTACACAAAAATTTTTCTTCGCTATGTTAAAATATTTATTGGAAACCAAATCTTTTTACTTAAAAAAAATACATAGAGATAGGAGATAGTTAAATGAAATTAATCGAAACACCCTTGAATAGTAACGTTAACTTAGAAACTTTATATCCTAATCTAACAAAATATTTTTTTGATAAACGTCAGGCTGTGAAGCTGCTTAAACTATATGCTTATGACCGGACAAAGATCATTTATGCTGATCGATTTGATACGATCGATTTGTTGTTGTTAAATCGCCATCGTAAAATCAGCCACAAAGAAGTCGATACGATCATCCGTCGTCTGTTGAAGGTCGAACGTAAAGATGTCGTTGTAGATGTTGGTTACAAGAAACAGATCATGGAAGCCGGTTTGCGGCCGAAAGAGTCATATAAAGATATCATTGCGGTGGAATACAAAGTACCGAAAGAAGAATAATAAATGAAGAAAGGTCGCTGACCTTTCTTTTTTTGTAGAAAATCGATTGATCTTTTTCCGAACGAGAGTACCGAGAATTTCAACGATTGTAAGGAGACTAAGAGTACTCCCTCAAAGCTCTTGTGATATAATAAATGAAATAGTTTAAATTACTAAAAACAAATGAGGAGCATGACTATGAAAAAGTTGTACGAAGATGACAGTTTAACGCTTCATACGGATCTGTATCAAATCAATATGATGAAAACGTATTGGGAGACGGGCCGCGCGGATCTTCATGCCGTATTTGAGTGTTATTTCCGTAATATGCCGTTTGATAACGGTTATGTCATCTTTGCTGGATTAGAGCGTCTGGTTAAGTATTTGGAAAAATTGACCTTTAGCGAAAGTGATTTGGCGTACTTATCTGAGGTAGAGGAGTACCCGGCAGATTTTATCGCGTATTTGCGAGATTTCAAATTTGCCTGCACGGTTCGTTCAGCGGTGGAAGGGGAGTTGGTCTTCAATAATGAGCCGATCATCCAAGTGGAAGGCCCATTACTGCAATGTCAATTAGTCGAAACAGCGCTTTTAAACATCGTTAATTTCCAAACGCTGATCGCTACTAAAGCCGCCCGCATCAAATCGGTAATTGGTGATGATCCATTGTTAGAATTTGGTACACGCCGTGCCCAAGAAATGGATGCGGCACTTTGGGGAACTAGAGCCGCGTATATCGGCGGGGCCGATGCGACGAGCAATGTGCGCGCAGGCAAAATTTTTGGAATTCCTGACAGCGGCACCCATGCTCATTCCTTGATCCAATCTTATGGCAACGATTATGATGGATTTAAAGCCTATGCGGAGACCCATCGTGACTGTGTCTTCTTAGTGGATACTTACGATACTATTCGCTCAGGGGTACCGAATGCGATTAAAGTCGCGAAGGAAATGGGCGATAAAATCAATTTCTTAGGTGTCCGGATCGATAGCGGAGATATGGCTTATATTTCAAAACGTGTGCGTCAGCAATTGGATGAAGCAGGTTTCCCGGATGCGAAAATCTATGCTTCTAATGATTTGGATGAAAGTACCATTCAAAACTTGAAAATGCAGCATGCTAAAATCGATGTTTGGGGTGTCGGAACGAAGTTGATCACTGCTTACGATCAACCGGCGCTTGGCGCAGTCTTCAAGCTAGTCTCAATCGAAAATGAGCAAGGCGAGATGGTTGATACAATCAAACTTTCCAGCAATGCGGAAAAAGTTACCACACCAGGGAAGAAGCAAGTTTGGCGGATTACTCGTAAATCTGACGGCAAGTCAGAAGGGGATTACGTGACCTTGTGGGATGAAGATCCAAGAGAAGAAAAGGAAATCTTCATGTTCCATCCAGTGTATCCCTACATTAATAAAACAGTGAAAAATTTTGAGGCGCGTCCTGTTCTAAAAGATATTTTTGTAAAAGGCCAACGTGTCTACGAATTACCGGATCTAGAAATGGTTAAACAAGCGGCTAAGGACCATTTGGATTCCTTATGGGAAGAATACAAACGTGACCTTAATCCACAAAAATATCCAGTCGATCTTTCTACGGATTGTTGGAACCATAAAAACAAAATTATGGACCAAGTACGTAAATCTGTGGTAAAAACGGAACAAGAAGATTAAAGGAGTGGATGTGTCATGACGCTACAAGCAGAAATCATTAAAGAATTAGGGGTCAATCCCGTAATCGATCCGCAAGCAGAAATTCGGAAAAGTATCGAATTTTTGAAAACATATCTTAAGAAATATCCGTTTTTAAAAACGTTTGTCTTAGGAATCAGCGGCGGACAAGATTCTTCATTGGCTGGTCGGCTTGCACAGCTTACAATGGAAGAAATGCGCCAGGAAACGGGCGATGATACGTACAAATTTATCGCGGTCCGCCTGCCATATGGTGCTCAAGCGGATGAAGCCGATGCCAAAAGAGCGTTGGATTTTATCAAACCTGACGTTAGTTTGAGTGTGAATATCAAAGGTGCGGTTGATGCGGAGGTTGCGGCATTAGAAGAAGCCGGTGTAACGATCAGCGACTTCAATAAGGGCAATATCAAGGCGCGTCAACGTATGATCACTCAATACGGGATCGCCGGCGATAATCAAGGCGCTGTTATCGGAACGGATCATGCCGCTGAAAATATCACTGGATTTTTTACGAAATTTGGTGATGGCGGAGCAGATATCTTGCCGTTGTTCCGATTAAACAAACGACAAGGGAAAATGCTGCTGAAGGAATTAGAGGCGCCTGAAGCCTTGTATTTGAAAATTCCTACAGCCGATTTAGAAGATGGCAAACCATTGATCGCGGACGAAGTGGCCTTGGGTGTAACGTATGATGATATCGACGATTACTTAGAAGGGAAGCCGATCGATGCGAAAGCACAAGCTACAATCGAAAACTGGTGGAACAAGACGCAGCATAAGCGCCATTTGCCAATCACAATTTTCGATGATTTTTGGAAATAATCGATTCATGCAGTCTAGCGAGACTTTGTCTTCGCTAGGCTTTTTTTGTGCATTTATTGATGTGGAAGAGCAACTTTCTTTTCAATGGTTAAGGTTCGTTGTGGACTTCTTTACATTCTTCTGTTTTCTCGCTAAACTATTTAGGAGTTCATGAATAGGAGAGGTTTATGCAAAAATTTCGCAAGCTTCCTTGGCGCCCGATTTTGACAGTTATCGGCGTACTAGGCTTAATTATAGTTTCAAATCTTTTTTTCCAATTAACACAAAACGAGTTTTCATTCAATCTCGCGTTTAAATTTGCTTTTTCATGGCACACGGAAAAGTTTTTCTTGGGGTGTCTGGTACTGTTTATTTTTTATGGTTGGATCAGCAGTTTCTTAGGTTCGCTAAAAACCGGCAGTTTATTCTATGTGCTGGTAGTGATTGGCGTGGGGATCGCTAATTTCTTGAAAATGAAATATCGGATGGAGCCGATCTATCCAGATGATTTGAAGATGATCACTGAATTCGGAATGATCCGTGATATGGTCGGGACACCAGTATTTTTATTGTTCCTTCTGCTTTTGGCGGCTGGAATCTTTTTAATCATTTTTAGCTTGAGGAAAAGTTTGAAGCTAGGAAAGAAACAACAATGGGTTCGTGTCGGCCTTTTCGTTTTAGCTAGCGGTCTGCTGCTGTATATCGGAAGCTTTAACCAGCAGAACAATTTATTACGCAAAGCCTACAATAAAACGGCTTTGTGGATTCCTTACAGTCAGAAGATGAACTATTACAATACCGGTTTTATGGGAGGATTCCTCTATAATCTGCCCGTCGATGCGATGGAAAAGCCGGAGAATTATTCTGAGGCCAATGTTAAAAAAATCACCAAAGAGTATCAAGGAACCAATGAAACTTCGGATGAAAAGCCAAATATCGTTTACGTCATGAGTGAAAGTTTTTCCGACCCTAGTCGTTTGAGCGGCTTAGAGGTATTGGGCGGTGATCCTTTGGAGGCTTATCGTGAAGTCGCGGATCGAACCTATAGCGGGCAAATGCTGTCGCAAAACTATGGCGGTGGGACCGCAAATATCGAATTTGAGGCTTTGACGGGTTTCTCGATGGAATTGTTTAATGCACAAATGACCACGCCGTATACAATGCTGATGTCAGAATTCAAGTCGTTTCCCTCAATGGTATCGACATTGAAGCAACGCGGCTATGAAGCAACGGCGATCCATCCGTACAATACTTCGATGTACAAGCGAAAAGACGTGTATAAAACGTTTGGCTTTGATCAGTTTTTAGATGAGAGCAGTATGAAGCATACGGATAAGCTTGAAAATAATCCGTACATCTCGGATGCAGCGGCGTATCAAGAAATCTTTGATCAATTGGAAAAGAATAAAAAGCCGCAATTTCTGCATCTCGTGACGATGCAGACGCATATGCCTTATGAGAACAAATATGCGGACCTGCCTTATATGGTCAAAGGTGATAACAGTCTGTCGGTGAAAAGCTATCTACAGGATATTGCCTATAGCAGTGAAGCCTTGAAAAACTTTTTAAACGAGTTGGATGAGCTGCCGGAAAGAACATTGGTCGTATTTTGGGGCGATCATTTGCCGGGGATTTATTCGGATGAGATCCAAAAAGAAAACCAAGGGCATCAATTGCATGAGACGGAGTTTCTAATGTATGACAATCGCCACGAATTGAACAATCAACAGGTTACGACTAGTCCGTTTTATTTTGGAGCCGACCTATTTCAACAGGCCCGCCTGCAAACAACTGGCTTTCAAACCTTATTGAGCGATCTGCAAAAGGAGCTGCCGGCTTTTGAAAAAGGGATGTACTATCAAGCTGGTCAGTGGTCCAAAGAGGCTCGGCTGAATAAGAAACAGGAAAAAATCTATCAAGATTATCAAATGATCCAATACGATATCACGGCGGGCAATCAGTACAGCCTAAAAGAAAAATTCTTTGAATAAACAGATGAACTAAGGGAGCACACATGGGATTTAAAAAGAAAGACAATCAAAATTATTACAATCCGCTGCGCCGCGCAGTACTGAATCATCAAATGATCGAACCGGGCGATAAGGTAGCGGTTGGTATGAGCGGCGGGAAAGACAGCACGACATTACTTTATTTATTGGACCGGATTCGGCGGCAAAGACGATTAGGCTTTGATTTTGAGATTGTGCCGATTTCTCTAGATATGGGGTTTGAAGGCTGCGATATCACACCGATGAAGCAATTCGTCGAAAGTTTGGGCTATCAATTAGAGATCGTACCGACCAATATCGCCAAAGTCGTTTTTGATATTCGTGAAGAAAAGTCGCCTTGTTCGTTATGTGCAAAGCTACGTCGAGGCATCTTGTACAATCGAGCTAGTCAACTAGGTTGTCAAAAGGTCGCTTTAGGTCATCACATCGATGATGCGATCGAAACGTACTTTATGAACTTTTTGTTTCACGGACGGTTAAACAGTTTTGAACCGAAAAGTTATTTATCTAAAACAAACGTGACGTTAATCCGTCCGATGATCTATTTGGAGGAAAAACAAATCATTCGTCTTGTGAAACGCGAAGAGCTGCCGGTGATTTTCAATCCTTGTCCTGTGGATAAAAAGACAAAGCGGGAAGAGATCAAACATTTGGTGACTGGGCTTGCGAATTACTACCCAGATATCCGGGAAAAGTTTATAATGGGCATGGAACAAGGAACAGCTGAAGATTTTTGGATAAAAGTCTCTGATGGAAACTCTTACAACCCATTAATTTGAAAGTAGTGATTGTATTCCAGCCTTTTCTCATGCTATAATTCGTTTTGTATTCATGAGGGAGTAACTAGCAGCGCAAGCTGTGGCAACGCCACCAGCAAGAAAAAATATTTTCTGGTGTTGTCTTAAATAGTGAGACTTATGTATGTGTTTTTCGCATACACAAGTCTATTTTTTTTATTCCCAAAAGGAACGCTAATTTTAAGGAGGATAATAATGTCGGAGGAGAAAAAACAACAACTGATAAAACCTTTTTACTCAGAAGAAACAGAACAGGTTTTAGCGGAAGTTCAAACAACGGAAGAAGGGCTGACATCTGCTGAGGCAGAAAAACGCCTAGGCGAGTTTGGTTTGAACGAATTAGAAGAGGGCGAAAAGAAAAGTATGCTCGCTCGCTTCTTGGAGCAGTTTAAAGATTTAATGATTATTGTCTTATTGTTTGCGGCAATCATCTCTGCTGTCGTCTCTCACGAAGTAGTGGATTCAATCATTATCTTAGCCGTTGTTATCATTAATGCGGTGATGGGTGTGGTACAAGAATCTAAAGCGGAAGAAGCCATTGAAGCTTTACGTGAAATGTCGACACCAAATGCGAATGTTCTGCGTGATGGTCATATCAGTTCTGTGAAATCAACGGATCTAGTTCCTGGGGATATCGTGATGCTGGAAGCAGGCGATGTCGTGCCGGCGGATTTACGTTTGATCGAAGTGGCTTCATTGAAGATCGAAGAAGCTGCGTTGACCGGTGAATCGGTACCAGTCGAAAAAGAACTGATCGTTATTGATGAAGGCGAAGTCGCTATTGGGGATCGCGTCAATATGGCTTATTCAAATAGTAATGTGACTTACGGCCGAGGAAAAGGTGTTGTCGTTAATACGGGGATGACCACTGAAGTCGGAAAAATTGCCGGTATGCTGGCGCAAGCGGATGAAACTGAAACGCCGCTTAAAACGAATCTGAACCAATTGAGCAAATTCTTGACCTTTGCAATTATTATCATCGCTGTTGTGATGTTCTTCGTAGGGATTTTCTTCAATAATACTTCTTGGGTTGATATGTTATTGACGTCTATCTCATTAGCTGTTGCTGCGATTCCAGAAGGTTTGCCGGCGATCGTGACAATTATCTTGGCTTTAGGTACTCAGGTAATGGCAAAACGGAACTCTGTGATCCGCAAGCTGCCTGCTGTTGAAACATTAGGTTCAACAGATATTATCGCTTCTGATAAAACTGGGACTTTGACACTGAACCAAATGACCGTTGAAAAATTATATGTTGATAACAAACAATATGCTGCAAGCGGCGAAGTACCTGTCGACAGCATGGCGATGAAAGTTATGAACTATGCGAATGATACGAAATTTACGCAAGAGGGCGGCTTGATCGGTGATCCGACAGAAACAGCGTTGGTGCAATTTGGTTTAAACAATGCTTTCGACGTGCGTGAAAAAGTAGCAGAAGAACCTCGTGTAGGTGAACTGCCTTTCGACTCAGATCGTAAATTAATGAGTACCTTGCATGAAGAAAAAGATGGAAGAATCTTAGTCGCCGTGAAAGGTGCACCGGATGTTCTATTGAATCGTGCGTCACAAATTTTATTGAACGGTCAAGTTGTTCCAATGACCGAAAAAGAAAAACAAGACATTTTAGCTAACAACAAAGACATGGCGCAACAAGCACTGCGTGTTCTTGGGATGGCGTATAAATACGTAGATCAAGTGCCGGTTGAGTTAGAATCGGAAATGGTTGAAAATGATTTGATCTTTGCTGGTTTAGTCGGCATGATCGATCCAGAACGGGCGGAAGCTGCTGAAGCGGTACGTGTCGCTAAAGAAGCTGGTGTTCGTCCAATCATGATTACTGGTGACCATAAGGATACAGCTGAAGCAATTGCTGCTCGTTTAGGAATCATTGAAAAAGGTGATGATGATTCTGTTTTAACCGGAGCACAATTAAATGAAATGTCCGATGATGAGTTCGCACAAAAAGTGGAACACTATTCTGTTTATGCGCGGGTTTCTCCAGAACATAAAGTAAGGATCGTAAAAGCATGGCAAAAAGAAGGTAAAGTAGTTGCCATGACCGGTGATGGTGTTAACGATGCGCCTGCATTGAAACAAGCGGATATCGGTATCGGTATGGGGATCACAGGGACGGAAGTTTCTAAAGGCGCTTCTGATATGGTTCTTGCGGATGACAACTTCGCGACAATCGTTGTTGCGGTGGAAGAAGGACGTAAAGTCTTCTCAAATATCCAAAAAGCGGTTCAATATCTATTAGCAGCCAATTTGGGTGAAGTATTGACTCTGTTTATCGCGACACTGCTTGGCTGGGATACATTGCTGCCAATTCACTTATTGTGGATCAACTTAGTAACCGATACGTTCCCAGCGATTGCGCTAGGGATGGAACCAGCAGAAAAAGATTTGATGCAGCATAAACCACGCGGCCGCAGCTCAAACTTATTCTCAGGAGGCGTCTTCTCAAGTATCATTTATCAAGGGATCTTAGAAGCTGCAACGGTGTTGTTCGTTTATTGGTCTGCGATTCAATGGCCAGTTCACACAAGCTACGGCGACATTCATTCAGACGCGTTGACGATGGCATTTGCGACATTAGGATTAATGCAGCTGTTCCATGCCTTCAACGTGAAATCTGTTCACCAATCATTATTTAAAGTTGGACCTTTCCGCAATAAGAGCTTCAACTGGGCGATCTTACTGTCCTTTGCATTGATGATGATCATCATCATTGTACCGGGACTGAATGATATCTTCCGAGTTGCTCATCTTGATTTATATCAATGGGGAATCGTGATCGGAGCGTCATTTGCGATCATTCCAATCGTTGAAATCGTAAAAGTTTTCCAACGAAGTGCACTAAAAAAATAAAGAAATAAAAACTTCGCATGCGATCAGCTGTTGATCGTCATGCGAAGTTTTTTTATTTGATTAAAGCATACATGCACATATCTTTTATTTCACCATTCTTCACCGCATTTTTACGCAACGTCCCTTCTAATTGGAAGCCGCATTTTTCTAGTAGGCGACAAGAAGCTCGGTTGGTTGTAAAAGGTTCCGCAAAAATACGCATAATATCAGTCGCTTTAAAAACGTAGTCTGTCAGCTGCTTCACAGCGCTTGTCCCAAGGCCCTGTCCCCAGTAATCCTCAGCTAAATAGTAGCCCATTTCGGCCGTTTGGCGATGAATATTCTCACAGCGAAAGGCCCCGATGCTGCCAATTACCTGATCCTTTTTGTTAACAATCGCAAAGGCGAATGTTTTTGTCGCATCGCTTTCCAGCATGCTGTTAATGAAGTCCTGCGCGTCCTTTTCTGTATACGGGTAGGAAAGGCCGTCACGCAGATTATCCTGAATTTTTTTATTACTCAGGATTTTCGCTAATTGCTCCGCATCTTCCGTACGCCATTTTCTGATAATCTTATCCATAGTCGTTCCTCCTATAAAAGCTGTTACTTTCACCGTAACATCAAATAAATCAAAAATGAAGGAAAGTTTTAATGTTTTCTGAGCAGCTTTGCATATTGGCGGAAAATCGGTAAAATGAAGGTATCAAATGAAAGAAAGTAGGAATCGATCAATGCGATCTAACACAGGTTTTTATGCGAGAGAAATCAATGAAATCGTCCAAAATACAGAAAAAATGGGTGAGCGTCTGCATCCAAGTTATGAAGAAATCCGTACGGCCTTAGATGAAAAGAAAATGGCCGACTTTGATCAAGAACATTTATCTGAAATTCATGAACTGTTCAAAGAGGGGACTCAATTTTACCAATTAAATCTGGAAAAAATCGGGATGTTAAAAGCACCGGCCAAAGTGATGGGAAATCACAAAAGCTTCCAGAAAGCTTATACTCAATATGTAGCGGGCTGTCAAGAAATGACGGATAGTTTGTTGCCGGAAGTAAACGAAGAAGCCTTTGATGCTGCTGAAAAAAAACAAGACGCTGCAACGGATATCATTTATAAAACAATTCAAAAAATTACTAATTTGTTATTGAAATAGTAAACAAGCCAAAAATTCAAAGAGAACAAAGGTTTTCTAATTTTATTGTAACGTTATTTTAAATACAAATGAAAAAGAATCGAGTATGATTAACTCATAACCAATAACAACCTTTTCTTTTTCATTGCATTTAGGTAATACTCCTTTAGCACCGATTTGCCGATCGGTGCTTTTTTGTGAGTTCTACTGCCAGCTTCAGCTGGCTAAGTAGAATCATATGCGCAACGAGAATAAATTCATTTTCCCGGTTTTGGGGAAATGATTTCCTTGTAAACGAGATAGCTGTCAGTTCTGCTTTTCGACGCAAAGATAATCTGAGCTAAGGAAATTATATAGATCAATAAAAGAAGCGGCCGAATTTTAAATTCAGCCGCTTCTTTGTATTCCTAATTTTCGATATTTCGTACATAATTTTCAAAGTAATCGTTCAGATCTTTTTTGATTTTCTGATACTCTTCTTCGGTATATTCTTTTTCCTCTAGTCGGCCTTTAAAATTTGGCAAATCCAAATCTTTTTTCAGGCGTTCGATGACTGCCTCTTTATCCATAGACATCTCCTTTCTGCTGCGACGTCAATGACAAACTTTTAGTTGAAAGAAACACAAACTGCTTCTGGTGCGAAAACATCTTTTTGGATCATCGTCAATAAGCCAGTCTCGCTATCACGACGATAAAGTGTTAAGTTGTCGCTGTTTTGGTTGGCGGCAACGACATAAGCATCATCTGGACTCAAAGCGAAATCTCTTGGGAAGTCGCCTTCTGTTGCAATCGATTGGATCAAGTCAATGCTCAAGCCGTCTTCGTCAATAGAGAAGACAGCGATCGAGTTGTGGCCACGATTTGACGCATACAAGAAACGACCATCAGCGGATACACGAATCGCTGCGCCGCCATTTTCACCGTCAAAATCTTTTGGCAAGGTAGAAATTTTTTGTTTTTGAGTAAAGCTGCCATCAGTCTCGTCATAGGTCAAGACGCTGACGCTGCTGTCTAATTCACCAAAAAGATAAGCGATTCTTTTCGTTGGATGAAAAACTAAATGACGAGGGCCAGTCCCTGGCTCTGCCACGTAGACAGCGACTTCTTCAACTTCGCCCGCTTCGGTCACATCATAAGTGTAAACCCGATCCGTTCCAAGATCGCAGACAACTAAGCGCTGATCTGGAGCAAGGTCTGTATAGTGTGTATGAGCCTTGTCTTGGTTTTTATGAGGTCCAGTCGGTTCTTTATGGAAAAGAGTAGCCACGGCCTCAAGAGAGCCGTCAAGTTGGATCTTATAGGTATTCAGTTCGCCTTTGTGATAGTTGGCGCCATAGACTAATTGATGCGGTTCATCGACAGCGACGTAACAAGGCGAAGCGCCTTCTTCTGTCACCGCATTCAAAAATTTATTTTGGGGATCGTAACTCGCCATTCCACCCTGACCTTCGCGACTTGTTACTGAGTAAAGAAAATTTTCATTACTTTTTGCAAGATAGGTCGGACTGTTTTCTTTTGTTACCAACTCCAAATTGTTTAACGTTTCAGTCGCAGTATCTAAATCAATTTGATAGATGCCTTCGCTGACGCGTCGTGTGTAGGTTCCTAAGATTATTTTGTGGATCATGGAAAAACCTCCTTCATTATAAGTCCATTTTAGCAAGTTTATTCCCGCTTGGATAGCGCTAACTTTATGATATAATTGAAAAATAAACTAGAAAAGAGCGTGACATATGACAGTAACAGAAATTACTCAAATTGGAAAAAATGCGGTTAATGATGAAAACATTTTAGTCCTTTTTGGTCAAACTATTACACCAGATTTGTTGGACGTTTCGATCGTTCAAAAAACGATCAGCGATGAGCCAATTGCGATAGAAGAGGGCGGAGAACTGATTTTTGGCGACCAAACCTATCAAATAAACGGTGTAGGACCATTGGCTAATCAAAATTTAAATGAGATCGGACATGCGACCATTTTCTTTCAAGAAGAAGTTGGCGTAATTCCAAATGCGATCTATGTCACCCCAGAGGTACTTCCAGATTTGGAAGTCGGGATGAAAATTACATTTTAATAGGAGCGTGAGTGAGTGGATAAAAAGAAATTAACGCAAAAAACGTCTTGGTTTTGGAAATGGTTTTTAAACAGCCAAGTCGTCGTGGCACTGATCATTGTATTATTGCTGCTGTTGATCGCGTTGGTCTTCACAAAAGTATCCTACCTTTTTGAACCAGTCGGGCAATTTTTTGCGATCGTTGGACTGCCGATAGTGATTGCGGGAATCCTCTACTATTTGATGAACCCGGTAGTCAATTTCTTAGAGAAAAAAGGTCTAAATCGTACGTTAGCGATTATTTTGCTGTTTATTGTAGTGGTAGCATTGATCATTTGGGGAATCGTGGTAATTATTCCACAGATTCGCGAACAAATCGGTTCGATGATCAAAAGCTTGCCAGGCTATTTCGATACGATCAGTGATAAAGCGAGTGAAATCTTCAAAGATCCATCTTTCAAGCCGTTCCAGCAGCACATTGACAACAGCTTGCAGAAGATATTAGAGTCCTTGACAGAGACGGCGCAAAACATCTCTCGAGTGACCTTGCAAGGATTGGGCAGTGTCGTTTCGACATTAGCGACAGTAGTGATTGCTTTGATCACAGCACCAATCATTTTATTCTTCCTATTGAAAGACGGCGATCAATTGGCGCCTTATATTCTTAAATTTTTACCAACTAGAACGCGGAAACCTACGCTGCGGGTCATGACTGAAATGAACTCGCAACTGGCTTCATATATTCGCGGACAGTTGACGGTCGCTTTTGCGGTGGCGGTGATGTTCATTATCGGATTTTCACTGGTGGGTATGAATTATGCGATCACATTGGGGATTTTAGCGGGCTTCCTGAACTTGATTCCTTATCTAGGATCATTTTTAGCGATGGTACCGGTGGTCTTTATCGCCATTGTTACTGGTCCGATCATGCTGGTCAAAGTTATTATCGTCTTTGCGATTGAACAAACGATTGAAGGACGGATCGTTTCACCACTTGTTTTAGGAAACCAATTAGAAATTCACCCAGTAACGATTATGTTTGTCTTATTGACAGCCGGAAAGATTTTCGGTATCGCTGGCGTGATTTTGGGGATTCCGTTTTATGCGGTGGCGAAGGTTATCGCGATCCATGTATTTGAATGGTATAAAAGAGTCTCAAGGTTTTATGAAGACGACGAAAAAAATCCTGTCGATGAATAATCGACAGGATTTTTTTCCGCAATCTGATTTTTCGTTTGAAAAATCAAGACTCCTAAAACTGTGCAGCCAATGATTTGGCTTTTTCTTTTGCCGCAGCCATAATCTCAGGCGCTCTAGCTGGATCGTAATCCGCACCTTCGATATAAATGGAATCAAAATCAGAGATACCAATAAAATTCAAAATTCCTTTGACATATTGTGCTGAGAAATCTTGACCGTTATATGTACCGCCACTTGATTGTATGTGGAGAGCCTTTTTATCAGTAATCAAACCGGTAGGACCTTCTGCGGTATACTTGAAGGTTTTACCTGCAACGTTGATTGTATCGAACCAAGCTTTTAATTTCGTTGGAACATTCAGGTTCCATAAAGCATTGGCGATAACGATTTTTTCACTAGCTAAAAATTGATCGGTAAATTCATTGAAAACACGAACTTTTTCTTGTTGAACATTACTCAAATCAGTAAAATCAGCACCCTTTTGCAACGACTTCCAAGCTAATAGAAGATCGCCGTCGATCTCAGGGATATCTGTATAATACAAATCTAACATGGTGAAAACATCTTCCGGGTGACTTGCTTGATGTGCTTCAATAAAAGTATCCAAGATAGTTACAGTTTGTGAGTCTTCTGCGGCTAACGGGTGAGCATTCACTACTAGAACATTTGCCAAAACTAACACTCCTTAAATTTAGTTACAGACGAATCGTACACAATATAGTTAAAACAAACAATTTATCTGCTCAAAACAATCAATAAAAACAATTTTCATTAACTAGCAAGGTATTGCTTATACGCAGAAGTACCGCCAATGACATTGACCACTTGGAAGCCTTCGTTTCGTAAAAATTGCGCCATCGTTTTCGAACGACCACCGAATTGAGTAAATAGGTAATACGTTTTACCTCTGTCAAGTTGGCCTAAACGATTTGGCAATTGAGTTAGTGGGATATGGGTTACGTTCGATCCTTCTGATAAGTCAAAAGAATCAACAAATTCAGGGTCTCTCAAATCTAAAACATCCACGGGTTCTTTCGCAGCAAGCATCATAAATTCTTTCGTTGTAACTGAATAATTCATCTTTTTTCAACAGCCTTTTCTTTCTTAAGATTGATTCCAACTTTAATCTATTTATTGTCTGATTACAAGTGTTATCATAGATATTTTAAAGCATTTTGATGAAAAGTAAAGAAATCATTCAAAAAATTTTCAAATAAGGAAATTATTGATGATCTTTTTACTTGTAATGCGACGAAAATATCTATTTTTGTTAATTAAGTAATCATTGTTGAATGAGCTGGTTTCAAAGTTGTTCAATAATAAAAGGATATTGCTTGCGCGAATCAATAGGCATCGTTAAAATAGTAGTGACGGAGGGAAGAGAATAATGGGAAATTTTCATTTAGGGAAACTGAATTTAAAAACAATCGCTATTCGCGTTCGGGATCGTGATGGTATGATCCATTTCTACCGCGACATCATCGGACTGCATCTATTGCGTGAAGAAAATGAATTAGCGATTCTAGGATACAAAGATCCAGCAAGTGAATTGCTTTGGCTTGAAGAAAGTCCAAGAGCCGATGAACACAATGGGGAAATCAAGAAAATGCAACGAGTTTCACTGGTTGTCCCTAATATCGAAGAATTAGCGAACGTGTATTACCGTGCAGAAAAAGAAGACTATCCAGTTAAATCGGCGCTACAAGCTGACGATGAAAAGGGACTGCTTTTTGAAGACCCTGAAGGAAATGAGATTGAGATTTTCTTTGCTCCTAGTAAAGAGCGTTCAACGTCTGAACCAATCAATATTGATTTTGCGGAATTAGCGAAGAAAGCAACGAAACGTGAAAAAATTCATGACGCGTATTTTGACAAAATTCATTTAAATTTCAGCGACGTGAAAAAACAGCAAGCATTCCTCGCAGATATTCTAGGGTTGGAAGTGCATGATGAAAGTAAAGAGGAGCTATTGCTGAACCGCGGTGAATTTAACGTGGGATTGACGAATGCGACAGGTGGCACGATCGATCTGCCAACAGATAAAGTGCTGGGGCTGGATTTTCTGCAATTCATCGTTTCAAAAGCAAAACTGCAAGAATTGTGTAAGCATCTAAGTGAAGAACAGTTAGACTATTTCTGCGACAAAAAGGAATCGTTGATCACACTTTATGATGCTGCCGGGATCGAATGGTGGTTCGTATTAAAATAGTAATGGAGAAGGTCGCGAGAAATCGCGGCTTTTTTTTTCGATTAAAATGTGGAAGTGTCAGCTAGATATTGTAGTTGGCTGCTATTTTTCATCTATCAAGGTTACAAAAACAAAAAATAATTTTGTGAGCAGAAAAGGTAAATTCACATTGGAAAAGCGGCTGAAGGGAGAGAGCAGTTGGCTATAGTAAAGCGCCAGACAGATCAAGACATTACCAGCAAGACTTGCTACGAGGTTGTAGACTGGCACAGTAAAAATGCCGTCCTCGATAAAGTCGTCCGTGTAAAAATAGATGAACAGATTGTCACATACTAGCACTAGAAATAAACCTAGTGTTTGGAGCTGCCAGTCAGTTACGAATTGATGCAAAGAAAGAAGTGCTGACAAGGAAAGGGCGAGGAGCACTAGTCGTTGAGGCTGTGTGATTCGTTCTAAGAATTTTTTTCTTCTTCGTTTCATAGCGAAGAGCTCCCTTTGAGAGAATGAGCTTTCTTAATAGTTTACGCCAAATTTTTTTCTCATTCGATTCATATTTTTTAAATACTCAAAAAGTTTTCATTTTCTCTTTTATGCTATACTTTTTGAGGTACTATTTTTAAGGAGGATTGTCATGTATCCTGAAACACTTCGATTGATTGAAAAAAAAATGCAAGAGGGCGTTTTTCCTGGTGCCGTCCTTGGTTTTATTGAAGGGCAAGAGGATGGAATTCATGTTTTAGGAAATGCACAGGTCGAGCCGACAACAGAAGCGATGCGAGAAGAAGATCTTTTTGACGTCGCCTCATTAACGAAAGTTGTCTGTACAACGACGGTTATGCTGAAATTAGAGGAAGCAGACAAACTTGCTTGGGATCAGCCGCTTCATGAGCTGCTGCCGGAATTTCAAAATGAAATAATTACTTTACGGCATTTATTGACTCATACGTCCGATATCCAGACGTATATTCCTAACCGTGATCAGTTGAATGCGGAGGAATTGAGGGCGGCCTATTTGACTTTGCAGCCGGGCGCTGAACTTGGAACGGTTGTAAAATATACAGATGCAGGAACAATTTTATTGGGCTTTTTAATCGAGGAGCTTTATCAGAAAGACCTGATTGAAGTTTTCAAAGAAGAAGTTTTAGCACCTTTGGAGATGACTGACAGCGGTTTTTTACCTCAGCCGCCATATGATGGGATCGTGCCAACGCAAAAACAAGCAGATGGTACGGTTCTAAAGGGCATAACTCATGATCCGAAAGCGCGAGTCTTAGCAGAACATGCTGGCAATGCGGGTCTTTTTACCAATCTGAAAGATTTAAGTAAATTTGCAAAAATGTATTTGAATCTTGGGCGCGTAAGAGATATGATTTATTTGCATGACAAGACAGTTCAAGAGCTGCTGAAGGATCAAACACCGACTGGAAAAGGAAAACGTTCAATCGGCTGGGATTTAAAAGCAAGTCCCGTTGATCAATCGCCTTTGCTTTTTCATACGGGCTATACGGGCACCTTTCTTTTGTTGGATGTCGTAAAGAAATCCGCATTCATTTTTCTGTCAAATCGCGTTCACCCCGAAGACCATCGGGCTAGCTATGTGGCCCAGCGGGATGAGATTTTAAGCTGCTATTTAAATGAGCGGGCAAGACTTTATCGAATATAAAGGAACGTTTCTATAAAATAGTTGATCATTCTTTCGCCGGTTACTTAGCGCGAAGATAAAAATGTCTTCACAAATCAAGTCACAAAGACCTAATTGGATGATAGACGGCTTGAAAATAAAATACATTAAAACGAAAAAGGAGCAAGAAGCATGGAACCATTATTTTTAAAACCAGTTTTTCAAGAAAAAATTTGGGGCGGCAATCAACTGCACACTGTATTTGGTTTTGATATTCCCAACGATAAAATCGGAGAAGATTGGGCGATCAGCGGCCATCCTCATGGGGTCAGTATCGTAGAAAACGGTCCATACAAAGGCTGGAAAGTCAGTGATCTTTGGAATGAACACCGTGAATTATTCGACAACGCGGAAGGAGATGTGTTCCCATTGTTGACCAAGATTTTGGATGCGGAAGATGATTTGTCTGTTCAAGTTCATCCAGACGATAGCTATGGATTGAAACATGAAGGCGAATTAGGAAAAACGGAATGCTGGTACATCATCAATGCTAAGCCCGGTTCAGAAATCGTTTATGGACACAATGCTAAGAATCGTGATGAATTAGCGGAAATGATTAAAGATGAACGCTGGGATGATCTATTACGTCATGTTCCAGTTAAAAAAGGCGACTTTTTCTATGTACCAAGCGGTACGATTCATGCCATTGGTAAAGGAATCATGATTTTAGAAACGCAGCAAAGTTCGGATACGACATACCGTGTCTATGATTACGATCGTAAAGATGATCAAGGCAACACCCGTGAATTGCACATCCAACAATCAGTCGATGTGACTACCGTTCCGGCGATCAGTCCTGAGTTAGAAGTGTCTGAAAGTAAAAAAGGCGACTCCTCAGTGATCACTTACCTGAAGACAGACTTTTTCAATGTTTATGAATGGGATGTTGTTGGAGAACTTTCTCTTAAAAAAGCAGGGGACTATACTTTAGTAACGGTAGTTGAGGGCTATGGCAATCTGATCGTTGACGGTCAAAGCTACGAAATGAAACCAGGCACAAGCTGCATTTTGCCAGCACAAGTAACGGAATGGACCGTTGAAGGTGAAATGAAGATCATTGCTTCCACTCCAGGCACAAAATAAAGCAATAAAAAATGCCCATCAGCCAGCAGCTGATGGGCATTTTTGTTTTATGGTAATTGCGGCAATTCTACTGATTCACCGTATTTATTTTTTAAAGCAGTGTGGAGTAAACGCACTGCCAAAGATTTGTTGCGGGCCAGGATTGGTCCGTGGAAGTAAGAACCATAGACGTTTTTATAAATGACGCCTTCACCTTGGTCCTCACCGTTATTGCCGTTGCCTTTGACGATTGTACCCAGCGGACGTTCACCTTCACCTAAGAAGGTACGGCCATTATGATTTTCAAAACCATAGTAGGTTTCACCAAATTCTTCGTTGTGGATCTCGATGTCGCCGATAAAACGATGATTATCTTGGCTCAAGGTGTAGTGATCCAAAGCGCCGATACCATCGATTTTCTCGCCGTGAGCACCGATGTAATAGTGACCTAATAATTGATAGCCACCGCAGATCGACAACAGCACACCGTCGTTTTCGATGTATTTAGTCAATGCTTCTTTTTTATCTTGAATATCTTTTGAGACGATAACTTGTTCATAATCTTGTCCGCCGCCGATAAAAACAAAATCGAATTTATCAGGATCGAAGTCCTGATAGATACTAACGATCTCTGAATGGATCTCGATGCCCATTTGTTTGGCGTAATAATTCAAGGTCAAGAGATTGCCGTTGTCGCCGTAAGTGTTTAATAAGTTTCCGTATAAATGAGCTAAGTTCAATTCGTATTTAGCCACGATCCATACCCCCATCGATGTAGCCTTTTTGGGCCAATTCTTTCCGTAGTTGCAAGACGGCTGTGTAAGTCGCTAAGATATATACATGTTCCGTCGGCAATAGTTTGATCTTTTCAATCACGTCCGTCAAGCTTTCTGTCTCGGTCAATTTTTCGCCAGGAATGCCCGCAACACGTAACCGCAGCGCCATATCTTCATGACGATCGCCGCCTGCAATCACGGCTGGAATGTCCATGTCAGCGAAGGCTTCGTGATTACCGTCCCAGATCCAGCTGATGTCGATACCATCTGCGTAGTTCGCATTCAATAAGGAAACCAGTGAGAAAGGATAAGGAGCTAAACCAATCATATCGATGACTTGGTTCAGGCCGACCGGATTCTTAACTAAAACCAGCGTACATTTTTTGCCTTCGATCTCAAACTCTTCTTGGCGGCCAAAGACTTTCTCATCGTAACCTAAACCACGTTTGATTTTATCCTTTGAAACGCCGTAGTATTCGGCCACTGCTGTTGCAGCCAGTGCATTGTAAACATTGTACATGCCGCCGACTTCAATTTTATAATCTTGCCCATCAATGACAAATTCAGAAGATTTATTGTCCATGGCCTTCATTTCGGTTAATTTATAATCCAATTCAGGACGGTGGAAACCGCAGTTTGGACAGTAATATTTTCCAAGATTGGCATAAGTGATCATCTTGTATTTTAAAATGTGCTGACAGTTTGGACAAAGCAGACCGTCTGTATTGTAGTGCGCGTCTTGTTCTTTATCCGGTAAATGATCGAAGCCGTAATATTTTCGCGGATTGACCGTTTCTAAGGAATTAAAAATTGGTGAGTCGCCGTTGCACAGAATCGGTGCACTCGGTGATTTCGCTGCACCGTCAACGATCAATTTGTAAGTCGTATAGATTTCACCATAACGATCCATTTGATCGCGGAAAATATTGGTAAATAGGAAAAGCTCCGGCTTGATATACTCTGTTACTTTACTTAAGCTGGCTTCATCGATTTCTAAAACAGCGATCTTTTTGCCGCCCTTTTTTCCTTTAGCATTCAAGAAAGTCGACACGATCCCTTGGACCATATTGGCGCCCGTAGGATTCGTTAGGACGTAATCAAACTCCTGCTTCAAAATATTAACGGTCAAGGCAGTCGTCAATGTTTTCCCATTGGTTCCTGTCACTACGACCACTTTATAGTCTTTGACTAATGTGTCTAAAATTTTTGGATCCAGCTTCAAGGCCAGTTGACCGGGATAGCTTGATCCACCTTTAAAGAACGTTTTTAATACCCATTGGGCGGTCTTGCCGGCAGAGATTGCCAGTTGACTTCGTAACCCCATCATCCATCCTCCATGTCTGTAACAAATTTAATTTATCTTATCACACTTGAAAAAAAAGTTTAAACAGGTTTCCTTTTTCTTAAGATTTTTCGCAGCTGATGCCACTAAACCTGCTGAAAAATCTCACAAAAAAAGACTGGAGCAAAGTTTCGCTCCTAGCCAATAATAATCTTTTCTTCAGGAAATTCATAGCCTAAGTCTTGGGTTTCTTTCGGTACGAAGAGCATCAAGGTATACAGCATGCCGACACGACCGATGAACATCAAGATAGCGATCATGATTTTACCAGTACTAGAGAGGTCATCGGTGATACCCAAAGAAAGTCCGGTTGTTCCGAAGGCCGAGGTGACTTCGACGATGATCGAAATCAAGGAATGATCCTCTGTTGCGGTCAAAAAGAGAATACTAAACAGACACATTCCAGCGGAGAGCATAAAGACGACTACTGATTTTCGGACATCTTCTGGCGCGATTTTACGGCCAAAAATATTGATGTCATTCTCATTTTTCAAGAAAGAGTACAAGTACAAACCTATGATTGCGATAGTCGTGGTTCGAATCCCGCCGCCGACCGAACTAGGCGAACACCCAATGAACATCAACAAAGAGAAGATGATCAGGGTCGTATTTTGAAAGATATTCAAATCATGGATTTGCAGGCCGGCATTCCGTGTGGTCATGGAGTAAAAGGCGGAGTTGAACCACTGATCAAAGAGGTTCATATCGCCGAAACTATGATCTTTCTCTAATAACCAAATCGCTACTGCACCGCCGATAAAAAGCACGAAAAAGGCCAGTAACGCTATTTTAGAAAAGAGACTAAACCGAAAGGGCAGCCGTGCTTTCGCTTTTTTATGATAGATCCAACCGTGAAAGTCCATCAAGACTGGAAACCCGATTCCGCCGATAAAAATTAGCACCATGATCGTGGTGAGGAAAAAGATATCATGAGAAAACGGAATGATCGATTCTCCGGTGACATCAAAGCCGGAGTTGGTCACCGCCGAGATCGCTTGATAAAATCCAAAAAAGACGGCTTCAGAGATCTTGTGATAGTAGCCTGCCAGATAGAAATAAATTGAGAAAATCGTCCCAAAGAGGACTTCAATCGCCAGCAGCATCGTAAAGGTGATCCGAATCAAATTGACGATCCCGCTGAGCCGCGGCTGATTCATATCTGTCATGATTAGTTGTCGTTGCTTTAAGGTAATCCGTCGTTTGGAGACAATAAAAAAGAAGGTAGTGATCATCATGATCCCCAAACCGCCGATGTGGAATAGAACTTCCAGCATCAACACACCCGCATCATTGAAGACCGAGTTGATGTCAAAAGTAGTTAAACCAGTCACTGAAATTGTTGAAATAGCCATAAAGACCAGATCAAGAAAGGAAACATGCGAACCTGGTTCCCGAAAGATCGGCAAACTGAATAAAATCAATGAGAGAATCGTCATAGCTAAATAATAGAAGACGATGATCTGAATCGAAGAGAAGCGATTATTTAATTTGCGCCAATTTTTTCTAAAGAAACTTATCCGTCGATCAAAATTCATGGAAGACTCCTTCAAATGTCTGTACGAAAATTTTTAACAATAGAGATAGTATAGCATGCTTCCATAAAAAAAACTCCCACCGTTCTGGCAGGAGTTAACAGGCTGATTTTCGCTAATGATTAAGCATCTTGGGCAGTCGCGGCAATATCGATTTCACGAATATTTACTTCTTGAGGCATGTCGTAGATGAATTTGACACTTTCTGCAACATGAACAGGGTTCAGCGTGATGCCGCCCATGCTTTCCTTCCAAGCTTCATAGTCAGTCAACGCGCTTTGATCAGTAACGTGCGTTAATAATTCTGTTTCAGCAGCCCCTGGTGCAACTAATGAAACTCGGACGTTTGAACCAGAAACTTCTTCACGGATTGTTTCGCTCAAGCCATGTACACCAAATTTTGAAGCCACATAAGCTGCGTGGTTGGTGAAGGTTTTCTTACCTGCAAGTGAAGACATGTTGATGACAGTTCCATGATTACGTTCTTTCATGCCAGGCAGCACGATTTGCATACCATTCAATACACCCATCACGTTGGTATTCATCATAGTTTGCCATTCTGCTGGATCTTGAGTCAAAACATTTCCTAACAACATTACACCAGCATTGTTGACTAATAAATCGACCGGGCCATAAACGGCTTCGGCTTTTTTGATACTTGCCGCAAAGACTTTTTGATCTGTCACGTCGACTTTTTCGATCATGACATTGTCAAAGTTTAAAGGCAAGGCCTCGATTTTTTCCACACGCCGTCCTAACAAAAGTAATGGGAACCCTGCTTGATTAAAAAGTTTGGCGATCTCCGCACCAAAACCTGAACTTGCACCTGTAATTACGACTAAAGATTTTTCCATTTAAATTGCCTTCTTTCAAATTTATGATAAACTAACTGTACTACCTGGAGCTAACTCCAAGTCAAGAGAGAAGTTTGGAAAAGATGAAAAAATTTTTGATCGGTGATATTACAGAGATGTACGGTATCTCGCAGGATACCTTGAGGTACTATGATAAAGCGGGGTTGCTGCCGTTTGTTAAAAAAAATCAGGCAGGACGCAGAGTCTTCACGGAGGATGATCTGGGCTATATCGAAGTGATCGATTGTTTGAAACGCTCAGGGATTCCAGTCAAAGAAATCGCAAAATTCATGGATTGGTGTGTCGAGGGTGACAAATCATTGCCTCAGCGCTACGCCTTTATGGTGGAACAAGAAGCCGTTTTGGAGAGAAAAATTCATGATTTGCAAGCGCAGCTCGATTTTCTACGATGGAAAAAGTGGTATTATCAAACAGCCAATGAGGCGCAAACGGAAAAAATCTTCTTTAAAGAAGGTACCCGCCAAGTCGATGATAAGTGGCACCAAAAGTATTTAGAGGCAAAAGAACTTGAATCTTAAGCGGATTCAAGTTCTTTTATTTTCTAAAGGAGGGTCGATTTAATGGCATGTTATATTTGATCTTTTAATAAAAATGAAAAAAACAGAGTAAATTATTCGCTTATTTTTGGAGTATATTAAAGTATAGCCAAAAACAATAAACCAAAAGATGGGGCCCATTTTTTGAATAAAAGGAGAGTACACTTATGCCAAAAATTTTGACGCAAATCACACTTTTTACCATGGGAAAAACAAATCTTGAGAAACGTATTTTGAAAGCGCAAACAGAAACGCCCGATCCAGATATCATCGTTCAATACCTTGTGGCTGTGCTGATTCGCCAATGTTTATGCGTAAGCGACTTTGCGGGAATCTGCAGCGATTTAATCAGAGAAATCTTTCTATTTGCGGAGCCGACAGAGGTGATGCGCAAATTTTGCCCGCTGTTTCGCCATGCCTTTAAAAGCGGCAAAGAGTGGGACCAAGTTCTTAAACGTTTATATAAAAATACGAAACAATACCATCGCTACAACAATCGTTTAGGTGAAAGCAAGCGATATTTACGCGAAAAAACCACCCCAGTTGAAGAATTAGAAGGTCAGCAATATAAAATTGTCTCGACCTTTGAAGATGCGATTGGCAAAGTGCATACATGGAGTTTACGGGATGCCGACCCGAAATCCTCGGCAATAAAAATAGATTCTGTACTAGAGCTGATGTCCACTTTGACCATTTTTGAAAAGGATGATGTTCGACGGTTTGTCAAAGTAGTGAATTCTGAGATCGATAACTGTACTCGTGATATCAAAATCAGAAATGGAGAAATCGTGGAGAATACTGATCCAGTCGATGAAGGTCAACCTGGAACAGGAATGTCGCCAGAAGCTGATTTGGATGATCTAAGTGAGGAAGAAAAACTGGAATTAGTAAAATACCTTCTACCTGAAGGCATTGTTTTAACCGATACTCGCATGGAAGAATTAAAGGATGACGTTTCAGCTAAAAAGGTGAGTAGTAATAGTACGCCAGAACAGTCCATTACCGCTACAGCCCCAAAAGCTGAATCAACTAGCGGATCAACAGCCTCCGCTGTCAAAGAACCGCCAAAAACCGAAGCCAAGAAACCCGCTGTACAGAAACCGATGGCACTTTCCGCAGCAAAGAAAAGACCCTATGTAAATTATCAAAAGCCGAAAAGTAAGAAGCAAAAGGAGCGGGAATATGAGGAAAGCCTGCTGAAAAAAACCAAGAAGGGCAAAAGTGATTCGCGGAAAAGGAAGAAAAAATAAGTCTGAATTTACAATAATTTGAAACGTTTCTTTGGTGCGGCCAGCAATTGAAATGGCCTCAGCACGAAGGTTTATTTGTTCTGCACAAATTACGGGATTTCTTACGTGCAAAAAATTGGATTGATAGATGAAAGAAAGGCGTGTAAAGTTGTTTTTATAAAACACTTTTGGAGGGAATCACAGTGCTGGAAGAGGAGATTGTCCCGCCGCTCCAACCTGCTGATTTTATTGACCCGGTCACTAGTACTCAACAGGCGGCTCAAAAGACTTCGATAGAGGATCAGCAGCGATAAAATATCGAAGTTAAAATGGGCAAGAACAAGTATGATCAAGAAGTCATGGTAGTCATTGCCGACCCTATACCTGTCGTGATTGATTTGGAAAAGGATTTAGTAACAAAGGAAAAAGGAAAGAAAATAAAGTAAGCGAGTAATTTTTCAGTGCATTACTATCGATAAAAAACAGGAGACACCTTCAAATTCTGAGGGTGTCTCCTGTTTTTTGTTAAGAAATCAATACGCCTACCGCTAAGAAGGCGAGGATCAAGATGATAATGGTAACCAGTAATTTGGTAACGAACTTGATCCATTTATCAAAGCCAACGTTTACTACTGACAGCGAAACGAGGATCAAACCTGTTGGGGCGACTAATCCAATCAAGCCTTGGCCCCAGTTATAAGCATCAACAATCAGTGCACGGTCGATGCCCACAACGTCAGCTAGTGGTGCCATGATAGGCATGGACAGCACAGCCAAACCAGAGGAGGATTGAATAAAGAATCCTAAAATGACATAAACCAGGAACATGAACCAAATGAAGATGACATTGTTCATCCCGCTGATGGCATTACTAAAGAAATTCATGATGGTATCGCTGATAAAACTATTCTCCATAACGATCCCAACAGAACGGGCCAATCCGACGATTAAGGCGACACCTAAAAGATCGGCCGCTCCGGTAACGAAGCTGTCGATGAATTTCTTTTCACCTAAACCAGAGACAAAAGCCAGTACATAGGTTACAGCTAAGAATACAACGGCGATTTCGGTGAAGTACCAGCCGAGTTGTTGAACGCCATAAATCATTACCACAAAACCCAAAGCGAAGACGATCAACGAGAATTTTTGTCGTTTGCTGAAGTTCGCATTTTTCTCGCGATCGTGGCTGCCTAAGAAACGCTCGCGGTCACTTTCTGCTTGATCAGCAACGAGCGAAGCGGCTGGATTTAACCGAACCTTTTCCGCATAGCGAATCGTATAAAGAATGGAGATACCGACTGCGGTGATCCACATCAAGATGCGCAGCGGCATGCCGTCGGTAAAACTGATGCCCGCAGCATTGGAAGCAATGACTGTCGAGAACGGATTGATCGTGGAACTCATCGTTCCGATCGCGGTCCCGAGATAGATCGTGGCGACCGCCGTCAGCGTATCATACCCCGCTAGCAAGAAAATCGGAATCAAGATTGGATAGAAGGCAATGGTTTCTTCCGCCAAGCCAAAGGTCGTTCCGCCAATCGCGATTAACGTTGTCACGATGACGATCAGCCATTTTTGTTTGCCTTTCAATTTTTCTGAGAGACGCATCATACCAGCATCCATCGCGCCTGTAGCATTTACGATACCGATCACGCCCCCTAAGATCAAAATAAAGATCATGATATCGACACTCTCAGTAATCCCTTGAACCTGAGATCTCAAAAACTGAGTAATCGTACCTGTAATGCCGCGTTTCGGTTTTTTGATTGCTTCATACGAGTTCGGAATCGCGGCTGGGCGGTAAATCGTGCCATCGCGAAACTTGCCGACTTTGATATGAATGTCATATTTATCTAATGTTTTTTGCGTTGCCGGCTCCATGATTGTTTTGTCATGTGCATCAGTGATGGCGAATTGATCTTTTCCGCTGTCATACGATAACGTGCTGTACTTGCCTGAAGGGATGAAAAAGGTCAATGCTTGAACGAGAATCAGGACGATAATGATGACGGTGTACGCGGATGGAAAACTACGTCGTTTCTTTTTAACTGATTGTTCCATGAGAAAGCCCCCTATTAATAAAAATTTAAAATAATTACTGCTAAAGTTTAGCATCCGAGGCTTATATTCTTAAAAAATTAGCCTGTGACTTTGTTGAAAATAGTCATTGATTCTTCTAAGAAGGTGATTCTATGAAAATTATTACTGTAAATAATCTGGCTTTTCCGCTATAATACGATAGGAACAAAAGGGAAAGGTGACATGAAATGGCCCAGCTTTTTTTTAAATACGGTGCAATGAACAGCGGGAAGACGATCGAGATTTTGAAAGTCGCCCATAACTATGAGGAACAGAATAAACCGGTGGTCTTGATGACTAGCGGATTAGATACACGCGAAGGTGTGGGGACGATCTCCAGTCGGATCGGATTGAGCCGGCCTGCCGTGCCAATTTTTTCGGAAACGAATATTTTTGATTTTATTGAAGGTCTCGATTACAAACCTTATTGTATATTGATCGATGAATCGCAATTTTTATCAAAGGCTCATGTTGTGCAATTGGCGCAAGTCGTGGATGACTTAGATATTCCAGTGATGGCGTTTGGTTTGAAAAATGATTTTCGAAATGAAATGTTCGAAGGCTCAAAATATTTGCTGCTTTATGCGGACAAATTAGAAGAGTTAAAAACGATCTGCTGGTTTTGCCATAAAAAGGCTACGATGAACCTGCATTATATTAATGGCCGCCCTGTTTATGAAGGCGATCAAGTGCAAATCGGGGGCAATGAAGCTTATTATCCTGTTTGTCGCAAGCATTACTTACATCCAGAAATTGACCATTCCGCTAATTAACGCTTTAACGGAATGATAGGCGTAATGAAAATGACCCATTTTTCTATAGAAAGATGAGTACTTTAAATGTAGAAGGAATAACGAAATTAGGAGGAATTTAACCAATGTACGATCAACTGCAAGCTATCGAAGATCGTTATGAGGAGCTTGGCGAATTATTGAGTGACCCGGAAGTCATCACTGATACGCAGCGCTTCATGCAGCTGTCAAAAGAAGAGGCTAGTACTCGTGATACAGTCGCAACGTATCGCCGCTATAAAAAAGTGGTGGAAGGTATCAGTGACGCGGAAGAATTATTAGGTGAAAACTTAGACGCGGAAATGGCGGAAATGGCCAAAGAAGAATTGTCAGATCTCAAAAAAGAAAAAGAAGCTTTAGAAGATGAAATCAAGATTCTGCTATTACCAAAAGACCCGAACGATGATAAAAACATCATCATGGAAATTCGCGGAGCCGCAGGTGGCGATGAAGCAGCGTTATTTGCTGGCGATCTTTTTACTATGTATCAGAAATATGCGGAAGCTCAAGGCTGGAAGACAGAAGTCATGGAAGCCAACGTAACAGGTATCGGCGGATACAAAGAAGTCATCATGATGATCACTGGTGATAACGTCTATTCAAAACTAAAATATGAAAGCGGCGCGCACCGCGTACAACGTGTGCCTTCAACGGAATCACAAGGCCGCATTCACACTTCAACAGCGACGGTCGTAGTCATGCCCGAAGCTGAAGAAGTTGAAATTGATTTAGCCGACAAAGACATTCGGACAGATATCTACCACGCATCAGGTGCTGGTGGACAGCACGTCAACAAGACAGCGTCTGCTGTCCGTTTGACGCATATTCCAACGGGTATTGCAGTAGCGATGCAGGATGAACGTTCGCAGATCAAGAACCGCGAAAAAGCGATGAAGATCTTGCGTGCTCGAGTGTATGATAAGATTCAACAAGAAGCCCAAAGCGAATACGATGCGAGTCGTAAATCGGCGGTGGGAACTGGGGATCGCTCTGAACGCATCCGGACATACAACTTCCCGCAAAATCGTGTGACCGATCACCGAATCGGCTTAACGATTCAAAAATTAGATCAGATCCTAGCAGGTAAGCTGGATGAGATTATCGATGCCTTGATTATGTATGATCAAACCAAGAAATTGGAAGATATGCAAAATGGCTAAAACTTATGTAGAAGTCCTGTCAGGGGCTTCTTCTTTTTTAGAAGCAGCTGGCAAAGAAGGTTATGCGATCGAATATCTTTTTCTCGCGCGCAAGCATTGGGATAAAACGCAATGGCTGTTGCACATGCGAGAAGAAATTTCGCCGGAAGACGAAACTGTGATCGAAAAGGATTTGGCGAGCTTAATGGAGAATATCCCGCCGCAATATTTATTAGGCTATGAATATTTCTTTGAGCACCGTTTTAAAGTAACGGAAGACACCTTGATTCCTCGTCCAGAAACGGAAGAGCTCGTCGCGCTGTGTTTGTCGCTGAATGATACTGAGCCTAAAAAGGTGGTCGATATTGGGACTGGCACAGGTGCTATCGCTATCAGTCTGAAGCTGAAACGTCCAAACTGGCAAGTGACCGCGGTCGATATATCGGCGGAAGCACTGAAAGTTGCCGAGAAAAATGCGGCCGACTTAAAGGCAGAGATTTGTTTTAAACAAAGCGATGTGCTGTCAGCAATCACCGAAAAACAGGATATCATTATCAGTAATCCGCCATACATCAGTCAAAGTGAATGGGACTTGATGGATGAGAGCGTACGAACCTATGAACCAAAGACAGCATTATTTGCTGATAACGACGGACTAGCTGTCTACCAAAAAATTGCGGCAGAAAGCCAAGCGCTTTTACAACCAAATGGCATGATTTTTTTAGAGATCGGATTTCAGCAGGGGCGTAAAGTACAAGAAATTTTCAGCACAGTCTTTCCAGAAAAAAAAGTGACTGTTCACCAGGACATGTCGGGAAATGATCGGATGGTCGTCATTAGTTGAAAATTATTTTTAGCTTTAAAAATAATAAAAGAACACTGATACAGCAATGTTTAAAACGTCAAAAAGTTATCAACATAGTTATACACACTTGACAACAGAGATATCAACAAGTTGAGGATAACTCGGAAACAAAAGTTTTTATATTAGGAAAAACGAAAAAAGGAGCTGTGGAGAAGCTGTGGAAACGAAAATTTTTCAATCGGATCAAATAAATCAGGCGGCGGCGTTATTACGTCAAGGAGAATTGGTGGCATTTCCTACGGAGACAGTCTACGGATTAGGCGCTAATGCGCTTTTGCCAGAGTCAGTGAAGCAAGTTTTTTCGGTCAAAGGACGTCCCAGCGATAATCCGCTGATCGTCCATGTCACGGACTTTTCGATGACTAAAGAGTATGTGGAAAGCTATCATCCGCTGACCGAAAAAATCGTGCAGCATTTCTGGCCGGGCCCACTAACATTGATCTTTTCAATCAAAACAGGAAGTTTGAGCCCAGTTGTGACGGGGGGCTTATCCACAGCGGCATTTCGAATGCCAGATAATAAAAAAACATTATCTTTAATTGAAGAAACCGGTGCGCCGTTGGTTGGTCCTAGTGCCAATACCTCAGGCAAACCAAGTCCGACGACCGCATTGCATGTTTATCATGATTTAAAAGGCAAAATCGCGGGGATTTTAGATGATGGCGCAACTCAAATCGGAGTGGAGTCAACGGTCTTGGATTTGAGCGGCGAGGTGCCAACGATTTTGCGTCCTGGAGCGGTCACTAAAGAGAAATTGGAAGAAGTTCTAGGTATCGAGGTTCCGCTGGACAAGCATTTAGTCACAGAGAGCGAGACACCGAAAGCTCCTGGCATGAAGTATAAACATTATTCACCGGATACACCGGTATTAATGATCAAACCGGCTGATTGGAAGCAAGCAATCGCTTGGGCCGAAATGAACAACAAGAAAGTCGGCTTGTTAACGACCCCGAAAATTGCGGATCAATATCGTTCAGCAGATCGTTTTGTTTTTGCGGACGATACGATTGAAGCTGCGACACGCGGTCTATTCAGCGGGTTACGTGCGCTGGATGAAGCCCAAAAGGCAGATATCATTTTTGCGGAGGTCTTTCCTGATGATCATTTAGGCTTGGCTTATATGAATCGTTTGAAGAAAGCGGCGGCACAAAACTATTTTGCAGAAAAGTAAACAAAAGATTCGATTATCTGCTGAATCTTTCGTATACTTAAAACAGAAAATTTGAAAGGTGGCGTTGGGATGGATTACAAAGCACTAGATCCCGAACTATGGGGAGCAATTGAAAATGAGGCGGAGCGGCAAGAGCAGAATATCGAGTTGATCGCCTCAGAAAACATCGTATCAGCAGCAGTACAGATGGCACAAGGGAGCGTCTTGACGAATAAATACGCGGAAGGCTATCCTGGGCGACGTTATTACGGCGGTTGTGAATTTGTCGATGTGGTAGAAAATTTGGCAATTGATCGCGCAAAAGAATTATTTGATGCAAAATTTGCAAATGTCCAAGCGCATTCGGGCTCACAGGCCAATCAAGCAGCTTACTTTTCATTAATCAATCCTGGCGATACCGTTTTAGGAATGGATCTATCAGCGGGTGGCCATTTAACTCATGGCTCACCAGTAAATGTCAGCGGCAAATTATACAACTTTGTCAGCTATGGCGTTGATCCTCATACAGAGACGATCGACTATGAAGTCGTTCGTATTTTGGCGAGGAAACATCAGCCTAAATTGATCGTGGCAGGCGCAAGTGCCTACAGTCGGACAATCGATTTTGCCCGTTTCCGTGAAATTGCGGATGAAGTTGACGCAAAATTAATGGTTGATATGGCTCATATCGCCGGACTTGTAGCCACGGGTTTACATCCTAACCCAGTACCTTATGCAGATGTCGTTACGTCAACGACACATAAAACGTTGCGCGGTCCTCGCGGCGGTCTGATTTTGACCAACGATGCGGACTTGGCGAAAAAAATTAATAGCGCAGTTTTCCCAGGCTTGCAAGGTGGACCATTGGAACACGTGATTGCGGGGAAAGCCGTAGCCTTCAAGGAAGCCTTGGCGCCAGAGTTTAAAGTTTACAGTGAACAAGTGCTGAAGAATGCTCAAGCAATGGTTAAAGCCTTCAACCAAGCGCCAGAAACGCGAGTAATCTCTGGTGCCAGCGACAATCATCTGCTTCTATTAGAAGTGACCGGCTTTGATGTGACTGGACGTGAAGCGGAAGAATTATTGGATACGGTGCATATTACGGTCAATAAAAATTCGATTCCTTTCGAGTCAAAGAGCTTCAAAGAAACCAGTGGGATTCGAATCGGAACGCCGGCCATCACCAGTCGCGGGTTCAAAGAAGAAGATGCTAAACGAGTAGCTGAATTGATCATCGAGACCTTACGTTCTAAAGGAGACGACGAGCGATTGGCGGAGATTCGCAAAGCTGTATTAGAATTAACAGAATCTCATCCAATTCAAGCAGAATTAGACTAGTTTTCTTTCTGCAGTTGTCTTATAATTAGGAGAAATGCAGAATAAAGACTGTCATATTCTAACTGCTTGTTTCGCAGGAAATCCAACGAAAAAGCAGTTTCCAGTATGGGATTTTGAGAAGTGGCAGACGGCATGCTGACCGAACGCATTTTTCGTTTAGAAAAATGAATACTTTAAAATGAATAAGGAGCAATTTATTATGGGCAAGTTTCAAGTAATTGATCATCCACTGATCCAACACAAATTAACGATTATTCGTGATAAAAATTGTGGAACAAAAGTTTTCCGTGAAGTCGTGAATGAAATCGCGATGTTGATGGCGTACGAAGTTTCTCGCGATATGCCATTAGAAGATATCGAGATCGAAACACCGATCACTTTATCAACGCAAAAAACGTTATCTGGGAAGAAAGTTGCGATCGTACCGATTCTACGCGCTGGTATCGGCATGGTAGATGGTATTTTAGAATTGATCCCGGCTGCAAAAGTCGGACATATCGGGATGTTCCGTGATGAAGAAACATTGGAACCACATGAATACTTCTTCAAAATGCCAGAAGATATCGACAGCCGTCAATTATTCATCGTTGACCCAATGTTAGCAACCGGCGGTTCAGCAATCATGGCGATTGATTCATTGAAAAAACGCGGCGCGTCAAACATGAAATTTGTTTGCTTAGTTGCGGCACCTGAAGGCGTGAAGGCTTTACAAGAAGCGCATCCAGATGTTGACATCTATACTGCTGCACTTGATGAACAATTGAATGAACTTGGTTACATCGTTCCTGGTCTAGGAGACGCAGGCGACCGTTTATTCGGAACAAAATAAAAAAAGCGAGCCGCGTTGAGCGGTTCGCTTTTTATTTTGGAAACTAAATCTTTCGCATTTGTTTATAATTGATGACGACAACACCATTGGAATGATTGATCAAGTCTTCGTTGTCTTGCTTCTCATCAATTTCAATGACTGCTGCGTTCTTCAATTGTTTAGCGATGATCCCAGTTTGGGATTGACCGCGAATAGTGAACATGACGTGTGTCTTTACGGGGAAGTCTTTCCCAGCTTCGGAAGGATCAACGTGTGTCTCTATTTTGCCAAATGTAGCCATTTGTATCAAACGCCTCCTTTTATCACTGTCTCTATTTTAGCATATTTTCAAGTTTTTTTCATGTAATCGCTTTTTAAGAGGAATCTTACTTTACTTTTTCGCAGAAGTTTTCTATAATTTCATTTGTACGATTCGCCAGCTTAGCTCAGTTGGTAGAGCAACGCACTCGTAACGCGTAGGTCACAGGTTCAAATCCTGCAGCTGGCATCATTTATGAAAACACCATCGTTTCAAAGCCTAGGCTAAGAATGCGGTGGTGTTTTCTTTAGTTATAATTAGTACGTAATAAAGTTAATCATAGGAGAAATATGAAAAAAATCTATGTGTTCCATTTTAGTGTTTTGATTTATATTTTATTCATGCATTTTACCCAAACGACGTTTTCCTTTATGGGGCTGAATGTCTTTTTGGCATGGCTGCCGATTCTTTTTGCGCAGCTTTTTCTGAAATTGAGAAGTAAATGGCAATGGCTTTTTGCACCGCTGTGGCTGCTGTTTTTTCCCAATGTTCCTTATTTGATGACCGATTTGTTTCATTTCGCAAGCTTGGATATCTATCGCAGGGGCGGACATTTCTTAAACAATTCCAGCGGCTGGTGGTCGTATCTTTTATTGTTACTGCCGGCATTGTTGATGGTATTTATCGGGATGGCCCAAGTATTCAAGTTATTTTCCGCAGTCAAATGGAAATGGCGGTTGCCGCAAAAGATTGGCGGCTTGGCTATTTTAGCGATTCTTTCTAGTATTGCCGTCTACATTGGCCGTTTTGATCGTGTTCATTCGATTGAATTATTGGTCCATCCGTGGCGTGTGTTAGAATTATTGGTAGGAAACTGGAGTGCAGGGAAAGTTCAATTTGTTCTGATGTTCAGTATTTTACAGCTGGGGATTTGGGGCTTGATTTATTTTTTGCAGCAGGATGCCGGAGAAGAATAAAGTTTTTGCAAAGTCAGCGATGCCTGCTTTTCATTAAGCAAAGAAGCGTCTATAATAAAGCGAGTATACTGGTGGAAAAGAGATGAACAATGGATAGATTAAAAAATAATAATGATGACAGCCGGATTGATTACGGCGTTATTTTACCTGTTTTTATATTATGTTTGATAGGGCTGTTGTCCCTGTATGTCGCATTGACTCAAGATCCAAGGAATCCGAATGTTTTTCGCGGTCTTGCGATGCAATCGGTGTGGTATGTGGTGGGCGCATTAGCTGTTGTGATCATCATTCATTTTGATGCGAAGCTCTTATGGCGCTTGACGCCGTTTTTATATGTGATCGGTTTGGCGGTTATGCTGGCCTTACTCAAATTCTATGATCCAACGCTCGCGGCCTCAACGGGTTCGAAAAACTGGTTCAAATTTGGTACCTTGACCTTTCAGCCTTCTGAGCTCATGAAGATCGCCTATATTTTGATGATGGCGCTGATTATTACCAAACATAATGTAGCCAATAAGGTTCATACGTTAAAGACGGATGCCTTTATGATCGGCAAGATGTTGTTAGTTACGATTCCAGTAATTGGTTTAGTTTTAGCGCAAAAGGATTTTGGGACGATGCTAGTCTTCTTAGCCATTTTTGCGGGAATGTTTTTGATGTCGGGAATCTCATGGTTGATTTTGATTCCGGCACTGATAGTGGCAGCCGTTCTAGGCGGTACGTTGATTTTCTTAGTCACGACAGATACAGGACGAGAACTGCTTACCCATATCGGCTTTAAGAATTATCAATTTGCTCGGATTGACTCTTGGCTGGAACCGTTCCATGATCCTCAAGGAAAAAGCTTCCAGTTGGCTCACGCCTTAATGGCAATCGGCTCTGGCGGCATGCTGGGAACGGGCTACAATGTCAGCAATGTCTATGTGCCAGTACGTGAATCGGATATGATCTTTACGGTTATCGGTGAGAACTTTGGTTTTGTCGGCGGCGCATTTGTGGTTTTGCTCTATTTTATTTTGATTTATCGAATGATTCGGTTATGCTTTGAAATGAATAATGAATTTTATGCCTATATCGCATCGGGAATCGTCATGATGATGCTGTTCCATGTTTTCGAAAACATTGGTGCGAACATTGGACTGTTGCCATTGACCGGGATTCCGCTGCCGTTTATCAGTCAAGGGGGTTCATCGATCTTAGGAAATATGATCGGAATCGGCTTGATCCTATCTATGCGTTATCAAAGTGCGAATAAGAAACCTATTAGGAGGACCCGTAGTGCTTAAATTTTATTGGTACCCAAAATGTTCGACTTGTCGGAAAGCCAAAGCTTGGTTAGATCAAGCGGGGGTGGACTATGAAACAATTGATTTGATTCAAGAGACACCTTCAGCAGCCACTTTTGAAAAGTGGCTGACAGCTAGTGAACAGCCTGTACGCAAATTTTTCAACACGAGCGGTATGAAGTATCGTGATCTGGGATTGAAGGACAAAATGGCGGATCTATCAGTGAAGGAAGCCAGCGAATTATTAGCAAGTGACGGGATGCTGGTGAAGCGCCCATTACTGATCAAAAATGATCAATTTTTAATGAATGGTTTTAAAGAGACAACTTACGAAGGAGCGTTTTAAATAAATGAGTTACTTGAAAAAAAATGACGGCCTATGGATTTTACACAACGATAAAGATTATTGCATGGGTCTGACAGCAGAGATGGCGGAAACATTAGGAGAAGTGACCTTTATCTCATTACCGAAAATCGGCCAAGTCGTCAAAGCAGGCGAACCCTTGGTGGAGATCGAAGCAGAAAAGGCAGTCCAAGAATTCAAAAGTCCATTGAGCGGTGTTGTTTCTTCAGTCAGCGAAAAAGTTGCAGCTGATCCTGCGGCATTGAACGTGAAGGAAGAATTAGATGCATGGATCTTATCATTACGCGAGGTCGATGTAGACGAGTTTGAAAAGTTATAAAGAAATTTTCACTTGTTGTTTGACAGGATAAAATCAGCCTGATATAATCCTTTCATACACATGAGAAAGCGATGAAAAGAAAAGTACATCTGATTAAAGTACAAAGAGAGCTCCGGTACGCTGAAAAGGAGTTATGGCAATGAGATGGAAAATGGTCTTTGAGCGGGATAGACGAGATGGCAGAAAAGCATAGTCAAGTCTATCACGGGAGTGCCCGTTACAGCACCTCAGTATACGCAGCATTGCAAGTACTGGCAGAGGTTATGATCGCAAGGTCGTAACAAATTTTAGGTGGTAACACGGAAGTCAAAGCTTTCGTCCTAAGTGTACAGTTGTACATTTTATGGACGGAAGCTTTTTTTGTTTGAAAAAACTTCAGCTGTTACAGGTTTGTAAAAGAACCGATCAAGGAAGTTAGTCAGAAAGGGAGTAAGAAGCATGGCATTGATTGAGTTAAATCAAGTGGGGAAAAGTTTTGCCGGCAAAACGGGACCGATCCACGCAGTCAATGGAATCAACTTAGCAATCGAAGAAAAGGATGTCTATGGCATCGTCGGTTATTCAGGCGCAGGGAAGAGTACATTGGTTCGTTTATTAAATGGATTAGAGGCACCAACGAATGGACAGGTCCTTGTGAACGGAGAGGATGTTGCGAAGCTTCAAGGCGCGGCATTACGTACATTTCGTAAAAAAGTTGGAATGATCTTCCAACATTTCAATCTATTATGGTCACGGACAGTGATCGAAAATATTCAATTGCCATTGGAATTAGCAGGTGTGGCAAAAGAGCAGCGCCGCAAGAAGGCGGAAGAATTACTGCACTTAGTTGGTCTGGATGGCCGAGGGGATGCGTATCCTTCTCAATTATCCGGCGGACAAAAACAACGAGTCGGCATTGCACGGGCATTAGCGAATGATCCAGATATCCTGCTTTGTGATGAAGCGACCAGCGCGCTGGACCCGCAAACGACCGAGGAAGTTTTAGAGTTATTAGCAAATATCAATCAACAGCTTGGTTTGACGATCGTACTGATCACCCATGAGATGAATGTGATCCGCAAAATCTGCAACAAGGTCGCTGTGATGGAATTAGGAAAAATCGTGGAAGAAGGTTCTGTCCGCGAAGTCTTCCGCCATCCACAACAGGAAGTGACTAAGATTTTCGTTCAACAGGATCTCGAACCAAAAGCAGATCCTTCTGAATTATTGGAAGAGTTTGTTAAGGAGAATCCAACTGGAACATTGGCCACGTTGCATTTCTTGGAAAACAATGCCAATGAGCCAGTGGTCTCACAAGCGATTCGCAAATTCCCAGTCAACATCAGTATCGTATACGGCAATATTGAGCGGGCGACAGGCAGCTCGTTTGGAACTCTGACCGTTCAGTTGACCGGCGATCCGCGGGAAGTTGATCAGGCTATCAGCTTTATTGAAAGCCAACAAGTTGGAGTGGAGGTGCTGCACCGTGGATAAGAGTTTTTCAGAGACATACTTAAATTTTCAACAAGTAACTTGGGATACCTTGAAAGAGGCCATTAATGATACCTTGTTCATGACGATTATTTCAATGTTGATCGTATTTGTTTTAGGATTATTGCTGGGTCTGCTGCTCTATTCATTGGGACGCAAGCATTCCGCAGCCCGCAGCATTTTGTACGGATTAGTCTCCATTCTCAGCAACATCTTCCGATCAACACCATTTATGATCTTGATGGTTTTGATCATTCCGTTTACGAAAGCTTTAGTCGGAACGATGCTGGGAGCCAAAGCGGCGATTCCCGCCTTGGTATTATCAGCGGCACCGTTTTATGCGCGGCTGGTTGAAATCGCCTTTCGTGAAGTCGATTCAGGAGTATTGGAGGCAGCTGATTCAATGGGGGCCAGCTATTTCCAAACAATCTATAAAGTGTTGATTCCAGAAAGTTTGCCAGCATTGATTTCAGGTTTGACGGTTACCTCAGTTTCGATGATCGGTTTCACCGCAATGGCTGGTGCGATCGGAGCAGGTGGTCTTGGAGCCTTAGCTTGGCAAGAAGGCTATCAACGCGGCAATTACACCGTGACTTTAGTAGCCACAGTTATTATCTTGATCATTGTTTTCATCGTTCAAGGCGTCGGCGATTTCTTGACGAAACGTACAGACAAACGTTAGCAACAGAATATCTATTATTCTTAAAAATACATCCATTAAAATTATTTAGGGGGAACCATCAATGAAAAAGAAAATTTTAGGTTTTGCGGCAGTGGCATTATTAACAGTAGGATTGGCAGCTTGCGGAAGCAGCAGTTCAGGATCTTCTGACAGCAGCAGTAAAGAAAAAAGCGATACATTAGTGGTAGGCGCGTCACCAACACCTCATGCTGAGATCTTGGAGCACGTAAAACCATTGCTTGAAAAAGAAGGCGTGAAGCTGGAAATCAAAAAATTCGATGACTACGTATTGCCTAACAAAGCGTTAGCAGATAAAGATATCGATGCCAATTACTTCCAACACAAACCGTTCTTTGAAAAGGCAGTCAAAGAAAATGACTACAAATTTACCGATGCCGGTGCGATCCATATCGAACCAATGGGCTTATACTCTAAGAAAATCAAAGATGTTAAGGATTTAAAAGAAGGCGCGACAGTGATTACTTCAAGCTCTGAATCAGACTGGGGCCGTATCATCACAATCTTGCAAGACGCTGGCTTAGTTAAAGTCAAAGACGGTGTTGATTTAGAAACTGCGACATTTGATGACATTGCAGAAAATCCTAAGAAATTGAAATTCGAACATTCAATCGATCCAGCCTTGTTAGCAACGACTTATAACAATAACGAAGGCGATCTAGTAGCGATCAATGCCAACTTTGCTTATGGTGCTGGCTTGAATCCAGTCAAAGATGCTGTTCTGCTTGAAAAAGACACATCACCTTACGCGAACATCCTTGCCGTTCGTACAGCAGATAAAGACGATGCACGCATCAAGAAATTAGTTAAAGTATTACACGAAAAAGACGTTCAAGACTGGATCTTGAAAAAATGGGACGGTTCAGTAAAACCCGTTGATAAATAAATTTTAGCGTTTATCCTCAATACATTTGTATTGAGGATTTTTTTGTATGAAATCCTAAAAGGTTTACTAATTATGATCTGTATAGCTCATGATTAGTGAACTTTTTTAGTGATAAAAGAGTTTTAAACCGAAAATCAGTCAAAATATTGAACGGTTTGGATAGCGATGCTATAGTATCACCATAAACAGGAAAGCGCTATCCTAGTTGTGAAAGTAGGTTTTTAGAGTGAAGCTAATTGATTTAATGATGAACGATTTAGTTATATTTGATGAGTCAATACGTTCAAAAGAGGCACTGTTTGAAACACTTGGTCAATTACTTGAAGAAAAGCAACGGGTAACGAAAGCAAAGAAAGTAATCAAAGATTTATATCAAAGAGAAGCGGAGACTTCAACCGGAATAGAGGATGGTTTTGGAATCCCTCATGCACAAAGCAAAGCTGTTTTACAACCGACCATTTGTTTCGTACGCACAGGTAAAATTTCCGATTATGTCGGAATAGACGGTCAAATGATTGAATGGGTTTTTGCAATTTTAGTACCTAAAAAGACTTCAAATATCCATTTGGAAATATTGAGTAATTTGTCACGAAGATTAATGAATCAGACGTTTAGAAGTCAGTTGAAAGAAGCTGACAATGCGATAGAAGTATTGGAAATCATAAGCAAGGAGGAATCATCATGAAAATAATCGGAATCACCGCCTGTCCCACTGGGATCGCCCATACGTATATGTCTGCTGAAAAGCTGGAGGTAACGGCCAGAGATTTAGGTTATGAAGCCAAGTTCGAGACCCAAGGCGCAAGAACGGAAAATGTATTAACGGCTGAAGAAATCAAGTCGGCGGATGCGATCATTCTAGCTGTCGATAAGGATATTGATACCAGCCGCTTTGCTGGTCGGAAGATTAAACGTGTTTCGACTAGTAGAGCGATTAAAGAACCGGAGAAGGTAATTGAAGAAACTCTGGCAAATGTAGGTACAATTGAAATTTCAGCAGATAAGAAAAATGATTCACAGGAACGTAAAAGCGGCATCTACAATCATTTTATGAACGGCGTCAATTATATGCTGCCATTTGTTATCGCAGGCGGGATTATTATCGCTTTAAGTTTTGCCTTCGGAATAACAGCATCTGATCCCAAATCAGATGATTACAATGCGCTTGCGGGAGCTCTATCAACGATTGGCGGCGGAACTGCTTTTGCAATGATGGTACCAGCATTAGGTGCAGGGATTGCTAGTTCGATTGCCGGAAAAGCCGGTTTTGCTCCAGGAATCGTTGCCGGACTGTTGGCAGCGAATGGTGGTTCAGGTTTCTTAGGCGGGATGATCGGGGGACTGTTAGCAGGATATTTGACTGATATTTTAGCCAATAAAATCAATGTTAAGCAGCAACTTGCAGCAATTTATCAATTGATCGTCGTTCCATTGGTTTCCATTTTAATCATTGGGCTAGCGATGGTTTTCTTAATAGATAAGCCGATTGCTTGGGTATTGGATGCGCTGACTGGCTGGTTGAACGGCTTGGGGAATACTTCTGGGCTGATGTTTGGATTATTGATCGGTATTATGATGGCCGCTGATATGGGCGGACCGATAAACAAATCGATTTCGACTTTTTCAATCGGTTTAATGTCTGCGGGTGTCAATGCACCAATTGCTGCTTGTATGGCGGCAGGAATGACGCCGCCATTGGGCTTGGCCTTAGCAACGCTTCTATTTAAAAATAAATTTACTAAAGAAGAACGAACATCAGGACAATCTTGTTGGATCTTAGGGGCTTCCTACATTACTGAAGGGGCCATTCCGTTTGCAGTGGCAGACCCGATTCGAGTGATTCCTAGTTTGATGCTTGGCTCGGCTACCGCAGCGGGAATATCAATGGCAGCGGGCGTTACTTCCATGGCTCCTCATGGCGGTATCTGGGTGATGCTCATTCCAAATGTTATGAACAACTTGCCGATGTATCTCTTAGCGATCGTCGCAGGTACGTTAGTTACAGCAATAGCAGTTGGGTTGTTAAAAAAACCGATTACTGTTGAAGATAAAAAAATGATCAATGAGGTGGAAGCATAATGTTATATACAATGAAGGATTTATTGAAAGTCGCTAAAGAAAACAAATTTGCCGTACCAGCCTTCAACATTTGCAGTTACGATATGATGAAAGCCATTATGGAAGAAGTTGAAACACAAAACGCTCCGGTGATTTTAGAAATACATCCTGATGAGATCGCGTATTTAAATGACGAATTCGTGGCGGCGGCCAAGGAATATGCCCACAATAGCAAAGTTCCTGTCGTGATTCATATGGATCATGGCGGTTCGGTGAAAGATGTGATGCGAGCGATTCGTAATGGTTATACTTCTGTAATGATCGATGCTTCGACACAGAGTTATGAGGATAATATGAAGCTGACCAAAGAAGTCGTTACGTTAGCTCATGACGTGAATGTGTCCGTTGAAGCTGAGTTAGGCACAATCGGAAACAATGGTTCAGCCAATATCATTTACACCGATCCAAACCAAGCAGAAGAATTTGTGAAGGAAACAGGTATCGATACACTTGCTGTAGCGATTGGGACAGCTCATGGACTGTATCCTAAAGATATGACGCCAAAATTAAATATCGAATTACTGAAAGAATTGAATGAGCGGCTCGACATCCCATTTGTATTACATGGCGGTTCGGGAAATCCAGATTCTGAAGTGAGCGAAGCAGTTAAATACGGGGTTGCAAAGGTCAATTTGAGCTCCGACCTCAAGAGTGTGTTCTTTGATGCTCTACGTGATATTCTAAATAAAAATCCCGAAATGTATGAGCCGGGAGATGTTTTTCCAGAGGCTAACAACAAGGTAAAAGAGGTTGTCAGACATAAGTTGAGTGTGCTAAATACGATCGGAAAAGCTGAGTTATATTAATGAAAAAAGGCAGAACTTTCAAATTCTTTGGAAGGGCTGTCTTCTTTTCCTTTAGAAAAGTTATAATTAGATAAAATGCAGAGGAAAGTAGGGGAAGAGATGCTAAGTGCGATTGAAGATCGGCAACAGCAGATTGTCAATTATTTAAAGGTCAATCAGTTTGCGACTGTCGCGGATTTGATTGATCTGGTTAATTATAGTGAAGCCACAGTCAAAAGAGATTTGGTTTTGCTTGAGGAAAATGGACTGATTCGGAGAACGCGCGGCGGCGCAATGATCATTGATAATAAAAAGATTGATGTACCATACTTGATGAAAGTCACTCGTTTGAATGAAGAGGACAATAAACAATATATTGCTGACGTCGCCGAAACGTTAGTAAAGGACGATATGGTTATCTTTTTAGATTCCAGTACAACGAGTTTGCACCTGATCAAGAATTTAAGCAAATTTGATGGGTTACAAGTGATTACGAATGGCGTCCTCACAGCGGCGATGTTGAGTGAGTTTACTACAGCTCATGTCTCGATATTAGGCGGTTCGATCGTTCCAAAACGAGCAACGATCAATGGCTCAAAGGCCTATAACGATATCCTAACCTATAATGCGGATATTGCGTTTATCGGCTGTCGCGGATTGGACTTCAATCATGGTGTTACCGAGACACATGAAGGCGAAGCGTTGATCAAAAAAGCCTTTCGCAGACAAGCCAATCATTTAGTCGTATTGGCTACGGAAGATAAGCTGGATCATAAATACATGTATCAGGCCATTGCTTGTCACGAGATCGATTACCTGATCACCGAAAATCCTGTGTCAGCTGAAAAAATGGCTAAGTTAAATCATCATCATATCAAATGTTTGTATTGAAGCTATCTGCGACGTTGGAGGGGTCGTTCCTTTCAACGTTTTTTTTGTCTATTTGAAAAACAAATATCCTAAGAATAGTTTTATTGCTAAACTAGAAGAGTAGAAAATAGACTGAACGAACGTAATGTTTTCCCAAAAAACGTCATTATATAGGAAGGAAGTTTTTATATGAAAGTAAAAGGAAGCTGTTTATGCGGAGCGGTAAAAATTAATATTCCTCAGATAGCAGAAGAAATTACCGTCTGTCATTGCCATATGTGTCAAAAGTTTTTCGGCGGGCCATTTTTGTCATTAGCGGGTGTTTTACCAAAAGATTTCTCTTTGCGCGGAGAAGAACAAATTCAACGCTTCATGTCTTCTGAATGGGCGGAGCGTGGTTCATGCAAGACCTGCGGCAGCAGTTTGTTCTATCATAGCTTGGCGGATGATGAATATTATTTTCCTGCGGGCTTGTTTGATGAGATCGACCAAGCAAAATTAGTAGGAGAAATATTTTATGATCAGAAGCCGGCGTTCTTCCATTATCAGGAAGCGACGGAAAAATTAACGGAAGAAGCCTTTTTACAAAAACTTTTTAATGATTCAGAGTAAGGCGGTACGACCGAACAAATTTATAATTATTCTAAATAAAGGGTTGTTTCTTAGAAGAAATTCGGTGAATCGGTTTGTATTCCATTCTCATTTAGATTAAAATATGTGAGAACGAGAAAAAATATTTGGAGGTACTTTCATGTCAGTTTTAGAAGTTAAAGACTTACACGTTGCCATTGAAGATAAAGAAATCCTAAAGGGCGTCAATTTAGTAATGAAGACGGGAGAAATCCATGCCATCATGGGGCCAAACGGTACAGGTAAATCCACCTTGTCCGCAGCGATCATGGGCAACCCAAACTATGAAGTCACTAAAGGCGAAGTTCTTTTTGATGGTAAAAATATTTTAGACTTGGAAGTCGACGAACGTGCACGTCTAGGCTTGTTCCTAGCGATGCAATATCCAAGTGAAATTCCAGGGATCAGTAATGCAGAATTCATGCGCGCGGCAATCAACGCTCGTCGTGAAGAAGATGAAAAAATTTCTGTGATGCAATTCTTGAAAAAATTAGATAAGAAAATGGATCTATTGAACATGCCGGAAGAAATGGCTGAACGCTATTTGAATGAAGGCTTCTCAGGCGGGGAAAAGAAACGCAATGAAATCCTGCAATTATTAATGATCGAACCAACTTTCGCGATCTTAGATGAAATCGACTCAGGTTTAGATATCGACGCGTTGAAAGTCGTAGCAAAAGGGATCAATGAAATGCGCGGCGAAGGCTTCGGTGCCTTGATCATCACTCACTACCAACGTCTATTGAACTACATCGTTCCAGATGTGGTGCATATTATGATGGATGGTCGTGTAGTCTTGACTGGTGACGCAGAACTAGCGAAACGTTTAGAAGCTGAAGGCTACGCAGGGATTTCTGCTGAATTAGGTATCGATTACAAAGAAGAAGTTTAGGAGGGCAAGATAGATGAAAAAATGGACAGAATATCTTGAGGCCGTCAAAGCTTACTCAGCCGAATGGGCCGAACCTCAATGGATGACTGATTTGCGTATTAATGCGCTAAACAAGATCGACGAGCTGCCGTTACCAGTGATTGAAAAAGTAAAATTTGCTCGTTGGAATCTCTATAATGTAAAACCTGAACATCAAGAAGCAGTGGGAACGATTCCCAGCTTTGATCAAATGAAAGACAATCCGATGGTTGTGCAAGCTGGTGAAACAACGGTGTTCGAACAAATTTCACCAAAACTAGCTGACCAAGGCGTGATCTTCACAGACTTAGTCACAGCGATGCAAGAACATCCTGAACTAGTCAAAGAATATTACATGCAAAAAGCCGTACCAGTTGAAGAAAATTCATTGACGGCACTGCATGCGGCCTTCATGAACAACGGGGTCTTCTTATATGTACCAAAAAATGTCGTGATCGAAGAACCGCTTGAAAGTCTGTTCTTGCATAATGGCGATGACGATGCACATTTCTTCAAACACGTCTTGATCGTGGCGGAGGATAATAGTGAATTTTCATACTTGGAACGCTTTGAATCACACGGCGATGCGGCGAAGAAACTTTCTGGTAACGTGGTTGTCGAAGTGATCACCAAACCAGGTGCTCGCGTGAAATTCTCAGCGGTCGATTCATTAGGTGCGAACATCGCGACTTACATGAACCGCCGCGGCTACTTGATGCGTGACTCCATGATTGATTGGGCGATCGGTATCATGAACGACGGTAATGTGATCGCAGATTTTGATTCTGACTTAGTTGGCGAAGGCTCGCATTCAGAAGTGAAGATCGTGGCGATCAGCGATGGCAAACAAATTCAAGGAATCGATACCCGGGTAACCAATAAAGCCCCTCATACGATCGGACACATTTTGCAGCATGGTGTTATTCTTGAAAAATCAACCTTGACCTTCAACGGAATCGGGCATATCTTAAAAGGAGCGAAGGGGGCCGATGCACAACAAGAAAGTCGTGTATTGATGCTGTCTGAAAAATCGCGCGGAGATGCCAATCCGATTCTATTGATCGATGAAAACGAAGTAACTGCCGGACACGCGGCCAGTGTTGGCCGGGTCGATCCTGATGAACTCTTCTACTTGATGAGTCGCGGGTTAGAAAGAGCGGCTGCTGAACGTTTGGTTATCCGCGGATTCTTAGGGCCAGTGATTACGGCAATTCCAGTCAAAGCCACCCAAGAGCAATTGATCGCAACGATCGAAGGGAAGTTGAGTAAATAATGAGGGATTTTTCTACTATTAGAAAAGATTTTCCGATTCTTTTCCAAGAAGTAAATGATGAACCACTTGTTTATTTAGATAATGCGGCGACAACACAAAAACCGACGCAAGTCTTGGACGTGCTGCGCCATTACTATGAAAACGATAATGCCAACGTTCATCGCGGTGTGCATACGTTGGCTGAACGGGCGACCGAAGATTATGAAAATAGTCGCGAAAAAGTCCGTGTATTCATCAATGCCAAAGAAACGGCTGAAGTTCTGTTTACTCGCGGAACAACAACTGGGTTGAACTGGTTAGCCCGCAGCTATGGCGATGCTTTTATTAAGGAAGGCGACGAGATTGTGATTTCTTATATGGAGCATCATTCCAATATCATTCCGTGGCAGCAGCTTGCCGAGCGTAAAGGTGCAACACTGCGTTATTTGCCATTAACGGATGAAGGCTTCATTGATATGACTGCCGCAAAAGAGATCATCAACGAAAAAACAGCGATCGTCTCATTGGCGTATGTCTCTAATGTCCTTGGGGTTATCAATCCGATAAAAGAATTCGCGGAAATGGCTCATGCCAATGATGCGGTAATGATCGTGGATGGTGCACAAGCAGCACCGCATATGGTGGTCGATGTCCAAGCGTTGGATGCGGACTTCTTCGCCTTTAGCGGGCATAAGATGTGCGGACCAACAGGAATCGGTGTATTATATGGAAAACGTAAATGGCTAGAGCAGATGGAACCAGTCGAATTCGGCGGCGAGATGATCGATTTCGTGAATCTCTACGATAGTACATGGAAAGAATTGCCATGGAAATTCGAAGCTGGCACACCAAACATCGCAGGTGCGATTGCTTTGGGCGGCGCGATCGATTACTTGAACGAGATCGGCATGGAGAACATCCACCGTTACGAACAAGAATTAGTTGCTTACGTCTTACCGAAATTACATGAAATCGGCGGGATCACCACTTACGGACCACAAGATCCTGAACATCATACCGGCGTAATTGCCTTTAATCTGGATGCGATCCATCCGCATGATGTGGCGACCGCTTTAGATATGGAAGGTGTCGCTGTGCGAGCAGGACATCATTGTGCACAACCATTAATGAATTATTTGAATCTGCCAGCGACGGCGCGGGCCAGCTTCTATTTCTATAATACGAAAGAAGACGCGGACCGTTTGATCGAAGCAATTCAGGCGACGAAGGAGTTTTTCAAAGATGGCGCTATCTAAATTAGACAATTTATATCGGCAAGTGATCTTGGATCATTCCTCTCATCCGCATCATCGGGGCAAGTTGAGTGATTCCACGCAAACGATCGAGATGAACAATCCGACCTGTGGCGACGTGATCGAACTTGAATTGATCGTCAAAGACGACATAATCACAGATATCGCGTTTTCCGGCAGCGGCTGTTCGATCTCAACAGCGAGTGCATCCATGATGACGGACGCTGTCGTCGGCAAGCCAGTCTCTGAAGCAGAACATTTAGCAGTGATTTTTGCCCAAATGGTGCAAGGTAATGAGATCCCTGAAAAAGATGAAGAAGCCTTGGGAGACGCGGCGATGCTCAGCGGTGTCGCAAAATTCCCAGCTCGCATCAAATGCTCCACATTAGCATGGAAAGCATTAGGCAAAGCCTTGACCAACGAACAAGGCAAAGCACGCGAGGGACAGTATCATAAAGATTAAAAATGTCCGTTGCGAATTTTACTGATTGCATACGGCATGAACATCAAAATATTTTTCTGAAAAGAAAAATAAATACATTAGTATGATTAAGGATGTCAGTTCTACTTTCTGCTTTAGCAGATTTAGTAGAATGATATACGGCATGAGAATCAGACTCATTTTTCACTCTTGAAAAATGAATACATTAAGACGAATAAGGAGCGGGATTACATGAGTGTACCTGAAATGCAAGAGGAATATCAATTTGGCTTCCACGATGACATCGAACCCGTCTTTACGACTGGCGAAGGTCTATCGGAAGAAGTCATTCGCGAAATCTCCCGCGCAAAAGGAGAACCAGAATGGATGTTGGATTTCCGTTTGAAGTCCCTAGAAACATTCAGAAAATTAGACATGCCCGGTTACGGACCAGATTTGGCCGAACTGGATTACGATAAAATCAACTACTTCATCCGTTCAAGCGACAAACCAGCCCGCGATTGGGAGGATGTACCAGAAGAAATCAAAACGACTTTTGAACGCTTAGGAATTCCCGAAGCAGAACGGGCTTACTTAGCCGGTGCTTCTGCCCAATACGAATCAGAAGTGGTGTACCACAACATGAAAGACGAGTTTACCAAACTAGGAATCGTCTTTACTGATACCGACTCAGCGTTGAAAGAATATCCTGAATTATTTAAAGAATACTTTGGAACATTGGTGCCACCATCAGATAACAAATTGGCAGCACTGAATTCAGCTGCTTGGTCAGGCGGAACCTTCATCTATGTACCAAAAGGTGTACAAACGGAAATTCCGATCCAGTCTTACTTCCGAATCAACTCAGCGAATACGGGACAATTCGAACGTACGTTGATCATCGTAGACGAAGGCGCAAGTATCAACTATGTAGAAGGCTGTACAGCTCCAACGTATTCTTCTGATAGTTTGCATGCCGCAGTCGTAGAAGTTTTCGTTAAAAAAGACGGCTATTGCCGTTACACCACGATTCAAAACTGGTCAAACAACGTTTACAGTTTGGAAACGAAACGTGGGCAAGCCCAAGAAAACGCGACAATGGAATGGGTCGACGGAAACTTAGGTTCAAAAGTAACCATGAAATACCCAAGTGTTTACATGGAAGGCAAAGGCGCACGCGGTACAATGCTATCGATCGCTGTAGCCGGCAAAAACATCGTGCTAGATAACGGTGCCCGTATGATTCATAACGCACCAAACACATCCAGCTCGATCGTTTCAAAATCCATCGCTAAAGATGGCGGCGCGGTAGACTACCGCGGTACTGTACGCTTCGGACGGAACAGTGCCGGATCATTCAGCCACATCGAGTGCGACACGATCATCATGGATGATCAATCAAGTTCAGATACGATCCCGTACAACGAAATTTTGAATGGGAATGTTTCTTTAGAGCACGAAGCGAAAGTTTCAAAAATCTCTGAAGAACAACTCTACTATCTAATGAGTCGCGGTATCTCCGAACAAGAAGCGACTGAGATGATCGTTATGGGATTTGTGGAACCATTTACGAAGGAATTACCAATGGAATACGCTGTGGAATTGAACCGTCTGATTCAGTATGAGATGGAAGGCAGTGTTGGATAAACCTGTTATAGGAGCTAGAACCCTTGATATATAAGGATTCTAGCTTTTTTATTTTGCCTTGATAGTAGAAATGACCAGCTTTTGACCAGCTTTTTTACTGATGAGCCATCATATCAGCAAACTCTTGACCAGTTTTCTTAGGTGCGTTGTTTGTAATGTGTGCATAGATGTCTAATGTTACTTTACTATTTTCATGCCCTAATCGTTGTTGAACTACCTTAACAGATTCTCCAGCTTCTAATAACAAACTAGCATGGGTATGTCTGAACCCATGAGGCGTAATACGAGGTAAGTTATACTTTTTCAAAATATATCTTAACCAATCATTCACAGTATTTGGAATGTATAGAGTGTTTTTAAGTGTTGTAAAAACATATTGCTCTTCTGAGCTCGTATTATAGCCTAGTTTAAGATATTCAGCTCTTTGTTGCATCTTCCAGTCGTTTAAGATTGCTAAAGTCCCTTTATCAAGAGAAATCGTTCTTCTTGAGGCTTTGGTTTTAGGCGTTTGGATTATGATATTCTTATGTTCATCAATCGCAACTGTTTTGTTAACATACAGTTCTTTATTAAACATATCAATATCTTTCCACTGTAATGCAAGAACTTCGCTTTTTCTCATCCCAGTATATGCTAGTAATCTGAAGAAAGCATATTGCTTAGTGTTTCCAAAGTCCTTGAATGCATTTAGCAAGGTATTCAATTCATCCTTAGTATAGAACTTTCGTTTTTCCTCATACTCTTTATGCTTAGGACGCATTGTTTTTCTCATAGGGTTACTATCAATATATTCCATAGAAACGCCATAGGCTAAAATCTGTCCAGTCTGTTTTCGAATAGAATCCCACATCTTATATTTTGCATGCCATTTGCTTAAGACTTTCTGGCAGTATGGGACAGAAATATCCGTTAACTTCAACTTACCAAACTCAGGTAGTATTTGATTTTTAGCAAACCTAACAGATATAGCTACTGTCGAAGGTTTAACACTTGATCGTTGATGGGTTATCCATTCTTCATACAAGTCCTCGAAAGTCATATCAGAAGCTTTCTTCTTGACCCCGTACTTTATCTCGTATGCTAGTTCATCAAGTGATTTTTTTGCATCTTGCCTAGTTTTAAAGCCTCTACGTGTGGTATTTACTTTTTCTCCAGTTCGTGGATCAGTGGCTACATGTCCTTTGAACATCCATGCTACTTGACCGTTATTCTTCTTGTACTTTGATATTTTTGCCATTTTCTTTCCTCCTAGATATCGGTCAATAGATATAGTCTATTGGGAGCAATAGTAGGAGTAAATCTAAGATTTTGTTTCTGTTTATTTTAAGATGTTACGCTTAGTATCGCTCCATCTTATACACCTCCATTATTCTGATTTGTAATTGCTTCTAAATATTGATTAAGACCTAGTATCTGTCCATCGGTCAATTTTTGATTATTAAAGAAAATGTTCTTTTGTTTATTAATTCCCTTAGATATGATATCTGATAAATTAGTTGAGTCTATATAAGGAACGTTTTCTCCTTCATAAATCTTCTTTTTAACATCAACATTATCTAAAAATTCTCCTAATTTAAAATTAAGATTTTCGTAATCGAAAGATTTACTAACATCTCTAAAGGCAAATGCTTCAGGTGTACCTATGTTGGATAATTCTTCTGAAGATAATAGGTCGTGCGTTCCATCTTTACTTGGTTGGCAATATAGTTCTGTAAGACGTTGGTATTCACATAGATCAATTAAATTTCGGAGACTGATACCCAAAGCATCTGAAATCTTTATCAAAGTCTTGAATGATGGAGTTCGTGTGTTGTTTTCAAGACCTCCGATATATGACTGTCCGACTCCTAAGTCTTTAGCCATCATCGCTTGAGTATATTTTTTTCCTTCAATAGATTTCATCTGTCTAATACGCTTAAGAGCAAATCCAACCTTCAAGTTACTATTTTCTTCCATAGCCATCACCTCTTTCTAAAAATATAATATCACTTATTTGTGATTTTGTAAATACCTAAATAAATATTTATTTAAAAAAATCACAATTGAGTGTTGTTTTTTTGTGAGTATATGCTATACTACGTATATCAATTAAGAGAGGCGGTGATAACTATGATCAAACGATAGAAGGGAGGACATTCCATGAATAGTATAGAAGAAATTACTCTGGATAGTCTGCTTGAGAGAACAATCCAAGAAGTTTTAAATAGAGAGCTTATAGAATTAAAAAGTCTGTTAGCTACTTTATCTAATCCTAACAATCATTTCTCAGGTTATTTAACTATGAAAGATGCTTGTGACTATCTGTCAGTATCTAGAAATACTCTAGCTAAATACATCAACGAGTATGATTTACCTATAACAATAATAGAAGGCACTAAGCGTATAAAAAAATCAGATTTAGATGAATTTATGCTTAGTAGGCAATGTTGACTATGTCTTACAAGTATCTTTATTTATTACTAGTAAGATAAATTAAAACAAAACTATTAAAAATTATAGGAGGATAAGTATGGAAACTAAATATAGAAAGCAGATAGAGGATAAAGTAGTAAAGCAAATGGATAGACTGTTAATTAGTTATAGAAAGGAATATCTTTTCCAAGTGAGAGAAGGAGAAGATGTTGTATTTCGGACAACTACTGATAAAAAGGTTCAGTTAAACGAATGGAGAGTTAGAAAACATTTAAATGGAGAATACACATTAGGAATAAAATTAGGTTCTGGTGGCTTGACTAAATTTATGTGTTTTGATGTCGATATTATAGATGAGGGAGATAGAAGGTGGACAACTATAGAATTGATAGACACACTCCATTCTTATTATGGCATTCCTATGAAAGACATTCATGTTTGGTATTCAGGATTAAAGGGATATCATGTTGATCTTTATTTTGATGGATTTATTCGAGAACAAGAACTTGAAAACTTCTATTATGAAGTCCTTTCCCAGATGGGAGAAACAATTCATCGCATTGAAAGAAGACCCACTACTGGACTTGGAGTCAAATTACCTTTGGGTATTCATTTGAAAACAGAAGAATTTTGTTACTATGTTGACAATCGGACGTTAGAACCATTGCCTATTGATTATTTTTTGTCTATAGAACCCCAGTCTTTGAATGAGTTCAAAGAAAATGTCTTGAAAGATTGTTCAGCTATGACTAAACATCGGTTAACAACTGAGAAGAAAAAGAACGTAAATCGTAAAAATATCAGTGCTAAGGAGCAAAATAACCAAAGTGTTTATACTTACGTAAAAAAAATTCTTGAAGATGGATGCTTGTCAGAACCAAGTAGTAGAAATTATTTTACGTTTCACGCATCTCGCATCTTAAAGTATCAGGGAAATGACATAGAGGCTACATACCAAATGGTCTTCAATGTAATCCAAAATACGTTTGAAAACTCTGAGACAAGAAAATTCTTAGATCAGAGATGGAACTTGCGAGAATTGAAAGATGAAACACAGCGTGTAATTGAGACAGTTTATGATGGTGATTATTCGTTTAGCATGAAGTCTAGTGACGTTACTTTCTATAGACAAGAGTTAGATATTATCTTATCTATTCAAAGAAAAAATCTAAGATATCTTCTCTTTAGTTTACTGTGTCATTCTAAAAAATATAGTGGCAGTGATGGAGTATTTTATTGTACTCACGCAACTTTAGCTGACATGGGCAATGATAGTAATACTGGAAGAAGTGCTAAGAACATCAGATCACTAGAGAAAATGGGCTTTGTTAAAGTGATATCTTCCAGAGTATTTAAGGGAGGAAATTGGCTTCCTAATTACTATAAGATGACTTTAGGAGAACTGGATATTGTTGAGGGTAAGGGGATTGCATACAATTCTGATGAGCCTCTTAATCTAGTGAAGGTAATGAATGATCTATATAGTAAAGAAGAGTTAACTAAAATTGAAACTACTGGTGATAGGTTTATTTACCAGTTTAATATAGAGAACAAAAAACACCCTTCCTAATCGGAGGGGTGTTTCTATTTGAACTCATTACGTTCCATTTCTTGCCTCTTTAATAACATCATATATTCTAAGGTTTTAACCTTATCTTCGGATGATAAGGAGCGATACAAAGCGTTGAAATCGTCATCTGCTATCTCTGTTTGCCTGTCAATAAAATGGCTTAGGGGGACTCCTAGAGCCTCTGAGAGTGCTTGTAAATTTTCAGTTCTAGGTTCAGTAACTTCGTTTTCCCAACGAGCAATAGCTTGCTGAGAGGCATGGATTTTCTGAGCAAGTTGTTTTTGAGTCCAACCTAGTTTTTTTCTGCTTTCTCGTATGGTTTTAGCATATTGTTTCATTTGGTCTATCCCTCCGATACTTATACTATACAACGAACTGTTGTTTATTCCTGTTAAAAATGGTGTTTAATCACATAAAATTGTTGAAATACTACAAAATGATGTATATAATGTTTGTGAGGAGGAGGAAGATTATGAAAGAGAAAAGAAGACTTAGTTTGTACAGAGAAGCAAAAGGGTATTCTCAAATTGAAATAGCTGAGAAAATGTCTGTCACTCAGCAGTCAATTAGTTCATGGGAAACTGGTAGGACAGTACCTAAACCTCACCAAATGAAGCTATTATCGCAAGTGTTAGAAGTTGATATGGATGAGCTCTTTTATGATATTTTTAATGTAAATAGGGAGGAAAAAACAAATGTATTGTAGAAATTGTGGAAGTCAAATGGAGGAATCAGCAAAGTTTTGCCCATCTTGTGGCGCATCTCAGGAAAATAAGGAGTTATACACAGAACAAATAAGCCCTAAGATAGAAAAATCGCTCAGTGAAGTTAAAACCCAGATTAGTAAGGGAAAGCAAAGTGGAAATCTTTATAAGATTGCTGGGTGGGTTTCAGTTGCCATCTCACTCCTATTTATTCCTGTGTTATTTGGTGCTATTGGAGTTATTATGGGATATTTGTATAGAGAGTATGATGAAAAGCATGGGACTATTTTAATGATTGCAGGAGTAGCAGGTGGTATTCTCGGAACACTTCTGGGCTTATCATCTGGATACTGAGGAGGTCAAGAGATGACAAAAATATTAGGTGGAATAGGTCTTATTTTTTTCGCAATTGCAATAAGAAAGCTTCTCAAAACGCATCATCATCCCAAAGATAGAAGAATAATACTGATAGTGGGGGGCTTGCTATTATTGAGTTGTTTTTCAATGCTATTTAGTTCGGATGGTCTATCAGAAAAAGAATACGTAAAAGAAGTTGTGAACATAGTCGTTGATAGTGATGTGAAAATCAAGCAGACAGATGTCTATTCTGATGAAGATATGCAGGATACAGCAGACTATTTAGGTAAACAAATGAAAAAATTGAAGGACATCAAACCTCCAAGTGCTTTACCTAAAGAGATTAAGGATACTCATGAAACTCTTTATGAGGGCGTAGATAAAATAAGAACAGGGATATTGGAGCAGGATATCGAAAAAATTCAAGCAGGGCAAACGATTGTTTCTATGACAACTGTGCTTTACAATGATTATATAGATAAAAATCCAGATAAGTTTAATAAGGAGTAACAGAATGAAAAAAGCATTGGTGTTATTAGCTCTACTACCCACTATTTTGATGGCATCCTGTCAAAATAAAAAAGAACAACCTAACTCATCTACCTGTAGTGAAACTACTGACAGACTTAGTTTTGTAAAAGAGAGCTCTGTCAGTAATTCTTCGACAGAAGATAAGCTAGTTGATGAAATGTTATGGAGTGCTGATAAGGATAAAAAGCTTAATGACTTCATGAATACTTGGGGACAAACCATGAATCAGGCGTATAAACAATACAGTCCGAATAATAATGTTGATTTATACGGTTTGCAACTCCCTGACTCGGTTCTGAATAGCAATAAGTGGCAGGCGGTTATTGGTAATACGCCAATAGTTTTAAACTGGTCAGAAAGTGGTGAAGAAGAATCAGGTTATTCTTTAGTAGCTGTTTATTCGGATGCAGAGGCACAAGATTATTTATCGAAGCATGTTTACTTTTTTACTATTAATTCAGGAGTACCCAAAGTGTTAATAACTAGTCAGAATCAAGGGAATCCGAATAATTACTTATACTTTAAAGAAACAGAGAACAAAGAGCTTAGAGATGGTTTTAATAATATTGTGAATAGTAGTGTAACTTTTGATGCTGTTAAATCAAATTTTACCAAAGATGAGCAACTCAGCTACTTTATCAGTAACTATGGTCAATTGCCTTATAAAGGTTATCTAACGACTGAAAATGATGGCACTGGCACAAGGATTACTTATTATGTTGATGAGTCTATTCCAAATGATAAGCAAGCTATATCAGAAGCAATTGAACATCTGAAAACAATTAGCCTATCTGTTCAGCAGAAGGTGGAAGAAGGTATAACAGTAAGTTTAAAAGAGCCACTGGAAACGGAGTACACTCTTACTCTAATTGATGGACAACCAACTCAAGCTAATCATACCTTTGGTAGAATGATACAAGGAATTGAATGAATAGGATAGAGAACCCCACCTCGTTATTATTTGACCGTACTAAGGGTACCCTTTAAATGAGCTACATGGCTCACTGGGGGTACTCTTTTTTTGGCTTTTGCAAAAGGTTAATAAGTTTTGATACATGAAACGAAATGAAACACGGCTTTATAGACATTGATATACTAGGGTTTCTGTGTTTCATATGTAAATGAAACAAAAAATAGTTTTTGGTTAAAAATCCTTAAAAAGTATTACATAGTTGTGGCAGTTATTGCAGATGAAATAGACCTACAATTATTTCAGGTTGTAATACTCATATGAAATATTTGTACAATGTTTAATATCTATAAGTTTTTATTGTTAATTGATTGAGTAGATGCAGAATAAGCTACTCATGAATTGGGGCTTTAGGAGATATTTTAATATAGAGATAGGTCACTTCTATTTTTTTATTTAATACACTTAAATAATTAATTATATATCTTATGCTTAGTATGATACTATTTATTATAGATAGGAAATTAACAATTGGAGTGAATAAAATGTCAAGTTACAGAGTCATGAATTTAATATTTAAAAATGGGGAAATATCGAATAAATTGGAAAAAATTCATGTTAATGTATTAGAGAATAATCCAGTCACCTATGTTTACTATAATCTTAAAACTAAAAAAATTTATGTTGGAGAGACTAATGGCTTCATTAGAAGACACTATGAGCATCTGATTGAAAGCAATCCAAAAGTGGATTATAGAGATTATACAAATTGCTTAGTCATATACTCCAGTCTATTTGATAAATCGTCCATTCTGGATTTGGAATCATTAATATTGAACTATATGATTGCTGAATCTGATATGACAAAATTTGTATTAGCTAATGGAAATAATGGACAAACTGAGTTGGTATATAAAAATAAGGAAGAAATATTAACAGAAGTTTTTAATAAATTATGGAATAATGAATTGTATACACTGGGGTTAGTAGATAATCCTAATCTTGAAGAGTTAAGAGAAAGACTTCTGTTTAAGTACTCTCCTTTTAAACAGCTATCATTTAAGCAAAAAGAAATAGTTAATGAAATTGAAAAAAACATAACAAAAAAATATTTAATTGAAGCACCAGCAGGTTCTGGTAAGTCAGTTCTATTTACAAACTTAGCTTTTTCCTTAGCTGAAGTATATCCTGATTTAAGAATAGGTTTGATAACAACAGGAAATTTAACTAAACAATTTAATTTGATATTTAAGTCGATCGGTCTGAACAATAGATTAATAGTAAAAACAGGTTCTCAACTAATAATGGATGCAAAGAAAAATGAGCAAAAATACGATATTATTATTGTAGATGAAGCTCATAAATTGAAAAAATACTATAGAAAAGGACATCCGAATGCAAGAAGACATCTTGATGAAGGTGATGATGAGATCACTATTCTTGAAAAATTAACAGATGGATTAGTTCTGTTATATGATCCATATCAAGGTATTAAACCTCAGAATATTAGACCTGCAGAAATAAGAAGCCTTACGAGTGATTATAAAAAAGTTCGTTTAATGCAACAGTTTAGAATCGGAGGAGATAGAGATTTCTCAGGAGAAGATTTTTTAAAAGGCATATTATACGGTTTTCAATTAAGTAATGACAAAAGTTTTAATTCTAAAGTTTTTAAAGATGACTATTTTAAAATTGTAGCCACTTTTAAAGAAGTTATTGACTATGTTGATGATTATTCTCACGCTTATCCAGAAACAACCAATAGACTGATTGCTGGTTACTGCAGAGAGTGGGTATCAAATACTGGGAAAAAAGAAAATAAAGGTAAAAAATTTGAAGAATTACCATACGATTGGAACATAGATAGCATTAGAAAAAGATGGAACTCAACATATGAAGATTGGGTAAAAAAAACAAACTCAAATAAAGAAATCGGCTCTATTCATGCTATTCAAGGATATGATCTAAACTATTCCGGAGTTATTGTTGGTAATGATTTAACAGTCAAAGATGGAAAAATTGTGGCGGTGCCAGAAAACTACAAAGATATTGGCGGTACACCTCTAAAAGAGGGGTTTAACTTATCTGAATTAACAGAGTATATATTAAATATTTACTATGTACTACTTTCAAGGGGGATTGATGGTTGTGCTGTTTATTTTGAAGATAAGAACGTAGAAAAACTATTTAAAGAACGAGTGGGCTTATAGGAGGAATGCATTATGGAAGACTTAATAAAAGAAATTAACCAATTTAGAGATGACAGAGATTGGAGACAATTTCATAATGCTAAAGACCTAGCATTATCAGTTTCTCTTGAAGCTTCAGAATTACTGGAAAACTTTCAATGGAAGTCGAGTGAAGAAGCAATAGCTGATGATTTAGAAAATATTAAAGATGAGATTGCTGACGTGATGATTTATTGCTTGATGTTAGCTGATGATTTAGGTCTGAGTGTTGAAGAGATTATAAAGAATAAGATTAAGAAGAATGGTGAGAAGTATACTATAGAAAAGAGTAAAGGTACTAATAAAAAGAGGAGTGTTGAATAATTATGAATAGTGAATTTTCAGAAGAAGAAAAAATAAAGTATTTTGACGAGATATGCGAAAAGTACTATCGAAAAAATTTTGGTTTAACATCAAAATCTGAGATGGATTTACTAATGTTCAAATTTTTCTATCAAAATAAACTTAAAAGAAAAAAAGTGGTGATTTCAATGCGGATTCAGATTATCTTTTAAGTAAAGAGTTGGGGATAACGCAAAGCAGAGTAAGAAATCTCAAAATAAAAAAAGAACTTGTGTATCCTGAACAGAATTATAATTGGAAAGAACAATTTTTAAATTTAATAAGTTTTGCTCAATATGATGAGCAAACTAAAAAAATAATAATGAATATACCAGACCCTAATTTACAAATTGAAATTGAAAATCATATTGAACAAAGAGGACTATTTATAGAGAGGCAACTCAATTCTAAATTACTACAAATTAGAGTGGAATACTTTATTGAATTGGTTATTTCATTAGATGAAAACATAAGTCAAGACAAATTAGTAGAAAATATGAAAGCTCAAATTAGTGAATTAAGCTCGGTAGATAAAAAAATAATGAAGAAAGGATTTGGAAAAGTGATAAAAGAAAAAGGGATTAGTGCTATAGAATTGCTAGCTGCTATAGTTACGATAGCTCCAGCGGTTCAGCCGATAATAGCAATGATTAATCAAAACTAATTAACGGTTATATAAAAAATAATGTTTTTATTTCATAAAACAGTTATAGTTTTTTTATTTTGAAATCACAAGAATGAAGGCTTCATTTTAATATTGAGTAAGAAGTTGGGCTATCTAGATTAGTTTACGGATGTGTTTGATATATGAACATATGTTTTGCAATCAACCTAGATAGAGAATAATTAGAGAAGAGGTAGTTTTATGAAGATAAGTGAAATATATGGACTAGGGAGAACGCAAAATGAACTTGATTTTGTAGATATCGATACTGAAAATGATATGCCTTTATTTTTAGATCCGTACTTCCTTTCAATCAAAACAGACAGATGGTCTATATCAGCACATAGAACTCTTGAAAACTTTTTCCAATATATGTTGAATCTATTTAGAGATAAAAAAATAGAAGAAGCAAGGAGAAATTTTAGATTTTCAGAGCCAAATGAAACATGTTTAGGATTATCAAAATCTGGAACACTAGGAAAAAGTCTTGGAGACAATGATGCAACAAAACTGTTTGAATATATTGTTGAAAGTGGAGCAATGGATAACGGGCTTATCTCACATGTTAATGACATAAAAATATTTGTTGACAACATATCTCATGATAAAATTTCTGATTTAACCACCAATATTATTAGAAAGCATTTAATTCAGTACACTCAAGATCAATGCACTCTTCATGGAATAGAGCTCACCAAGTCAATAGCCACTAGGGAATACTGGGATATACAGAAAAGAGATTGGGTTAACAGTTACGAAGATATGCTTGTAATTAATGATAAACCTATTTTGTTAGTTCCAAAATCTGTGGTATGCAGAAAAAAAGGCTATGTATATGATTCTGCTCAATATGCAAGGCATTTTGTTTTGAATTTTTTAGTTAGTGAAGAACTTCGGATGAATACAAGTTTAGTAAATGAGAAGAAATTGAAAGATGGTAATATAAAAAGGACAATAAACAAAGAAGATGTAGCCTCTAAATATGGTGCTTACAGAAAAGAATTTTTAAGAAATTTTACCAGTGATCATCCAGAGTTTTATGATGACTTTAAGAATAATACAAAAATGAAAATAGCTTCATTAACAAATGAAGAAATTATAAATAATTATAGTGACGATTTTTACTTGCGGATAATCGATAATTTAATTGATGGTTTTAGTAAAATAGGAAAAGGAGCTAAAGATGCTAACAGATTTCATGAACATATAATTGCTACAATGACTTTTCTTTTTTATCCCAACCTCATAAATCCAGTAAAAGAGCTAGAAATTCATGATGGAAGAAAACGCATAGATTTAGTTTATGATAATGCTGCTGAAAATGGCTATTTCTTTAACCTTTCTACTGTGAAGGATATTCCTTCAGGATATATATTTGTAGAATGTAAAAATTATACGAAAGACATTGCTAATCCAGAGCTTGATCAATTAAATGGACGTTTCTCACCTAATCGTGGAAAAATGGGATTCATGGTATTTAGAGATTGTAATAATGAAAAGGCTTTATTTAAAAGATGTTCAGATTATTATGATGACAATAAAAATTTGATTGTTCCTTTGCAAGACAAAGATTTTATCAATGTTCTAAATTCTTTGAAAGAAGAATTTGATAGAGAAACTAATTTACCTCAAGAAAAAATGTTAAATTTATTAACTAAGAATATAATTTTATCCTAGTGAATAAGTTGATTTAAGAATATTAAATAGTTTAATTACAGAAATGTTGATAAAAAGTTAAGAGTTGTCTTATGCCAAGGTTTTGTTTTTGAAGATGAAGATGAAGTTATTTTTAGTAGCCCACAAGAAATGTATGAAGACTACAAGAAAAAGAAAATAAAGGGCGTATTGGATTATCAGACAGATATATTAACAGAATACTTTGACTGTATTGGAAAATAATTTTACGCCAAAAATTTACATGGGAAAAGATTTTCAAGTTAATAAAAAAAGTCAATCTTAGCAGACTGACTTTACATTAAGTATTGCTCCCAATAACATATACAAAATTGACCAGATTTTGACCATCTTAATTTGACAATCAATTATAATTATTGACTCATTGAACTACTATGAATCATCTTAATTGTTTAATTTGACAATGCATGACACTGATTGAGAAGTCGATTCCAATATGGAAGGTTCTGTGGGGTAATACTTGTTTATAAGCTAGAAACCTTGACGTATAGGTTTCTAGCTTTTTTCATATTCTTCGACTTTTTACTCTTTTACTGTATTCCTTTTGATCAACCTCTCTGATGCAGTGTTCCAAGATTTTAATTATTTAAAATAAGTCGACAAATGAAGCAGGATATTTTTGTTATGCTTTTTAAATAATCATTTGAGGGGGCGTTTCCATGAGAACTGGAAAAGTGATATCGATAGGTATACTATCTATGATGTTATTAGGGGTGATGGTACCTGTGAAAACTGTGGCTGATCATTCAAGCGAAGTGAGAGAAAGCGTTAAGCTTATTGAAGAAGATGAGTTGGATAGTGACCAATTGATTGACGATGAAGTAAAATTACATGATGGGGCGGATTTAATTAACCAAGCTAGTGAAGACAGTATTGAGAGCGTGGCGCCATATTATGACTTTGTTGATCAGAATACGGGAATCGGATATTCAAGCGGGGGGTATGTGTCTGCTGAGGATAGCGGAATGTCTATGACTTATATGTCTTCTTATAAAATTACGTCCTTTACTCCAGGGAAAGTGACTGATATTAATTTACCAACGTATGCTAATGCTATGGCTTTAGCAGATATTGATGAAATGGTGTTTGCCAATAAAGGGATTACTTCTGTTAGCGGTGGATCACTGATGCGCAGATATAGAAGAGCGATTTTTATGAATAACGAAATTACCTCAGTGCAAATTTTAGGCGCAAATGTTTTAAGAATAGAAAGTGACGCGTTCTCAGGAAATCAAATCAAAAACCTTTCTTTCGGTAAGACATTGGACAGTATAGACATAAATGCTTTTAGAAATCAAAAGTTTTCGAAAGAGTTTTCCCCTAGTGAGATGATCTCTCTGCAATCTTTGTTTAGTGATAATCAGGTCGTTCAAACAGCGATGTCCACAGGTGGAGGAAATTCGGCCATAGCTGTTTCGAATATTTCGAGTAGTCATGTTACCTACAATGCTAGTACTGGGATTTTTACAATAGGGAGCAGACGGGAGCCATTCACATTTAATTTTGCACTCACTACAATTATTGACGGAAATAGAATTAATTATAGCGGAGTCTACTCTGTAGATTATGATATGGATGAAACGGCGTTTGAAATAAAAGAACACTATATAGAAATTCCTCAGTATACTAATTTGGACCTCTATGAAAACATTTCTTTTGTTACGGACAAGTATGGTAATTCTGTCGATAAGCACGAACATGTCTATCTATCAAACGATGAGGTAGATACATCCAGACCTGGGAGCTGGGATATCAGATACTATTACGAGAACTTAGTAAGAGATGTAGTAGTCAATGTATTAGCCGTTTACGATCTATCTTTTGAAACAAATGGGGGTAGTGAGATATTGCCTCAACAAGCAGTGGTCAATTCTCATTGGGCCAAACCAGCTCCTCCCACAAAGGCAAATTTTCAGTTTGATGGCTGGTACATCGATAGAGAGTGTACTGAACCTTTTGATTTTAGTCAGCCAGCAACAGATTCGCGGACTATTTATGCGAAATGGGTTGAAAATTACACCGTGAACATTCCAGCGAGGATTTCTTTGAACAGTCAAACTGAAGTTGCGATCAGCGGATTAAATCGTGGGAATGGAGATTTGTCAGTTAGGATCAATAAGAATGAAACGTCAATCTCCGATGATAATCAATTAATTCTAAAACATAAGAGCGACTCTTCAATTGAAAGCCTGAGCCAATTGAGCTGGAATGGATCTACTTCAGACCCTGATTCCCCAGTTTTATTTATTCCTTCAGGTAATGGAGTCGTTCAGGAAGCGGGGGTCATTTCTTTGAAAGAGCCGAAGCAGATCCAGGCTGGGAGTTATGAGGGTAGAATCGTATTTAAGATTAGTTATGAATAGATTGAAAGTATTAGCGAAGTGATTGTTATGTAAAATCCAACCCATTATTTTTAAAGCCAATGACCTATGTCACTGGCTTTTTTGTGGGTGCCATTTGCTAGCGTTAAGAATTGTTTGATATATCTCATACAAAATATGCTTTTTTTTGTGAAGGCGTTTTCTAACTGGGTGATTTAATGATATGATTAACCTAGCATCGTAGAAAAATCCTCAATCTTTATTTGTGTCATCCTGACACCTGTATGCAATCAAAATCCACAAACTGCAACTCATTTGAACAAATTCGACTGCCTATTTTTGAAAATAATTTAGGAGGTAGAACGATGTTCCAAGATTACAAAGTCGTTATTACTGGTGCGACCTCGGGTATTGGTTTGGCCACGGCTCGACTGTTTATCAACGAAGGTGCGACGGTCATTGGGATCGGACGGAATTTTAGCAAGACGAAGGATCTAGGCGATCGGTTTATTCCTCGGACCTGTGATGTGCGGGATGCCGATGAGATCGTGAAGACCTGTGAATTTATCAAAGAAACCTTTGACAATGAGCTGGATGTGTTTGTAAACAATGCAGGTTTTGGTGAAAATACCACGATTCGAGATGTGACCGTTGATCAATTTGATCGTAGTTTCAATCTTTTGCTGCGGGCACCGATGCTTTTTGCCAAAGAATTGTATCCTCTTTTAGTAAACGCTCCGAAAAACAACGCAAGTATCATCAACACCGCTTCTGCAGCCAGTCGAACTGTCAGCTCTGAAAATCCTCTTTATAATTTAGCGAAGAACGCCGTGGTGCTGTATACCAAGCAGCAAGCTATGGGCTTTATTGGTGTGCGCTGCAATAGTGTGTCGCCGGGCTTTATCCAGACACCGATTTTCCAGCGTGAGGGTGTCAATATGGAAGAAGCTGATGTGTTGGCGATGTATGACCGGATGGCAAAGGTCACTTGTGGGCGAACAGGAAAACCAGAAGAAGTGGCCGACTTGATCGCGTTTCTAGCCTCGACGGATGCACAGTATATCAACGGCGCCGATGTGTTAATTGATGGCGGCTTGATGACGGTCAGTAACTGATGCCAGTTCCACTTTTCGCAGTTTGTTTTAAAGAAAAACGTTTAGTGGAATGGTATGCGAGACGAAACTAAAACTCACTAAAATGAGGTAGATAAGGAGGATTAAACATGTTAAAGGATTATATCGTATTGATTACTGGCGCGACTTCCGGCATCGGCTTGGCAACGACAAAGGAGTTTCTGAATCAGGGCGCGACGGTGATCGGGATCGGGCGGAATTTTAGTCGGACGAAGGATTTAGGAGAAAACTTTTTACCTTTCAAATGTGATGTGACGGATGAGGAGCAGATCAAAGCGGCGGTGGCTTTTGCGCAAGAGAAATTTGGCAGACTGGACAGTCTGATATGTAATGCGGGTTCCGCGATCGTTGGAACAGTTGAAATTGTTGATGCTGACGAATTTGAACGAGCGTTTCAGCTCTATGTATTGCATGCGGCGATGTTTACCAAGTATTGTGTGCCGCTTTTGCGCAAGTCAAAGAATCCGAGTATCACTCATACGGCATCGGTGGCTTCGTTCATGATCGGTGATTCGATTCCTTACAATGTATTAAAAGCGGCGTTGCTGAATTATACGCGACAAAGTGCGGCGGCACTCCTAAATAATAACCCAGCGGATATGTTTGGCCGGCCAAAAGCAGTGACGGAAATCGATGAAGGCGACAACACGTTTATTCGGGTAAATGCCGTTTGTCCGGGGTTGATCCGCACGAATTTGATGCCGGATCAAGCATGGGAAATGCTAGGAACGGAAGCCGCATTGAAGGCGATCCCCAGTCGTCGAATCGGGGAGGATTGGGAGCCGGCAAAATTATTTGCCTTTCTAGCTTCAGCAAAAGCCAGCTTCATTACTGGTGCGACGATCACAATCGATGGCGGCTGGTATACGACACACGCGAGAGTTTAATCGAAAGGGAGGAATCGAAATGAAGGAAAAATATGCACCATTATTTGAACCGATCGAGTTGAAGCACGGTGGGCGTTTGAGAAATCGTTTCGGCATGTGTCCGATGGTGGTATTTGCGGCTGATCCGGCAACGGGAAAGCCGACAGAGGAAGACATCAAGTATTTTGAACGCCGCAGCAAGTTTGCGGATTTACTTTTAACCGGAGCAATCACGGTTCAAGAAAATATCCAAGGTCACCCGAAACAATTGGCGCTTTACAATGATGACGCGATCGAAGCTTATAGCAAGTTGGCCGCGGCAATGAAGAGCAACGGCAGTAAAGCAGTTGGTCAGATTCAGCATCCCGGTCGTGAAGGGGCCTATGGCTGTTATGTGACGGGGAAAGCTTATGCGCCGAGTGCGATTGAGTTTCCGTTTTTACAATACAAGGTGACGGAATTGACCGAAGATGAAGTCTGGCAAATCGTGAAGGATTTCGGTTTGGCGGCGCAGCGTCTTTTGAAGGCTGGCTTTGATGGTGTCGAGATTCATGGTGCGAATCATTATCTGATCCAGCAATTCTTCTCCAGCTATTCGAATCGGCGCGAGGATTATTGGGGTGGATCGTTTGAGAAGCGCATGAATTTTGCGATGGAGGTGACGAAGGAAGTATTAAAAGTCGCACGTGTGGAAAATCCCGAAGCGATCGTGGGTTATCGGATCTCTCCAGAAGAAATTCATGGCGAAATGGTTGGCTATGACTTGGATGATTCGTTGAAGCTGATCGATAAGCTATTAGAACAAGATCTGGATTTCCTTGATCTTTCTTCAGCAGCCGGCGGTAATTTTGGCAAAGACGCCTACAAAGCGATGCCGCAAAAAGGGAACTATACGGAACCAGTCAGCTTAGTGATTAAGAATTTTGTCGCTGGCAGAGTTCCAGTAGTCATTTCAGGAACGATTCGTTCTGCCGATGAAGCACTAGATGCGCTGAAATATGGCGATGTTGCTTCAATGGGTGTGGCGGCATTGTCCGATCCGGATTTTAAAGAAAAAATCTTGGCGGACAAAGAGGATACGATCCATATGAATGTCAAAGGTCATACCGATGATCTTGAGCTGCCGTCAGGCTTAGTCGAAGTTTATACGGCAGGGATTGGGCTGCCGCAAGTCGAAGGATTGGTTGAAAAATAATAGATATTTGATCGAAACGCTGATCGTCCGACGTTTCGAGTTTTTTTATGAATTGGTTATCTACTTATGGATTCCGTGAGTAGATTTTTTGCGGCATATTATCTCGGGGAAAATTATCTATGAAACGACTAATGATGCTTATTTATAGATGCCGCCCAGCAATGAACGTCTCAAATTCATTTTGAATAAAATTTATAAAGTAATTTTTTATTCAAAATGTTTGAGAACTCTTTATTGAAGAATCAATAAATGATATAATAAACCACGTTATCGAATAACTAAAATACATTATTTATTATAAAAATGTTAATTTAGTTGAGAAAATATACAAAAAATAGTTTTTAGAGTGTTTGAAACGCTTATTAAGTGGATTAAGGAGGCGAATGAACTTATTTTTAGGGGTTTGGGAGAAAAAATATAAGGAGAAGCATTCATTCTGAATGCGTGGTGAAAAATGATTTCAGAAAAACAAAAACTAGCGATTGTTTCCTTGTCCGTTTTATTGGTCGGTGAAGTTATTGCGGTGATAAGTATCGGTCTGATTTATTTTAATCGAGAATTCTTCGGGAGTCACCTCGATATCATCCGAACATTTGTCAATGCATCGACGGCTTTCTTTGGCTGCTTCTTTTCATTTTTAGCAGCGCTTTTGATGTTTCAATTTTTGAAATATCGTGAGAAGCAGAAGGAAGTTCATAAAACAGCACGCCTATTCACTAAGTTGAAGAAGGAATACGAAAACAATTATTCGGTTCTAATCGATTTAGGCGGAGAGATCGCAAACGGCTCGACTGAGCTGGCAAGGTTATTGAAAGAAAATCAAAAAGTGCGGGATCTATTTGTTTTAGCGGTATATCGGTTGGATTTCATCATGTATGACACCTATTATCATGATACCGATTGGCAGATTATTCGTGATGTTGACAGCTACAGTGAGAGCTATTTGGAACTGTTTGAACAAAGTCATCAAGTCGAATACCTGTGTCAGGCGATTGTTGAGAATAAAATCAACTCTGAAGAAAGCTTGAAACAGCTCTTAGTGTTGATCACAGAGAAGATTGGTACGATGCAGCAGCACCAATTGGACATTGAATTAAGAGAAAGACCGATCGAAACAGACAGCGAGTGCGAGTACGAAACTGAACCCGCTGGTGTTAAGATGGTGCAAGAATAATGTGAACTCAGAGACCTTTAAAAAGGTCTCTTTTTTTTGTTGCGCTAAAACAGTATTGCTGGAATCGTACAAGAGATCAATTGGTAAAACCGCTTAGGACACCCAGCTTACCGGAAAGGAAAAAAGGCTACTTTCTTAGTGAGAAATGACTTACTATAAGGATACAGATGGAGGCGTGGCAGATGTTTAAAGGGTTGAAAATTCAAATGGAGATTGGGAAAAAGTGGACGAAGCCAGAGGTTCGGATTCGGGCGGCGGAAGAACTGTTGGGCGACCAAATCGCCAGTCGGCTGGAAGACGATCGAGAGGATCAATTAGTTATTAAGCTGAAGGATGAGTTTATCCTATTAAAAAAATCAGAAATTATTTATTTAGAAGTATTCAATAAAATCGTGACGCTCTACACTGCTAATCAACAGTATTCTTTTCGCAAATCATTGATCGCGTTAAAAGAAGAGCTTTCCGACGAAGCTTTTTTACAGGTTTCAAAATCGGCACTAGTGAATACCAGGGAAATTCAAAGGCTGGAGGTCGCCTTTTCCGGCAGCTTATATGCTTACTTGAAAAATGGCCAGAAGATCACGGTCTCTCGCCGATTCGTCGACCAGTTGAAACGTCATTTAGGCATGGTCGGATAGGAAAATCGTGGAAAGTTTTTCGTTAGAATGATTAAAGGAGGAATTGAAATGAAAAAAGTAATTAAGCGTTTAGGACAAGCGATCGGGATCGGCAGTACGATCTGCATGTTGTTTGCCTTTATCTTTGCGGACAACGATGTAAGAAAAATCGTCGCGAGCTTTGTATTGCTATCGGTAGTAATTGGTTTATTAGGAATGATTTATAGCGTAAAACGTTTGCCGATGTTGGCGCAAACGCTGATTCATATGGGCGGCAGCTTCATCGCCTTCTTGATCACGGCGGGAGTGAATGACTGGTTCCCCTTCAAATGGCAGGTGATCGTGTCCGCCTCTCTGTCATTTTTCTTGATCTTCTTTGCCATTTGGATCTTTTATTACTTAAAGTACAAACGAGATATTCAGCAGATCAATCAAAAACTGCGCTAGAATAGGTTTATTGGGAAGTCAGTGATTTAGATTGCTGGCTTTTTTTGTAGGTGTGAGTATTTTTGTGTTGACAAGTTTACTTGTCAGTCTTATACTGTGTTTGACAATAAAACTTGTCAAAAAGGGAGTGTATGGAAATGGCGAAGGAAAAAAGATTCGATGTAAAGACGATTGAAACAAGCGGATCAGGGATCACGACGGTTGTGACCGACAAACATTCAGGTGTGCAGTACCTATTGGCGATCGTACCGAATATGGGTTCAGGCATGGCAGTATTGGTGGATCAGGATGGCAAACCGATGTTGGCAGATACTGAAAAATAGGACTATTTTTTTTACATACGGTTGACAAGTAAACTTATCAAAATAGAGGAGACAGAGTATGGAACGAAAAGTTTTAATTGAAGCAAAGGACATATCCAAGCAGTTTAAAGGCTATGAGGCAATCAAAAAATTGGATTTTAGTGTTTATGAAGGAGAAATCTTTGGCTTCCTAGGACCATCAGGAGCAGGCAAGACGACTACGATCAAGATATTAACTGGTCAGCTGAAACAAACCTCGGGACAAGCGAGTATTTTGGGGATTCCCGTGGAAAAGGTTGATGAAGATATTTATAAGAAAATTGGAATCGTTTCTGATATGAGCGGTTTTTATGAAAAATTAACGGTGTATCAAAACTTGAAATTTTTTGCGAAGTTATTAGACGTTGATCCAGCGACTATCGATGAACTGTTAAAACGATTCGATTTATATGAGCATCGTCAAAAGCCAGCTGAAAAACTTTCAAAGGGAATGAAACAGCGGCTAGTCCTGATTCGGGCGATTTTGCATAGGCCTAAATTACTCTTTTTAGATGAACCGACGAGCGGATTAGATCCGGTCTCTGCACTTTCGGTTCACAAGATGATGGAAGAACTGCGGGCAGATGGAACATCGATCTTCTTAACAACTCATAATATGGAGGAGGCCGATAAATTGTGTGATCGTGTGGCCTTACTGAATGAGGGACAGATCGCTGAACTAGATACACCAGAAAATTTACGGCTTAAATTTAATAAGCAAAAACGGTTCATGATTCAATTGACGGATCACACGGAGGTTTTCTTGGAGCAATCGGTTGATTCAGCGAAACTCATCGAAAAATGGATCGCCGCCGATCAGGTGGAGACGATCCATTCATGTGAACCAACCTTAGAAAAAGTCTTTTTGGAAGCGACAGGGAGGAACTTAGTATGAGCAGCACAGTAAAACGGATCAATGCGATCACCGGGTTAAAATTTCAAACAATAATCAGCAATCTCAGTATGATGAGCAATCCGCTGATCGCTTTGTTTCTAGTAATCGTTTTTCGGAAAGTAATGGCAAATCTGCCGCAGGCAGTGGTGCGTTTCGGGTGGATGCCTTTTTGCTAGGATTGGGTCTGATCATGAATATCGTCTCTGGCGGTCTGTTGATCAGCAGTACCTCTATCGCCGAAGAGAAGGAGAAGAACACGTTGCGAGTCTTGATGACTTCTTCTGTAAAAAGTAATGAGTATTTGATCGGGTCGCTGATTCCTACCTTCAGCATCATTATGATCGTGAATCTATTGCTGATTCCAGCCAGCGGGATTTCTTATTCGGCGATCCATCTGCCAACGTTTCTTCTGATTACTGCTAGTGGGACATTGATCAGTATTATTATCGGCTTTGTCATCGGGATTTTGACGAAGGATCAGACGCAATCGGGTGTGATTTGTACACCGATCCTTTTAGTTTTCACCATGCTGCCGCAGCTCAGATTTTTCAGCTCTACAATTGAGAAGGTCTCAAGTTATACTTATTCTGGTGTGATCGCGAGTTATGTGGATGGTATTTTCAGCAAAGAAGGCTATGCGCTAAATAGCCGCGATTTAGTGACTGTTGCGATTTGGTTCATTTTAGAAATCGTGATTTTTATCTTAGCCTACAAAAAGCGCGGCATGGAATCTGATTAATGGCTTGTCGGCTAAAGCTGTCCATTCTGCGGAAAGTTCGCTATAATAGTGAATTAGAAAGTGGGGGTCACCTGTGAAAAAAGAAGAGATACTGGCTAAAAGCCGAGAAGAAAATCGAAAAAATGATCCTTACCAAGCGGAGATTCAACGACGCTCCAGTTCTTTCAGCGGTGTGGTGGTGGTTTTATTATCGACCATCTTGTTCGTGATTCAACTGGTCATGGATAAGGGATTCAATTTCGGTCTTTACGCAGTGGCTTTTGCTTATGGAACAACGGATTTCCTCGTTAGGTATTTTTACATGAGACGACGCAGAGAACTGGTTTTTGGTTTGATCTACTTAGTGATTACGATCGTCCTGATCGTCTTGCACATCACTCAGCTGGTCTCCGGAACCAAAGTAGTCTAGGTGAGCCGTATGTCTGAAGAAAAATTAGTCTTAAAAAACCGTTTAAAAGAAACGCGAAAAAGTAAGCAGCTTTCTCAAGCAGCATTAGCCAAGCTGGTAGGTGTCTCGCGAACGACGATCAGCTCGATCGAGACCGGACAATTTAGCCCAACAGCAAAATTGGCGTTGATTTTATGTATTGCTTTAGATGTAAAGTTTGAAGACCTGTTCTATTTCTAATAGCCATTTATTTAGCCAGCGGCTTGTACCGCTGGCTTTTTTTCTTGATTGCCAGACTGAAATCAGCTCTTAAAACCAATATTTTAGTAAAATATCTAAAAAAACGGAAAAGTGAAACAGTGAGCAATCGTATATAATATAAGTAAGGGGAGATTGGTTTTTATATAGCATTGGAAACAGTCACTAAAACCATTTTCTTGTTGCCGAGTTGAACCATTGATAGGTAGTTCCGCGTTCATCTGGAAAGAGATGAAAACCATGAAGTCATAATCCAGTACACTAATCCGGATCATTGACTTGCTTGGTTTTGCCAATGCATAAATCTTTGGCCGTTAACAATGATCTCTTAAGTCTTAATCGGTAGTGTAGGAGTCCTTTTTGCAAGAGAGCAGCATCAATGGAACAGCTGGAGACCTAATTACAGGAAGGTTTCGGGCTGTTCTTTTTATTAAAACGATCATTTTCCTTCAACCTTTGACGCGGCGGGGATAAACCCTTTATTATGATAGTAGGGTGTGTTAAAAAATGAAAGGGTATTCTATGTGCGGACATAGAGAATGGGGGTTAAGTTATGGAAACAGATAAACAGGGTAAAAAGGCTAAGGAGTACCAAGAATTCGATGCACTTTGTCGAGAGATGCGGGAAAAAGAGTATCATAAGCGGGACCATACATTTACGGCTAAAGAAGCGGGGACGCAGGGAATGCTGCTGCCGCTGCCATTTATTGTATTAGTGGTGTTCGGCTATTATTGGCGCTGGGGAGCGGATGCTTCACCACTATGGGAAATCAATTTTCCGCTGTTTTCTTTTCTTTTTGTGGCGTCACTCCCAATTCATGAAGTGATTCATGGATTGGCTTGGGCGAATTATGCAAAAAGCAAACTGAAAAGCATCAGCTTCGGCTTTAATGTCAAAGAGCTGATGCCGTATTGTCACTGCAAAGAAGCGTTGGAAGCAAAGGCTTATAAGATTGGTGTATTAGCGCCGGTAGTGATACTCGGGGGCGGGTATTTTTTCCTAGCGCTGCTATATCCAAACACAGAGCTAATCCTGCTTTCGGCCTTTAACATCTTCATGGCGGCGGGTGATTTATTGATCTTTTGGGGAGCCCGCTCGGTACGCACGGGAGTCGTGATCGATCATCCTGAATTGCCAGGATTTGTAGTCTTTACGAAATAAAAATGAATAAAAATCAACGGGATTTCTTCGATAGAAATCCCGTTTTTTAACTTCGTAGACAAAAGACTAGGTCAATATATAAATTCTCTAAAAAGTATATTATTTGGAATTGGTGAGTAACTGATATCAGATTTTTATCATTCTGTTTTAAAAAAAAGTGCCGATCTAAGGAGTAGTTGTGCAAACATACTAATCCAAAAGAAAGTTGTAAAAATTGGATTAGTATTTGGTATAAGCTCAATTATTAGCATAACTAGACTAAAAATACTTAACAGATTACAGAAACGTTTAATTTTTTTTATATTCATTTTCTGTCCTACTCTCTATTTTTTTCGAAAGTTCAGAGTATACAATTGTTTACCTAATATAATTGTAAAACGAATACCCATATGAATAAAGCCGAAAATTTTTTGGATTGTAAAAAATCTGATAATTAATTTTGATGTCGACTAGTTTTTACCAGTAACCAAAAAAAGATCAGAAAGAGATGCCTTTCGAGCATTTCTTTCTGATCTTTTTTGAATATTCTTATCTTTTCAAGTACATACCTAAGCTTTCCGGTGCCGTTTCAACAAAACCAAACTGCTTATAAAGGTTATCCGCAGGGCAATCAGCGATTAGATTGACGTAAGCCTGCGGATCGATCTCGTTGTGAATATGGGTCATCAATAATTCCATGATCTTTTTTGCCAGACCGTTTCCTTGCTCTGACGGATGGACGGCAATATCGACGATCTGATAAGCGGTACCGCCATCGCCGATGATTCGTCCCATCCCAATCAGCTTCTGATTCTTGGTTTGTCTAATGATGACCGAGTAGATACTGTTGCTTAATCCTATTTTACTAGCCTCTTTGCCTCGAGGAGACAAGCCGCAATCCTTGCGCAACGCCAAGTATTCTTCTACTTCAGGAATATCGATTCGAATGACATAGTTTTCCATTGCAGTTCTCCTTAACAAAAGTGTGTAATCACAGTATAGAGTCATTCTACGCTACTTATTGAATAAAACAAAAAGTAAGGTACGTAAAAGGACAATAATGGACTTTTTACTTTTTTTTTAAAGAAAACAAGCAAAATGAATTGTTTCAACGAAGGATTCCTTTAGTACTGATGCTTCCCATTTGTGAAAATCAATTTGAGGAAAAAAGCTGTTTGACAGGACCCAAATTTTAGGATTATAGTCAGGGCGTGATCACAGACCGACTGAAAAATAAAAACGAAAGGAGCCAACAGCATGTCAGAAATTTTATTCACTCCCAATCAATTATTTACGCTAAAACGTACTACCCTTGAAAAACGGACGATGAAGTATTACAAAGAGACCCACGATGAAGCACAGACAGTCAAAATTATGATAGCGCTTCAGGTGAGAGATGAGCTGACTGAATCCGATTTTTCATTCTTCATGCAGGATCTTGTCCGTCATCTATTTATGAAAACCAAAATAACTCGAGCACTACGTCGTTATTACGTCTATTTCAAAGACTATTTTGAAAAGAAGGAATGGAAGTTCCTTACGCTACGACTATTTCCCATCAAAACCTATATCGCTGAAAAGCTTGAGCAATTATATACGAAATTCATCAAAGAACCCTTAGAAGGGCTGGTCGGATCTTGACGGTGAGTGACAAAAGAAGGGGCGACTGAAAGCAATTAAAAAAGGAAGCAAATAGGATTCACTTCCGAAATAGCAATCATTCATCTTTTTTATAATGGCTTAGACGTCCGCCATCATCCCAAGCGCCATAAAGCTTATTGGCTTTGGTGTTGAGCAGCAATTTTTTCAATCGGCGTTCAAAGAGTTCCGCATCCGCACCATAGCGCTGGATATTGTCGATTCTGATTCGCTGATAGAGCTCAGGAAAGTCCGCAAAGTTTTTCTGAATTTCTTGATCAGACTCGATTTCGTTCAGAATCCGGTTATCAATCACAAAACTTTCAGGTGATAGGTCCGGCAAGGTGGCATGTCCCAATTCAGTCATTAAATCCAAGTAGATCAGGCGGCGTGCACGCTCCTTATTCAACTCGGTCCATTGACTCTTTTTTGATCTGGGCGATAGACGCTGCGCAACCTCCGTTTCAGAAAGCTTCTTTTTGGTGCTGTCAATCCAACCAAAACAAAGGGCTTCTTCAACGATGTCTAAATAGGTCAGATTTGACTGGTCGCGATCGATTACAACCCAGCAATCTTTTGTAGTTGCAGCATTTTCAGCCAGCCATAATCGTAAAGCTTGACGATCTTGCGGCTTGAATAAGTTGTTCATCTTCAAGGGATTCACCTAGTTTCTGTCTGATTTTCTTTCAAAGAGCGGATGCGTTCACCCACGGCGGGAATTTGGTTGCTGACGATCTCCCATGTTTGCCCATTGTATTTTTCATAGGCCGAAAAAACGAAGGGCAGCCCATTTGCTGATTCGATTATAGCAGAATCCATTAGCTGGAAATGCAGATGAGGCTCAGTCGAGTTGCCTGAATGCCCGACATTGCCAAGGTAGGTTCCCTGCGAAATATGTTCGCCTTCATTAACTGCTAAAGAATCCTTTTGCAGATGAGCAAAAGCTGCGTAAAGACCCACGGCTTGTTTGATGACGACATAATTTCCGGCGATCGCCTCAAAGCCATCTCGTTCCTGATCGAAAAAAAGCGAATGCCGAATCGCAGTTGTCTGATCGTGAACCCAAGAAGCCTTCTCACCATCAGAAGTATTGTTTTTCACTGTCACCACCTCGCCGGCAAAGGGCGCATAAACGGGTTGACCAAAACAATAATATTTTTCCAATGGAATTCCGCCAAAGAGATAATCAACCGAACGTTCCGTATGGGAGGCTTCGTTTTGATCTTTTTGAATAAAATCAAACGCATAGCGCAACCCAAAGCGATCGGTACCATGACTCGGAACTCGATCGGCCGGGCTTGTTTCCGTATACCATTCACCGCGTAGAGGAAACGCGATCGTCGTTGCTGCTTTTTCCATCACAGAACCTTCTTTCTGTTGTGGCTTATTTTCGTGTACATTTGTCGAAATAACAATCAATAGAAGCAGGAGACCACCAACTAAAATCAGAACTCTTTTCATACTGGTTCCCCCAATTATTCACCATAAAAAACCATCTGAAGATCCTCGAGATACTGGGATAATCTATCGCTGATCGCTTGATAGTCGATCTGTTCATAATCCGTATGCTTCAATTCCTCCAAAATTTCATTCGTAAAACCGATATTTCCCCAAAGAATCAATTGTTTGCATCGTTCAACATTGAGTCCTGTACGAAACTTTGTAGAATCGATTGATCGAAATAGGTCCTCCGCACAAACTGATTGCTCTTGTGCAGCCATTTCTGCTAGTTTCTGATTGATCGTTTCCGATTTTGTTGCGAACGACAAGTTAGTAAAATCAAAAATCCAAGGATTCTTTTTCATCAATTCGATTTGTAAGGAATATGATTGCAGCAGCCGTTTAAAGAGATCTTTTTCCTGCAAATCCATCTTTTTTAAATAGTCGTTATCAATCGTTTTTCTGCAATAGTTCAGTAAGAATAAAAACAGATCCTCTTTGCTTTTGACGTAGTGAAACATCAGCGCCTTCGATATTCCTGCCGACTTAGCGATTCGATTCGTTGAAGCTTCATCGTATCCTCGCGAAGAAAATTCCTGCAACGCCGCATTAATGATTCTTTGGATTTTCGGGTCATTCGTATTGATTTCAGACAACGTCATCACTCCTTTACCTATTAGGTCAATAAAAGTGTAACAGGATTTACCTGATAGGTCAATTGAACGCAAAAAAGATAGCCGCCAGCAAATTTTACTAGCAACTATCTTTTTGGAAATCTTTTGATTTAGACTGATTTCATCGCAGAGACAATCCACGTTACACCATATTTATCTGCCACACACCCGCTAATACCGCTATCATCTGGTGGGGGATTCGTAGCCAGTTCACCTAGGACATTTCCGCCAACGGCTAATTCCGAAAATATTTTTCTGGCCAAGTCTTCTTTTGGCATATGGGCTTGGATTGAAATATTCCCACTTTTTGGAACTGTTTCAAGACTATCAGCGCCGCTCATTTCGCCCAGATTCAGTAGCACTATTTGCGCATGCATAACTTTTCTTTTCAGTTCATCACTCATGGGCATATCCGGATTTTCTGGGATGTCGCCATACTTCGCCAAGTGCTTGATCTCACCACCAAAGATTCGAGCATACCACAAAAAAGCTTCTTCGCAATCCCCGTTGAATCTAATATAAGGCATCAACATATCATCAAACCTCCTTTTCTGATTTCGTTTCTACACTTGAAAAGTATACACTCACAGCTTATAGGGGTCATTGTAAAAAAGGGACATTTTAGTCAAATATTCCTTCGGCGTGATGCCATAGATAGTCGTAAAGTCATGAACAAAATGAGCATAGTCATGGTGTCCGGTTTGTTCAAAAAGGTGACCAGCCGGATAATTGGCCTTCAATAAATCAGCGGCGTTTTTCATGCGAATGATCCGAGAACAAGTTTTAATTTTGGTTCCAGCATATTTCATGAACAAACGATTCAGATGTTTTTCGCTGTAGTAGGTCTCAGTAGCCAAGTCCTTCACGCGAATAGCGCCGTTTGCCGCAAGCAGTTTTTCAAAGGCCAAGGAAAAGGTCGAATTGATTTCATTTTCCGATAAATGCGTCAAAAAGATTGCATCCAATTTATCAGCCAAATCAGGAATGTCTACCGCAGTGTAGTAGGCCTCGGCGATTTCTGTATATAGCGCTTGATTTAAGTCGGCAAGTAAGAACCCTTCATTCATCAAATGGTTTTGATCAATCCTGATAAAGGGAAAGAGTCCGGCAGCGTGAAATTCTACCAGAAACATAAAATCAAATTGCCGCGCATAATCCGCGATCATTGTAGGTCGAGTATTGACACCTCGCAATCCTGCAGTGAACTGACCGTTTTGAAACGTGCAAACCAAGGTCGAGCTGATAGTTGGCAGGATCGTTTGCTGATCGGGCATGGTGCTAGGATTGGTAAACATATAAGTCGCGATGTAAGAGCGCAGCAACTGATGCGGGGCAACAATAATGCTGTTCTCATGAATCTTAGGCAGTGAGCTTTGATAAATACTTTCTTTGTTTAGCATGGGAACCTCCCTTTATCTAAGAATTCTATTTCGAGAAATATGGTCTTTAAGGAAACTTCAAATTTACATTTCGCAGAAGGTGTGAGGGACTGTACAACAAAATAGGGAATTGTTAAAATTTCAAGATTGGTGGGATCTATATCTAGGTTAATTATTGTAAGAGAAATGATTATTCATACTGGTTGTTATGGTTGAGAGTGTAAAATATTTTGTGTAAATGAGAAAGTCCATTCTATTATTTAAGTTAAA